>SHXX01000014.1 GCA_009693165.1 Chloroflexota bacterium
GAAGGCCTGCCGGCGCGTGCGCTTGGTGGATCGTTCGAAACCGTTCGCGAGGCGCAACTGGTTCATGCCACCATGATTCCCGGTCAGGCCCCGACGCCGCTCCCTTTTGCAGTCAATCCTTAACGGTGCGAAAGCCTTGACATTGAACCGGAATGAATCGGAAGTCCGCCGGACCCATAGCTGAGCGACCGATGGCGAAGGTATCGCATAGAAGGGCGCATCAGCCTCGACAATCGGAAAGCGGTCCGAGTAGAACCTAAGCCTCGCCTCACCCGTCGATACCCCCCCGGATACCAACCTTCCCTTAAAAGGGGTCGGATCCGTCCATGAGGCCATACCGACCCTGATCTTGACACCGCCAATTGCCTGAACCTTGGACAGTTCCGGCACCATGGTCCCACTATGGAACAGGTCACCTTGGCGATATTCGGGAGAGTTTCCTTTGCTCCCACATCTGCCAGCGCGCCTATCGCGCGGTCAGGCCACCGTCAATAACTAGGCCAGTACCAGTGGCGTAGGAAGCGTCGTCCGAACACAGGTACAGGGCAGCCTGCGCAATCTCCTCGGGTCGACCCATCCGACCAACCGGTTGCCGGGCTTCCATGCGCGCGCGCTCTCCAACCGGATCTGTGTGCTGCGCCAGGACCTTGCCGATCCAGGGCGAGTCAACCGTGCCTGGAAGCAGAGCATTGCAGCGGATGTTATGCCCCGCGTAATCGATGGCGATGGACTTCGTCAGGCCGAGAACCCCCGCCTTCGCGGAGCAGTACGCCGCGCGGTTCAAGACCCCAACCTGCCCTGCAACTGAGGACGTGTTGCAGATCACTCCGCCGCCCTGCCGAAGCATGTGCGGGATCGCGTACTTGCATCCCAGGAAAACGCCTTTGAGATCGATTGCCATCGTCAGATCCCAGTCGGCTTCCGAAGTTTCATGGCATACCGCAGCGATCCCGATGCCAGCGTTGTTGCAGAGGACATTGATGCGCCCCCAGCGTTCGACCGCACCATCGACCACCCGCTTCATGTCTGATGCAAGCGCAACATCAGCAGTCTCGGCCACCGCCAAACCCCCTGATGCAACGATGGAGGATGCCACTCGCGAAGCACCAGCCGCGTCACGATCAACAACCACGACGCGTGCACCTTCCTGGGAAAACGCCAGTGCCATCGCCTCGCCAATCCCGGACCCGCCTCCAGTGATGAGCACGACCCTATCCACGAACCGACGATTGATGGTCACAGCACTCATCCTTGCAATTCCTCATCGCGCCTGCGATTAAACCCGGGGCGCCAAACGAACGCAAGTGTACGCATGGAAAGCATCGGGCGTCGGGCAAGGCGAAGTGTCTACGGGCTAGCTGCGACGACCGGCTTTTCAGGGAGGATCCGTCCGATCAACCGTGCGAGTTCGCCATTCTCCCAGACCACGAGCAGGCAACTGGCATTGAAGATTGAGGAATACGTCCCTGACACAATGCCGACCAGCAGGACCAGTACGAACCCTCGGATCGTCGCCCCGCCAAGCAGGAGTAGCGCAGTCAAGGTAAGGATTACCGTCAAGGAAGTGTTGATAGACCGGTCCAGGGTCTGATTCACGCTGAAGTTGACAACCCGTTCGAACATCTCCCCCGGAAACCTCGAGACATTCTCCCGGATGCGGTCGAACACGACGATGGTGTCGTGAACCGAGAACCCGACAACGGTAAGGATGGCGGTGACAAAGAGCGCATCCACCTCCAAGCCGAATAGCTTGCCTAGGATGGCCCAGAGACCAACTACAAGGACTACATCGTGCAACAACGCGAATACTGCGCAAGCTCCATACCGCCAAGGGTTTGGAACCTGACGAAACGCATACGAAAGGTAAAGAAGGATTAGGACTGACGCCCCGATCACCGCAAGAAACGCATTTGTGGCGGTCTCGCGCCCGATGACGGGACCGACGGACTCGAAGCGATCCTCAGTCAGCGGGCCATAGGCTGACCCGAGTTTCGCCAGAACATCTGACTTCGCACCAGCATCAATCGTCTTGGTCCGGATAAGGTAGGTCATGCCAAGCGCGTCAATAGTCGAACCGGTAATTACTGACACATCAGTAAGCCCTGCATCCACGAACACTGTGCGCACCTGCGCGGATGCCGGGTTCGCACCCAGACGCACCTCAACAAGGCTCCCGCCGGTGAAGTCGATGCCGAGGTTCAGCCCCCAGATTGCCAGACCAATCAGACCAGGCAGGATCATCAGTCCCGAAATGAGGAAGTAGATGTTTCGCCGTCCGATGATGTCGAACACGGTAATTCGTCTCCTGTGCAGTTCGGCAGGACGCAGCAGGTGCCTAATTGCCGGCCGGCAGGAAGCCGTTCGGATCCGGCCTCGAAGGTGCGCGCTTTACGGTCTCAACCGGCACCGTCACGCCTCCGACCCCGAAGAGGGCAGGCATGCGTGCGACACCAGTGCTCAGCAAGAGGCGGAGGAAAGTACGTGTCACGACGATTGCCGTGAACAGACTGACAATGACACCAAGTGCAAGGGTCAGTGCGAAGCCGCGGATCAGGCCGCTCCCGAAGTAATAAAGAACCGCGCAGGTGATCAAGGTCGAGAAGTTGGAGTCCCTGATGCTGTCCCACGCTCGGTTGAACCCGGCCTCGATGGCCGCACCGAGGGTCCGACCTAGGCGCAGTTCTTCCTTCATTCGCTCAAAGATCAGGATGTTTGCGTCCACTGCCATGCCGATCGAGAGAATGAAACCCGCAATCCCCGCCAGCGTCAGGGTCACTGGTGCCCATGGGTTCTTGAACGCAGCGAATGAAAGCAAGGAATAGATCACCAAGGCAACCCCGGCGATGAAGCCAGGCAGCCGATAGTAAATGAGCATATATGCCAACACCACACCAAGCCCGACCGCGCCGGCCATGATGCTGCGGTCAACCGAGTCCTGGCCAAGTGTCGCGCCAATCTCACGTTGCTGCACCACCTTGACCGGAACAGGCAACGCACCATATTTGAGTTTCGTGACGATGTCCTTGGCTTCCGCAAGGCTGAACCGGCCAGTGATCACACCACGGTCTTCTATCCGGCTGTTGATCCGCGGCGCCGAGAGGACGACACCATCCAGAACAATAGTCAGATACTTGCCAACATTCTTCTCGGTGTAGTCGCCAAACGTTCTCGCACCTTCGGCATCCCAGCCGAACGCGATTTGCGGTGTATTCCGCTGGTCAAAGGTGACTGAGACTGCCGTGGCGTCCACGTTCTTGCCCGTAAGCACCGTCGGGTACTTGCCAGGTTCGATTGGCCGTCCGGGCGGCGGGCTTGTTGAACCGGTATCCACGAACTCGAGGAGGCCTGTTTCACCGAATAGCTTGACCGCACGATCACGTTCCTCGGACGTCTTCACACCCGGCATCTCTACGACGATTCTCCGTTGACCCTGAAGCTGGATGACCGGTTCGGTTGTTCCGAAGGCATTGATGCGCTGCTCAATTACTGAGCGTGCAGCATTCATGGTCTCTGGCGTCAGTTCCTGACCCGGAGCAGGATCGGCCTCAAGCAGAACCTGCAAGCCACCCTGCAAATCAAGGCCCTCTACGACCTTGAAGTCGACGTCGATATCTCGGTCGAACACGGTGGCGTGAATGCCTGGGTTGTCCGGCCAGACGATCCATCCCGCAACCGAGGCGATCAGGATGATGACCGCAAGGGTGATACTCTCTCGGCGACGCATCGTCACTCCCACCGCCAGATTACTCGTCGACTAAAAACGTGCCGATGCGGATCAATGCACCGTCAACGTCCGTCACGCGTCTTCTTCAACGGCCAGTATAAGGGAGTCGTTTCCCATGGCCGGGATACCTACCCCTGTTCGGCCTCAATCGGGATGCCGGGCGAGCGAATATTCAAGGGAACCGTCGTCGCGCACCCACCCGTCAAGTTCGAGCATCACGAGGACCCCGGCGATCTCGGACGCCGAGATTTGAACTGCCCGGGCAATTTCGTCAACATGCATCGGGCGTGACGCATCTCGAATCACTGGGATCACTAACGCCTCAGGACCAATCGGCGTCGTTGACCCACCTCCGACACTTTCGTCGAACTTGATTGCAAGCTGAGGCCCTCGACGGTCCATTGCGCGCGGCCCGCGGGTGAAAGCGGACCCTGCCGGGATGGAAGAGTTCGACCCAGCATCGCCAACGTTGGAAGCAAGTCGATCACGATGTCCTCCGCTGAGGTGACCAGGCGTGCACCTTGCTTGATCAACTGATGACGGCCCTCACTCGCGGGAGATGACACGGGGCCAGGGAGGGCGTAAACCTGCAGGCCTTGGTCATTGGCGTAGTTTGTGGTGATCAGCGCGCCTGACCCGGGTGGGGCCTCGATTACCAGTGTCCCGAGACTCAGTCCGGAAATGATCCGATTGCGTGCGGGGAAATGGTCTGCTGCCGGCCCCACGCCAAGCGGGTGGTCCGAAACAAGTGCGCCACACTCAATGATCTGTGCGGCGAGGCGTGCATTCGCTGGCGTGTAGACGGTGTCTATCCCGTGGCCCATGACAGCGACCGTACCGGGCCGTTGACCTGCTGCGGACGCCGAAAGCGCAGCAACCGCGCCGCGGTGCGGGTAAGTGTCCACACCTCGAGCAAGTCCGCTGGTCACAACCCAACCAGCCCGGACGAGATCGGTCGCGAACCGTTCAGATTGTTCACGCCCATATCCGGCGGCACGGCGCGTGCCCACGATTGCCACCGACGGGGCGAGCAAAGCGTCCAACCGTCCGCGCACATTCACAGCACTGGTGGCGCGTCGACAACTGCCAGCAACGGTGCCGGGTACTAAGGACCGCACCACGTGAGAGCCGTCGCCCCGAGCGCTTCTAGCCGAACCAAGTCGCGCCTCGGGTCATATCCCCCACGGGTCGCCAGTAGTTGGTCAACCGCACGCCGGTCAAGGCCCGATGCAATAAGGAAGCCCGGGTTTGAGTCCATGCCTTGTGCAATTCGCCAAAATGCTCGAGGAGCCGACGTGTTCCATGGGCGCCAATCCCCGGAACCCGAGCTATCGGAAGCCATGCCCCTCGTTCGGTCTCGTCCATTACCGCAGTTGCCAAAGCGTCCCCAAGAAACCGTCTCTCACGCTTACGGAGATTGTAGACCTATCGACTACACTTTCGTCCAGATGGATCCTCGGGAACCCTTGCTTTCAGCCCTTGTGAGAACGCGCCGCGCGTACCTTGTCGACCTCGACGGAGTGATCTTCACGGGTTCCCGACCGATCCCGGGAGCTGGAGAGTTTTTTGATGCACTCCGCCAGCGGAAGTTGCCGTTCCAACTGATCACCAACAACTCCACACGCACCGGCAGGCAGGTTAGTGACCACCTGAAAGGCATGGGGTTCCTGATCGACCCCGAGGATATCCTCACCTCCCCCGAGGCTACCGCCGTCTACCTTCGACGTGACTGGCCTGCCGGGACACCGCTTATGGTCATCGGTGAAGAAGGCCTCGTACGAGCGATGGTCGGCGCCGGATTTCAGCTGACAACCGACCCCGGTCATGCGAAGGTGGTAGTATGTGGCCTTGACCGACGTCTGACCTACGAGCGCCTCGTGCGCGGAAGCAGTGCCATCCGGTTCGGAGCGGCGTTCGTCGCGACCAATGCCGACCTCGCGCTGCCGACTGAACATGGTTTCCTGCCAGGCAACGGTGCAACCCTCGCCTATCTGGAGGCTGCGACCGGGGTAAAACCAACCGTAATCGGAAAACCCTCACCCGTAATGCTCGAAATTGCAATGGCTCGACTAGGGGTCGTACACCAGGAAACCGTCATGATTGGCGACGGGTTACATACGGACATTCTCGCGGGTGCACGCGCCTCAGTTGCCACAATCCTGGTCCTCACGGGGGTCGCGACGATTGCCGACGTGGCACATGCCACGAACCCACCAGACGTCGTGACCGGTTCAATTGACATTGTCAGGCAGGCCCTGATCGCGCAAGTCTGACGCCCCGTCAGGGTCGACACAACGGTAGTTGATATGGTGTAGGCGATCATCACGGACGGGTTTCGGCGCGGGTACGGGCTGGTTCTGGACAAGGTGACACCGGTCGGGACCGGGCCGATTTCGCACTCCTAAACGGTGGTCAGCACGCACGCGCCGGCTCGGTAACCCGGTGGCGAGCAGGGCTGCAGGTGTAGTTTTTTGTGAGGCGCGTGGCATGCAGCGTGGCAGTGTGGTTAGGCTGATCCGGGAGCGTGGATTCGGCTTTATCGAGATGGAGAATGGCCAAGAAATCTTTTTCCATGCAACCGGAGTTGTCGGGTATCCCTTCGACAACTTGGCTGAAGGTCAGGCAGTGAGTTTCGAGATCGGCCAGGACACACGCGGACGAGTCCAGCGCGCGGTCAGTGTTCGTGTCGAATGAACATCCTGTCGCCTAGCGAAATTTCAAATTGGCGGATGATGTCGATGGCATCATGCGCCTTACTCGCTGGCTATCGACCGTTGGTTAGCCCCTAAGGGGCCTGATCACCATCTCGGCCATGCCCGATGTAGCCCACGAGCTTGTACACAAGCTTCGCAGCGGCAAATGTGCCCGCAACTGGCCCCTCGGCAGGTGAGAGTTCGACAACATCTGCACCGACGACCTTGAACCGTTCACAGGCCCGGCGCAAAAGCGAGGTCACCTCATACCAATCAAGCCCGCCCGGTTCGGGAGTGCCAACGGCGGCAACCACCGAAGGGTCGAGACAGTCCAGGTCGACACTTATGTAAAGCGGGGTGTTGCGGGGACCGAGCCGCTCAAGCGCTGCGTCCCACAGTCGATCCCGCGCGGCGATCCCGCCGTATCGGGTCTCCGCTACTGCCTGGGCAAGAACGACCGTTAATGCGTTCTCGCTGATGTACGAGGCTTCCTCCGCCGCCGCGCTTCGGATGCCGACCGCGACAACCGACACGTCAGAAACCGTCCGACCGCGGCGTATCGCCGCGATTGAAAGTCTTAGGGCGCTGGCGTGGTTCCATTCGGCACCCAGGTACGGTTCCCGTACGTCAGCGTGGGCGTCCAGATACAGGATCGCGAGGCCTGGGTATACCGCACCACATGCGTCGACGGCGCCGGCTGTGAGGGTGTGCTCACCACCGATCATGATCGGGACCTTCCCATCCGCAATCACACCAGCGACGACGTCCCGGACCCGTTCGACCATCAGTTTCGAACTGCCAAGATGCGGTTCTACCTCGGGAAAAGTGTGTATGCCGTTGTCCGCAGGCTCGCACCCGAGTTCAAGATCCCATAATTCCAATTGCAGGGACGCATCAATGATCGCCCTCGGACCGTCACGCGTCCCCGAACGATATGTCGTCGTCGCGTCGTACGGAACCGGAACGATCACGACCTGAGACGTCGAATAGTCTGACCGCTCAGGTTCGAGACCACCAAAAATGCGCGCAGATCTAAACATCAAGGCACCCGCCTAACCGCGCCGCGCCGAGGGGCGTTCCACCTCGACCGCAGCAAAAACAGTTCACCCCGCCAAGTCGACGGGGCGACAACACGGGGAGCGACTTGCAGACGGCGCGGCTGTCAATGACAGCCGCGCGAACAGTCATGGGGGTCGCCAATCAGCCGGCGCCGACCAGGGCGCGAAGCCGGGCTGTCTCGGAAACATCCCTCACGACCATCGGAGGCATCGGCGTCATGCGCCAATGCATGTCGCCTGCGTGCTCGACTTGCTCACCGACGACCGGCCGGCGGACCACGTCTGCGGCTCGCTCGACAACGCCCAAGCGCCCGTCGATGATCTCAAGCGTTCGCGCGTAGTCAAAAGTCTTGCAGCTGAAGACGTCCATGTGGAACCGGCGATGCTCCGGGAAGGTGTGGATAGAGATGTGGCTTTCGGCAATGATGACCATGCCAGTCACTCCCCAGTCATCGGCAACCACTCCGTGGTACCGGAAGACGTAAGGCTGCGTGATCTTGGTCATGTCAATCAGGCCGGGCAACTCGTTCAACAGATCGAAGATCGGTTCCACCTGTCCGAGGACGGAGGCGTCGTCCACGAAGCCATCGATGACAAGATGAAGCATTGGAGGCTGGTCCTTTCTGGGCTGCCCCACCAATGTCACGCACTGCCGAACGGATGCTGACGCATACCTGCGGGTATGGCAGGTTAAGTCAATACGCATAGCACAACTCCGGCAAGCCGACGACCGCCTATGGCAGATGCGAGGGAATACCAGACGTAACCGCGGTGGTTGTGTGCCACAAACAGCACACGAACGCCCACCCAGCAGCGCCCGACCGCACCTGGTGGGCTTCAGGTACCGGCCGCGGAACTGTTCGACCCCACACCGCCTGAACGGCGAGCATCCGGCTTGGCGTTCCGCGGCGCGGTCTTACGGGAGGGATCCCGAAGCCGCCTGGCGCTGCCTCACCGGACGCTGGTACCGGGTCCGGGGACTGGTCCCACTGCGCTCGGAACCTGGACAATTCTGTCCGCTCCCTGGCGCGCAAGATCGTTCCCTGGCCGTTACCAGCGGTGTATCGAACCTGGAGTGGAGTGCGCTGAACTTACGCCAACGAACCGGTTCTCACCGTTCAACAGCGACGAAAGGGTCAGCGTGTCCCAAACCTCACCATGACTATACCGCAACGGCGTGCCAACGTCTAGTCCGTCCGTCCCGCTTGACCGGCACCGGGGAGCTGCACGACCTATGGCTCACCAGTCGCCGGGGACGGATCCGGATTTGTCAGCCGATAGCCCCGACCCCTGACCGTCACGATCAGGTCGGGAGACGCGCCTGCGTGTTCCAATTTCCGACGCAATCGACTCACAAGGGTCTCGATGTTGTAACTCCCGATGCGACCGCCATACTCCGGCCAGACTTTGATGGCGACCTGGTTGCGGTCACAGATTACTCCCGGATGTTCAAAGAGAAGTGTGAGGAACGCAAGCTCCTTGGGCGCGAGGACTAGCGCCTTGCCGTGGGCATATGCCTCGCCAGACTGGTGATTGACCCAGACCGACAGGTTTGCACGCGGAAGCCCCGTTGCCTCAACGATGGTCGCGTTCGGATCATCAAACTGCAACCGGGTTGTGCCTACCTGGATCACATCTCCATGGCGAAGCTGTCGCTCGCCATCCAGAACCTCGCCGTTGAGCAGCGTACCGTTTCGGCTTCCTACATCAGAGATGACATATCGCCAAGTCTGTCGAACGATTTCTGCGTGGCGCCGTGACGCCAGTGGCTCATCAACCTGAATGTCGCACTGGGGTGACCGGCCAATCAGGGTTGTCCGCGCCTCGAGGACGAATTCGACGCGCGTCGCAGTCCCCTGAGAGCGCAAACGCGCTGGTCGGGCATCGGCAAATTCATCAGACATCAAGTCGTTCGCATCGGAATGAAGTCACCCGACGTACTCGGCCTTAACTGATCTGTGATCACTTGCTTCGCGGGAGTGGCGGACTTGCGCCATCATCACTGTCGCCGGGGTGATCGTGTGACCCATCGAGACGGTTCCCGCCACTCGGACGACCACTCGAACCCGGCCCATCATGACCATTTCGAGGTTCACCACCATCGTTGCCCGGTAACCGTGCCGTAAGGTCGTCAAGCCACGCCACACCGGACGTTGCGTCCCGCTCGTTCGCAAAGGCAGTAAGTGTCCGGAACACCTTCACAAGGAGGCCCCGCCCAACGTTCTTATTGTTGATGGTCAGGTCGCACCGAACCTGATGGTCCAGCGCCCAGCACTCCTCTTCGGTAACCGCCATCGGTAAGGCCACGGGTGATGTCGGGGTGCCCCGGCGATCATCAAACTCGAGGATCAGGTTCATTACCTTGAGGAGAAGGCCTTGACCGATGACCGAACCTGACTCGGCATAGGTGTGACGAACCATGAGGTCGATTGCCCACGTTTCGTCTTCAGTGAGTTCGATGTACTTGGGCATCGGCGACCCTCTCGACCGGTCCGACAACAGTCAGACCGACCCCGACACATTCGAATTGGTCATCGCGACCCTTCGAAAGCACCAGCGCTTCCAGATTATAGGCGTGACGAACACCATCGCAAGCGGGTACCATTGAAGAAATGGTCGGGATGCATTTCAAACCGAACCCATGTGAACGAATGACAGGTCAGGGACAGTCCCGCACCAAGACGAGCGGGCTGGAGTGAGGCATACGGATGGTGCAGCCCCAGGCGGGTGGCCGGCAAGGTCGGGTTGACGATACGAAGATCGTTATGGATGGGCTCATCAAGGAAACCCTTCCAAATGCGTTTTTCACGGTTGAACTCGACGGAGGCCACCAAGTGCTTGCCCATCTCGGTGGCAAGATGCGCAAGAATTACATTCGGGTGGGCATCGGTGACCGTGTACAAGTCGAACTCTCGCCATATGACCTGAAGCGCGGGCGCATCACATGGCGCGTCCGTAGCTGACACCGCTTCGAAAGACTTTGGCGACGGATCGCCGGGGTCGTTCTGGGACGCCACTCGTAGATGTGGCATTCTGAGTGCTGGTGGCGCGTTACAGTCAATCAAAGCGTTCTGTCGCGGGCCCGGATTGACTCCCCTGCCCAGATTACGACCGCACCATGGCCGTCGGGTTTCGGCGCATCCATGCGTAATGCGGTTACACAGGAAAGCCAAGTCAATGGTCGCACTTTTCGAACCCAAGGCTGAACCGGCAACCGATGAACCGGTCTCAGTCCCGCAAGACAGCCCTTACCGGATTGTTCTCGAACGCCTTCGTCGCCTTGTTGAATACCGAGGCAAGTTGGCACGCGCAATTGCACAGGATCCAATGGATCCGCGATCACATGCCGAGATCACCCGGGTCAAGACCATGATCCGTGAGGTGCACCGAGCGGTTTCCATGAACGCCGATGCACGGCAACTCGCCGCCAAGATCGACGCTTCCGAACCCGGTGCGTGAGGCCCTAGCCCGGGCTTTCCGACCACCGGCTTCGCAACTGGCCAAGCCCACGCAGCTGAGGCAAGCGTCCTCCGATGCGTGGACCCGCTCGAGGTTTGTCATTACTTCATTGCCTCTTCGAGCAATGTCTTCGCTCGCTCGAGGGTCTTTATGTCATTGGACATTCCCGCAAGGCGAATGTTGTTCAAGGCAGCGTTGACCTGATTGGCAGCCTGCCCGGTCGAGGCGCGGACCGCTTCGTCAGACTTGTCAGCTTCCTGCTGAAGCTCCTTCTTGGTGGTCGCAATCTTGCCAGCGTCCTTGCTGTTGATGGCATCGATCAGTGCGACCAACTTCGGTAGCAGTACCTTGGAGACCGCCTTCGGGTCGGCGGTCAGGGCCGTGACTGGTGCCGGCGTACCCGCGCTGCCACCAGCAGCGGGCGCCTTGGTTGCCGCACCTGACGCGCCCGCCGGAGCCGCCTTGTTTGGCTCTTCTGCACTGTCGCCGCACGACGCCAGCAGGAGCCCGGATGTCGTGGCTGTGCCCGCAAGACATGTGAAGACTGCTCGTCGTTTCATCACCCGGTTTCACCTCTATGCCAGGCAGACCATCGCATTGCGACGTCTGCCCCCGGCCGTGCAGTATAGCCGCGATACCGGCAAACCCCCGTCACTCCAACCACGTCGACCGCGGACTGGTACCATCCTTCGGTCCTGACCGCGCGTCGCGGGTACGGATAGGGTGCATGGGTCGGTGCCCGAGTGGCCAATGGGAGCAGACTGTAAATCTGCCGGCTTGACTGCCTACGGTGGTTCGAATCCACCCCGGCCCACCAGAATGACACCCCGTGCCCGGTTCTTACTGGCACGGGGTGTCGCCATTTTGCGCGGATCGCAGTCGGGTCCGGTATCTTCGGTGTGCCACCTGCGTGACGCCGCCGTTTGACCCATCGGGGCGGCTGTTTCGGGCACGTCTTTGTCTGCCCGGCACGAGTTTTTACGGCGCATCCCCTCGGAAGGCAGTTCTGTGAAGGGAATCATCCTTGCAGGAGGCAAGGGCACGCGCCTGCGCCCCTTGACCTACACCGGTGCCAAGCAGCTCGTACCAGTTGCCAACAAGCCTGTCCTGTTCTACGCCATCGAAGACCTCGTTGACGCCGGGATCACTGAAATCGGCATCGTGGTTCCAGCCGATTTCCCGATGGGACGTGAACAGATCATGTCCGCGGTTGGAGATGGATCACGTTGGGGGGCATCGGTTACCTATATCGAGCAGGACGCGCCACGGGGTCTTGCCCACGCCGTGAGCATCTGTGAGCCGTTTGTCGGGACCGACAAGTTTGTCGTTTTCCTCGGAGACAACTTCATCCGCGAAGGCATCGCCGACCAAGCACGAACATTTCGTGATGGCGCGATGAACACAATCTTGCTCCTGCACAGGGTGCCAAATCCTCACGGCTTGGGCATCGCAGTCGTCGAGCGGGGTCGCGTGGTGGAGCTACAGGAAAAACCGGCCGTGCCCAAGAGTGACCTGGCAATTGTCGGCATCTACTTCCTGGACCACCACTTCTTCGAGGCGGCCCGGGGACTGAAGCCATCCGCACGGGGTGAACTTGAGATTACCGATGCGCTCTCAAGACTTATCGAGACCGGCAAGGACGTGCGCCCGGAGATGATCACCGGGTACTGGATTGACACCGGCAAGCATATCGACATGCTTGATGCCAATCGCCTGGTCCTTGACACCATTGAAACACGAATTGACGGTGACGTGGATCCCACGAGCCAGGTGACCGGTCGAGTAATCATCGAACATGGGGCATCGGTAGTCCGAAGCGTCATTCGTGGTCCGGCAATCATCGGAGCCGACGCCGTCATCACTGACACGTTCATCGGGCCATTCACCGCCATCGGTGACGGATGCCGCGTCACCTCAAGCGAAATCGCGCACAGCATCGTCCTCGACCATGCACGCATTGAACACATCGAGGAACGGATCGAAGACAGCCTGATCGGCCGCCACGCCGAACTGAAGCGAGCTTCCTCAAAACCGCGAGGTCACAAGTTTCTGCTCGGCGATTATTCATCCCTTCAATTGCAGTAAGCATCCAGGGTAGAAAACCGTTGGGCTTGCTCGTTATGCAAGCCCAACGGTCACCACTGACCACCAAATGAACCCCTAGATGTCGACGTCGATGGCCCTGCGTTCACGTGCAGACGTGATGGTGGCCTCGATGAGTTCGATGTTGCGGCACGCCTCATTGCCAGTCACAAGGAGTGGTGAACCGTTCCGCACTGCATCGTGGAGGTTTCCGAAGAGGTCTCCCTTGGCATCACCCTCCTTTATGCGGAGGCTTGTCGTCGCGGTTTCGACGATGCAGGCATCGCTGTCATGCCGCAGTGTGGCTGCAGTTCCGTAGATGAGCCACTTTGGCGGCGACAGGTAGGCGAAGTCGCACTTTCCAACCGTAGCGCGGCACCCATCGTCAAACACGATGCGTGCCTCGAAGAAGTCGTCAGCGTCGCCCCAGCGCAGGTGACGCACGTCACCGTAGACCTGGACGACGCGATGCCCTGGCTTGAGACTAAGCACCTGATCAAACCAGTGGGGCCCAAAATCAAAAATCGTGCCCCCACCCATGTTTGCGGTAATCCGCCACTCCTGCTTGAAATCGGGGGTTCCGAAGCCAACGGCCGGGCGCGGACCAGCCGAGCGATTCTCGATTGAGACCAAGTCCCCCAACAAGCCATCCCGGACTGCAGTGCGGACCTTGCAGACATCCTCGTCCCAACGACGGTTATGGAAGCATGAAATAAGCACCCCGGCATCACGCGCAGCATTGACCATTGCGCGGGCATCAGCACCAGTCGTCGCAAACGGCTTCTCCACCATCACGTGCTTGCCGGCCTTGATTGCCTCAATGGTGTGTTCGAAGTGCAAACTCGAGTGACTGGTAATGAACACAAGTTCGACATCAACCCCCAGGGCGTCGCCAACGTGGCTGCCCGCGCGCATGCCAAGAGACACCGCTGCTGCCCGGCGGCTTTCGGTGATATCGCTAACGGCCACTAGCCGGAACATGTCGGGAGTTGCTGCCATCGCGCGCGCGTGAAACTCTGCCTGTCGTCCAAAGCCGATGAAGGCGACGCCAACGGGTTCAGTCATCCTGGGTTCCCTTCCATGAGCCACACCTGCACGTGGCACCTGCCAGACACGAACCACAGGTCGTGCCCTATCCGCTCATACGCAATCACTGGTACCGTTATGTCGATGATTTCAGGTGGTCCACGACGCCCTCACCGGAACAACCGGCGCCCGAGGCGCCCCGCCGACGGCAACCCCGCGGATGCGGGGCAACGTGCCGGTCAGCCAGCACCTGATCACCTCAGGAACCGACAGCCACCAACCACTGCCACCTTCGATATCGAGGTCAGAGGATACGCCCTCACCCGTCCTGATGGCGTGATGGTCGTCCGGGAAGCGCCGCGCCCAATGGATGCGTTGGCGCCCGGGGCCACACCAGACGCTGTCGTCCCACCAGGCTTTGCACTGTCACGCGGTGTGCGGGTCGGAGACGCCGTGGTCGCGCTGGTATCCGTGACTGGCAGGACGGCCCAGACCACCGAGATCATGGAAATCAATGGGCACTCCACTTCTGACGCGGTCAGTCGCCCCCGATTTGATCAACTCACGGCAATCTATCCCGACCGTGCGATAGATCTGTCAAGGCCGGGTGCAACCACCGGTCGGGTGCTCGGCCTCTTCTCTCCAATCGGCTTTGGCAGCCGCGTACTCGTCGTTTCACCACCCAAGGCGGGCAAGACAACTGTTCTCCGGGAAATCGGTCTGGCGGTAATCGCCAACCATCCGAACGCCCGCCTGATCTGTTGCCTGATCGGCGAACGACCAGAGGAAGCAACCGAGTTTTCTCGCCTGCTTCCAGCCACCACCTCGACGGGGACCCCGGTGGAAGTGGTGGCTACCACTTTCGACGACGCAACCTCCCGACATGCGGCATTGGCCGACCTGACCGCTGAACGTGCGCGCCGATTGGTCGAGGATGGGCATGACGTTGTGCTTCTGATTGACAGCATCACCCGACTGGTACGGGCGCACAATGCGGCCACCACTGGGCGCGGCGCGGGCCGAACACTATCCGGTGGGGTCAGTGCCGGGGCGTTGGCACCGTCACGACGGTTCTTCGGCGCGGCACGTGCCACCGACGAAGGGCCAAGCCTGACGGTCATTGCCTCGGTCCTGGTTGGCACCGAAAGCCGTCAGGACGACGTGGTCTATGAGGAACTTAAGGGCACGGGAAACAGTGAGATTGTCCTGAGCCGCCGACTTGCTGAACGGCGGGTATTCCCGGCAATCGACCTGCGTGCCACAGGCACCCGTCGGGAGGAACTGCTGATCGCACCCGAACGCCTTGAGGCAATCCACCGCGCGCGTCGTGCAGTGGCAGCGTATGGCGACGCGCCGGAGGCGATGGCCCGGTTGATCGAAACCATCGAACTGGCTCCAAATGACGAAGACCTCATGCGTCGGCTCGTCGGGCGTTCTGGCCCGACAGGTCCGGCGCGTGGACGCGTCTGAGTAACCGCCACCGGTAATCAGGCTCGGTCGCCGTGACCATCGAACGACCGGCCTGACTATGGTTTCGGTCAGGAAACGGGTGCCAGCCAGCGCAAATCCGGCTGACGCGCTGCCCTGACCTCGTCCAGACGACCGACAGGAGTCATGTGGGGCGCATTCTGGACGACGCTCGGCGTTGTCCTCGCCTCGTGCGCAACTGCGATCAACGCATTTGCGAACGCATCCATCGTCTCCTTCGACTCAGTCTCCGTCGGTTCGATCATGATCGCCTCTGGAGCAATAAGCGGGAAGTAGATGGTCGGCGGGTGGTAGCCATGATCAATCAGTCGCTTGGCAATGTCGAGCGTCCGGACCCCGAACTCCTTGAATGGGCGCCCATCCAGCACGAATTCATGCATGCAAATGCGATCGACATAGAACGTGAAATCGTCGGCAAGCAGCGCTCGCATGTAGTTCGCATTAAGGACCGCATTCGCCCCAAGTTCGCCAAGGCCCTCCTTGCCGAGCTGGAGAATATATGCATACGACCTCAGCACGGCGTTGAAGTTGCCCTGATAACTGTGGACGCGCCCAATGGAGTCGGGCCTGTGGGCATCATATGCGAACGAACCGTCAGCCGCCTGAACAACCAAGGGTGCGGGAAGGAACGGTTCGAGTCCGGCTGCGACGCAGATCGCACCGCCACCCGGACCTCCACCACCGTGGGGGACCGCGAACGTCTTGTGGAGGTTGACGTGCAGAAGGTCAACCCCCAGGTCTCCCGGCCTTATCTGCCCCACGAGCGCATTGAGGTTCGCACCGTCACAGTAGACAAAACATCCCACCTGATGGGCCAGACGGCAGATCTCCTCAATCCTCCGTTCGAACAACCCAAGCGTGTTCGGCAAGGTAATCATGACCGCCGCGCAGTCATCATCGAGTTTCGACTTGAAGTCCTCGAAATCAAGCTCACCCGTGACGCGGTCGTGACCGATTGTGATGCTTTCGTACCCCGCCATGGCTGCAGTCGCCGGATTTGTTCCGTGCGCCGAGTCTGGGATAAGCACCTTCCGGCGCATCCGCCCTTGCTTGAGATGTGCCGCCCGCACCATGAGGATCCCGGTCAGTTCACCATGAGCCCCAGCGACGGGTTGCGTGGAAACACCTGGGAGGCCAGTAATCTCGGCGAGTTGCCGTTGGATGTCATGGATAACTTTCAATGCCCCCTGCACAGTTGCAGCTGGTTGCAAGGGATGCAGGTTGCGGAACCCTGGAAGAGCCGCAACATTCTCATCAATCTTGGGGTTGTACTTCATCGTGCACGAACCAAGCGGGTAAAACTCACTCTCGATCGAGTAGTTCCGCTTGGACAAGCGCGTGAAGTGGCGAACGACATCGAGTTCGCTCAATTCCGGCAATGGCAACTCGTGGCGACGCTCGCTCGCCGGAATGATCTCGTCAAGGTCCATCACCGGCACATCAAGCGCCGGCAACTTACCGGCACGGCGCCCCTTGACGCTCTTCTCGAAGACTACGGGTATGCCTTCCTGACGTCCCGCGAAGATGCTATGGCCCGAGGCTGGGCGGAGCGGAGAGCCGGCTTGCACCGCGACTTCCACGTGTTCGGTCGTCGTCATCGTCTTATCCTTCCGACACTTGTACCGTCACAGGGACCCGAGCACGTCGACCAAGCGGTCAATGTCGGACCGGGGGGTCACTTCCGTGCAGCAAAGAAGCAGCGAGTGCGCAAGAGCCTGGTCTTCAAGACCGAGATCATACCCACCAATAATTCCGGAACCCAGAAGGGCTTCATTCACTTGCGCGGCCGGCTTCGGACAGTGAACCGGGAACTCGTACAGCCACGGTGCGGTCGACTGAACCGTGTAGCCCGGCAACAGGGAAATTCGGGACGCAAGATAATGCGCCTTCTGGATCGACTGCTCGGCAACTTCACGAAGTCCCACCGGTCCCAGATGGCAGAAGTAGATCGTCGTCGCGAGCGCGATCAATGCCTCGGCTGTGCAGATGTTCGACGTAGCCTTCTCACGCCTGATGTGTTGCTCCCGCGTCGCAAGGGTTAGTACGTACCCCTTGCGCCCATCTCCATCAATGGTGGAACCGACAATGCGCCCCGGCATCTGGCGGACAAAGTCCTTCCGGCACGCAAACATGCCGACCAATGGTCCTCCGAAGTCAACAGGGCCTCCCGTCCACTTTCCCTCTCCAACAACGATGCCGGCACCGTACGCACCCGGCGGCCGGATTACGCCAAGGGACACGGGGTCAGCGATGACCACCAGAATTGCCCCGACCGACGCCAATGCATCCGAAAGCCCCTCAACCTGTTCCATCCAACCAAGGAAGTTCGGCTGCTGGATGATCATGCACGCAACGCTATCGTCAATCTTGGTCGAAAAGTCAGTCACCCGGCCAAGCGTGCCGTCAGGTCTTGATGTAAACGCAGCCACCGTCTCGACGTCGATGTCTGGTCCAGATGCATATGTCGCGAGCACCTCGCGGTAGCGAGGATTGACCGTGTCCAGGACGAGCACACGGCGCCGGCGTGTCAAGGCGCAAGCCATTCTCGCGGCTTCGCCCGTCCCGGTACCAGCGTCGTAGACCGATGCGTTGGAGATGTCCATGCCCGTCAAGGCACATACGATGCTTTGCCATTCGTAGACGGCTTGGAGCGTCCCCTGTGAGACTTCAGGTTGATAGGGGGTGTACGACGTCAGGAACTCGCCGCGCGAGATCAGGTGCCCGATAGCCGCGGGGACGAAGTGCCGGTACGCACCTGCACCCAGGAAACTCGGGTGCCTCTCAAGATCAAGGTTGGTCTCCGAAAGTTTTCGCAGCAACTGCCATGTCTCGAGTTCGCTCAAACCTGCCGGGAGATCAAGGTCAGGACGGTAGTGCTCCGTTGGGAGGTCTTCGAACAGTTGATCAATCGTCGAAACACCGATGCGACTGAGCATCACATCGCGTTCCGCCGGTGTAGTGGAAATGAATCCGCTCACGGCACTCCTACCCCTTTCACGTTCCGCCCCGCTGTCACGACAATCTTGGCAATCCTTGCGAAGCGCCGGCCCAATTCACTTGGTGCTCAGTGAACCGTTTCGAGATACGCCGCATATGCATATGCATCCATGAGGCCGTCGAATGATGAACCTGCCGAACCCCGCACCCGTAGCATCCACCCCGCTTCGTATGGATGATGGTTCACAAGATCCGGCTCATCACGCAGACGCTCGTTCACCTCGACGATTTCGCCGCTGATTGGGGCGTACAGGTCGGATGCCGCCTTTACCGATTCGACCACGCCAAATGACGTGCCCTCGGAAATCGATGCGCCAATCTCCGGCAATTCAACAAATACGACATCGCCGAGGGAGTCCTGCGCGTAGTGGGTGATCCCTACTAAATAGGTGTCACCATCCTTGCGGACCCATTCGTGTTCACGCGTGTACCGGCAATCCGTTGGGTTTGACATTAACCACCTGCCTGCATCATTTTGGGACCACGGACGCCTTCAACGGCAGTCTTGGGCCAGTTCACTCTTCACTCCGGCACCCACAGCGACAGTGTGAGCGATTTTAGTGATCAACAGCGATCAATGCGACGGGGCCGCAACCCGACGCTTCGCCGGTGCGCGTTTGTAAAACGGCATCGTCACGACGCACGCATCCAGACGACGCCCCCGCACTTCAACGAGCAGGTGTGCACCCTCTACGGCTTGGCCCACGGGCACGAAGCCCATCGCTATCGACTTTCGAAGCGTTGGTGAAGGCCCTCCGCTCGTCACCTCGCCAATCACCTCACCAGAAGGCAGGAGGATCGCATGACCCATCCGCGCGATGCCCGGCACGGTCAGTTCAAGTCCGATCAAGGCCCTGGATCTCCCCGCCGATTGAACCGCCTGCAACGCCTCGGCACCTACGAACGGACCTTTCTCGAACCGGATCACACGGTCCAGACCGGCCTCGTACGGGTTCACTGACCGATCGAGTTCGTGTCCATACAAGGGCATCGAGGCTTCAAGCCTCAAGGTGTCACGAGCACCAAGTCCACACGGCACAATCCCGAACCCGGAACCGGCTTCCAAAAGCGTGTTCCAGACAGCTCCCGCATGTCGCTCATCAAATGCAATTTCGTAGCCACGCTCACCCGTGTACCCGGTCCTCGCAACAAGCGCCGTAACGCCCGCGACATCCGCATTCGTTACGCGGTAGTAGCCGAGACCAGACAGGTCGGTATCCGAGCAACGTTGCAGGGTTTCAAGCGATCGGGGCCCCTGCAAGGCGAGAAGGGTCCTATCGGGCCGCAACAGGGTAAGGTTGACCCCGTCAGTACCCACTCCCCGACCACCGTCTCCTCGGTGTGCTTGCATCCACGCGTAATCAACGTCGGTGTTGGAAGCGTTGACAATGACGAGAAATTGGTCACGACCAAGCCGGTAGATGATGATGTCGTCGATGACACCCCCATCTTCGGCACACAGGAATGAGTACTGTGCCTGACCGTCCTCAAGCCTCGAAACGTCACTAGGAGTGAGCCACTGGAGGTACTCGAGTGCGTCAGCACCAGAGACATAAACCTGACCCATGTGCCCGATGTCAAACAGGCCAACGGCATTGCGGACGGCATAGTGTTCAGCTAGCACACCGGCGGGGTATTGAACCGGCATCCCCCAGCCACCGAATGGAACCATTCGGCCACCGAGCGAAACATGCGTATCAAAGAGCGGCGTGCGGCGGAGCGGTTCGCCCCCTGGGTTCTCCGTCACGGCTCCCTCTCATTCGAAGCACTGGCTATGTAGTCCAACATGATACGACGCTACCCCACCCAACAGTGAGGGGCCGCCCACGCGTCTTGCCGTTCAAATCTGTACGGCTTGCGGTCGCACGGCACCCATGGTGACCCCTTAGCGGACACCAATTCAACCCGTCACGAGCGCGGCAAAGGATCATTCACAGGCATACTTCGACAAATGAGCGTGGCAACGAGCCGACCGATGCACCGGGTGCGCGTTCTCGCGCTGGATATCGACGGTACCACCATCCGTCCTGATGGCACGGTATCCCCACGGGTTCAACAAGCGATCCAAACCGCGCGCGAGGCCGGTGTCCATGTCGTCCTCTGTACCGGACGCGCTTTCCATACCGGTGTGGGACCCTTGGCGTCCTCAATCGGTCTGACCAGTCCACGCGATGGCGAAGCCGATCCGCAGGCCATCGTGAACAACGGTGGCGCCTCAGTGGACTTGCGCACGGAACAAGTGAGATGGGAGCGGATCATCCCGGAGGAGCACGTTGGCAGTCTCCTCGAGGCGATTATCCGGGTAGGTGCCACCCCTCTCGTTGAACAGGCACCGTCGGATGGCGGGAAGATGTTTACCTGGGCAGACCACGTGGCACACCCCGCCGCCAAACTGTTCGCCCATGCGTGGATGCGAATCGACGACATCGTCCCCGTTGGCCCAGAGATGCTGTCCCGCGTCGCGATCCGCACTGGGTGGCTCGGCGCGTGCGGCGATTACCAGACGACGCGAAACGCCCATGAAGAGCTCGTTCGGCTAGCGGGCAGTGTCCCGGAGTTTGACGTCTTCTGGTCGGCTGATTGGCTGTCGCCGGACGATCCGAACCATGTCGCGGGCGTTCGTCCCCTAGGCGTCAACAAATCTCACGGGCTCGCGACCTTTGCTGCCGGGTTCGGCACCGACCTTAGCGCCTGCGTTGCAATAGGCGACGAGATGAATGACTTCGAGATGATCCGTGATGTCGGGTTCGGCATTGCGATGGGTCAGGCAACTGATCGCCTCAAATCCGTCGCAAAGGCGATCACCCACTCCAATTCTGAGGATGGTGTTGCCGAGGCAATCGCTAGGTGGGTTCTGCCGTTCGCGTGAGCGCCCGACTTCCCTAAGCGCAACGATTCGAGCCTATCGAGCCGCGGGTTCCGTTTGAGCAGGGTGATCCCTACTTTGAGAATCCCGTCAATTCCACATATCCGCGTCCGGCGTAGCGGCTGGTCGAGGTATCGCGGAGCCTGACGGTACCTTCCCAGTACGTGACCCCCGTACTGGCAGTCGTAACCAACTCCTGGTCACGAACGAGCGCGGTCCATTCGTGGTCGATGCCATGTGCGGGCACAACCACCCTCCAAGATGTCGGGTACGTGAAACCCGTACGTCCACTCTTCCACGTGTCAGTACCCTTCACCGAAAACGCATCGGGCCCCACGTGGACTGCCGTACCGTCACCAAGCACGATTGTCCCGTAGCTCAGGACGACCTTGCCGGTGTCATCACGGACTGTCGATATTGTCAAGTCGCGTCCGTCTGCGAGGTGCGCTGAGAACCAGTCCCATCCACCCCCGCCAAGTACAAGGAAATCTCCCCACTGGTGGTCCATCCAGCCAGTACCGCGGACCTTTGACGTCGCCGAACCAAAGCCGAGTTCCCCCGTGATTGCCATTCGAGTGCGCGAGTAGTAATACGAATAACCGGCCGGGCCGAAATCAATGAGACCCGGCTTGCCAGGCGGGTCGCCATCATGGAGCGCCGGAGGCTGTTGCCCCGACAATTCGAGGTCAATCCGGTATCCCGGTCCCGCCGCCCACAAGCGGTCCCGCCCATCAACACCCCGCATCCTCCAGCCACCAAGGGAAAGGTCGAAGCCACCTCCCGCCGGACCGCGCGACACAATCCCGCCGGGTCGATCAGTCGGGGCAAACGACAACGCAGGCATGTTCGCCAGCGTGATCGCCGACGCCGGTGGGCGTGGGTCGGAATCGGCGAGCGCAACCGTACTCGTGGCGGGCAGCGCAGTCTCGGAAAGGGCTATCTCAACCCGTTGGTCGTACGCAAATCCTCCGCCGTCGACGTCGGTCAAGGCAAAATGCGACGCGTACCCGGGGGGCCGATCACCACGAACCCCGCGGAAGATCACAAACTCGAACCCGAATTCGCGCTCATCCGCATTCGGGCCATCATCGCCACCCTCGTCAGGCAGCCTCAAAGCCTGCGGTTCAGCGCCTGATGCCCTTGGAAAATCTTTCGCCGGTGCGTAAAGATGCCCTGTGTAATACCACCACTCGGAAAGGACATCGTGGGGGCCTTCATCCTGAGGGAATCTGACAGGAGGCAACCCCCTAACCGGAGGGTCCTGAGCACGCGGCACCGCAATCGTCGGCACCGCAGAAGAATTGCCGCTGCCCGGCACGTTGCACCCGGCACCAATCAGTGCGGTCCCCGCCAACAGGGCCAGCGACCGTCTCGTACGACCTCGCCGGGGCATCACCGAACCGTTCCCGCCGGGGATGGGGCTTGGTCAGGAATTCCACGATCAACTTCGGGCGATGCTTTGGCCACCAGATCACCCGGCATTGTGTACGCGGACGAGATCTCGGCAGTTGGCCCGAAGAACCGGGCGAGCCAGGATGGCAGCCACCAGTTCCACGCTCCTAACAGATGTAGTGTGGCTGGAACCAACAAGGCTCGTACCAAGGTCGCGTCGACGAGGACAGCGAGGGCGATACCAAGCCCGAGCGCCTTGATCTGCACAACATCTGCCGCGAGCGAGAATGATCCGGATACCGCGATAACGATCGCGGCCGCGCCAGTGATAACCCGTCCACTTGCCTGCAATCCAACTGTCACGCTTCGTGAGTTGTCCCCTGTCGAGAGATACTCCTCGCGGACCCGGCTGAGGAGAAAGACCTCGTAGTCCATCGACAGCCCGAACAATGTGCAGAACAAGAGGATTGGCAGTGTCGCCTCGACGTAGCCCATCTCCGGGAAGGTGAATGGTGCTGGAAGTCCAGCTAGCAGTCCCATCTGGAAAACTGCGACAAGCGCACCGTAGCTGGCACCTAGCGAGAGCAGGTTCATGAGGACTGCCTTCAATGGCAACAGAAGCGACCGAAACGTCAGGAACAGCAGACCGTATGTCGTCGCGAGAATGAGGGCCACCACATATGGGAACCCACCGTAAAGCGAGCGGGTGAGATCGATCGCCGAGGCGCTCACCCCTGCAACCTCAAGGCGCCAACCCGGCGCTGGAGACGTCAGCCGCAACGAATCAACCAGAGCAACTATCTCCGGCCCAAGCGGGTCGCGCGCCGGAACCACTTGCAACAGGGTCGTGTTGCCCCGCGCAATCGCATTGGCAAGCCCGCGCGCCCACTGGTCAGGGCTGAGTTCCGGCCGCGCATAGAGCAGCTCGTACTGGGCACGCGTGAGGCGCGGGTCCAGAGACACCAGACTGTCAACCCTCGCGACCCGAGGGTCGGCCTGAAGTGCACGCGTGAGATCGGTCAGGACCGACAGTTGGCTTGGATCAGTGACCGTGCCCGGAGCGTGTGCCACGACCAGGAGTGGCGCCGCGCCTCCCGCATCGAACTCCTGAGCCATGAGATTTGCTGCACGACGCGAGACCGAGTCCTCCGGAAGGATGCGCGCATCTGGGGTCGAAAGTCGCGCTGAAAGAAATGGAACGGCGGCGCCTAACAGGACTGCAAGTGACACAAAAAGGACCGGCCAGGGACGCTTGAGAACCAGTCCCGCCACACGTGCCCAGAAACCGTCCGCGCCGTCTTCCGGATGCGCGTCCCTCCCCCATATTCGCCAGGAATCTATGCGCTGCCCGAGTACAGCCAACAGCGCCGGAAGCAAGGTCATGGACACGAGAACGGCAGCGGCGACCGCGGCGAGGCCGGCAAACCCGAGGGATCTCAGGAATGCTATGTGGAAACTCACAAGCCCCGCGAGGCCCGCAAGCACCATCCCGGCCGAAAAGAAGACTGCACGTCCGGCAGTTGCAACCGCACGTTCGACCGCCTGACTTGACGTCGCGCCGCGATCCAGTTCCTCACGAAACCGACTGACCAAAAAAAGTGCGTAATCGGTCCCGAGCCCCAGTGCCAGCATGCTCGAGAGGTTGAGCGTGAATACCGACATGTCGGCCGGGAAGCTCAGGGCAAAGATTCCACCAAGGCCAAGAACGGTCGTGGCAGCACCGGCGATGACTGGTAGGGACGCCGCCACAACCGACCCGAAGACGAGCAACAGCGTGAGGGCGGCGATTGGAAGGGTTACAAGCTCGGCCCGTTGCAGGTCATTAGTCGTCGCATCCTGCAGATCCCTGAAAAAAGAGTCGGCGCTGACCACCAGTGACTCGACCGCAATCCCGTCCTTTCCCACCACTTGGGAGGCTCGTTCAAGATCCACGAGTTGCGCGCCGCCCGACGCTGCCTGCGTGTCGAGTGTGACCAACGCGTAGACCGTCTTGCCTGACTGGCCAACCTGTCGGCTATTCAGTTCCGGACTGATCACTTGCCGAACACCCGAGACCGCACTGACCCGGGCGATTGCATCGCCGATTGTCCGTCTTGCCCCGGGTTCCACGTACGCCTGCCCGGATGTGATCCGGAAAAACACGGCAGCCGTATTCGTTGGAAACCCCAGATCATCTCGGAGCGACGCCTGAGCCTGCGAAGATGGAAGCGATGCGTCGTCGAAACCGCCTGTCCTGAGCCGGGACGGCAGCAGTGGGAGCAACGGAAGAAGCAACACCATCGACGCCAACCAGAGCCACAGGACAGGGCGACGGTGCCTATCCATGGCACGGCCCCAGCGCGCGAATGGCGAACGGTCGGGCGTTGATGCTGTCATGGGGTATGCAGACCATCATTCAATCGAGGGGCAATCGAACCATCCATCCAATGGCCTCCGAAATCGAGAAACCGGGAACGCACCACCACCGCCCACCCTTCAACCCTAGCACTCAAGTCCGATAGAAAACGGGAGAGCGCAGTACGAAACGGAACGGTTTTCGCACGGAACTCTTGGGTATCACCGCTACTGGACTTCCAGTACCGCTTGCACGCCTGCGCTACGGAAGCCGTTGGGTCTCGATGGCACACCGAAAAGCCGTGCTACTCGGTCGGTCGGACCATCGTCAACGATTCGAGCAGGAGTGACGCGAGGTCGGCCTGTGGGGAACCGGGCGCGAGTTCAAGCACCCTTCCCAGCGAGGCCCGTGCCGCCTCAGCCTGATTGAAGAACACGGCATACCGGCCCAGGATGAGGCAAGCATGCGGATTGTCCGGATCAACCGTCGCCGCCGCCCTTGCGAACGGTACCCCTCGGTAGGCAGACCCAACAGCCTGAACCGGGTCGATTGACCTGGAGACTTCAGACGCCTCGAACCACCCCGTCGCCAACTGCACCAGTGGCTGAAGTCCCAGAGGCTCAGTCTCATGCCACTGCCTCGCAACCTGGATGAGCAAATGCACCATCCCAAGGGCGACGGAAATGTTTCCCTCGGACTTTGCTTCCTCGATGGCACTCGTGAGCCACCCACACCCGAATTGAAGGAAACGAGATGCACCTGCCGGGTTCCACACCACACCATCCGGCAGGGCCGTGCCTGGGACGGGCGCCGGCGCCGAAGCGTTCAGAATCGTGACCGCTTGAATCGCACTCAATGGCAGGCCAAGTCCCTTGCCCGGGTCGTTTGGCGCAACCACGGGCAGCCATTCGGGCAAGGGCCACCCATAGAGTTCCTCTGATTCTTCGACTTGTGCGCGTGACAACCAAAGGATGGCCGGGGAGGTCTCGGACCCATGATCCGCCGTAGTCACCGCCTCTGCAGCATCGTCATCGGTCGTGTTGCTCTCAGTCTCCGGCTGTTCACGACTGGCGCGTTCAACAGCCGCAAGGGCCTCGCATGCAAGCGCACGACGCGAGGGGTCCGATTCGCAAATCAGGACGCCGTCGAGTTTGACGCCAGACGTAAGGTGATCGAACAGGGCGCGGGCCAGTGCGGCAGCCATGACTGGCGGGGCCTCACTCCCGTAGCCCGGGCGTACCCCTATAAGTGAGAGCGATGTGCCTGGGGCGCCTACCGAGGCCACTACTGCCAAGCCGTTCCTGACCGCCGCGTACACCGTCTGCGGTGAGGCCGGGATCCGGTTCTCAAAACTGCCGCGGACTGGATAGACCGTGGTGACCACGTTGATTACCGCCTGCCGGGCAACCTCGTCCGCCAACCCGTATCCGCGGATCGGAACCGCCGCACCCGGTGGTATCCCCTCTTCCTCAGCCTGAGCGACCGCCGCACGCAGGTCCGTTGCGTACTCGTCTCCGGCGCGGGTCAAGATCACGCTGGCCAAACTCCCAGGTTCCGGGACCAGCCAGTTGTTTGCCGACACGAGCATGGTCGGTGTTGGCGCATCGATGAGCGGCAATGGCACGACGGCGACGGCGGTGCTGCCAAACTGAAAGACGGCATCGGGCGTGATTGACATGCGAAAGGCCCCCGAAATGTGGCCCGAACGCGACGCGCACGGGCCTGATACCGTGACCGTACCACTCAGAAGCGACCGATACCGTCGTGGCGGTCATGCGCTGATCTGAAAGAAAATCGGGAAGTCACCCGCCAACACAATTCGAAGGCGCGAGGACACCTGCACCTACCAGCGTTCGATGCCACCCCATCGGTGCGGAAGCCTCTGATCGACTGCAGCGAATACTGGAAACGGCTTGTGCGGCAAGGTCTGGTACCAGTAGGCCGTCGATGACCAATCCCCCTCCTTGTCGTTCGCATGACCGTGTTCAATGCTGAACAGCAAACTCTTCGTGAAGTGGATGGGATCTTCGATATGAAATCTATACTGGGAATGCTTGCCGGTGTAATCAGCGTTCGTCTTGAAATGATACCCATAGTACGGAGTGGCGAATGTCTGGTTCAGGTTGTTGTAATTCCAGGCGCCACAGAAGTAGTCCTCGGTGCCCGTTCCATGAAGGCGGGGTGGCCACGGCTCGCCGTCAATGAAGAACATGTCGTCGCCCTCGCCCCACCACCCAGGGGTTGGTAGGTCAACGTCGATGTGACACCCCACGTAGTGGCCACGGCCAACTGCATCAAGCACCACGTAGTTGTCTTTGCCAGTGAAGTTGCGCCTCTCGCGCTGTCCGTTCCGGTCTCCCCACCCGTCCGGTTCAACCACCGTCGTCGGGTTCTCGCGATGCCACTGGCAGTGGAACCGCCCCAGTTGGTCGGCATCATCGAGACGATCGTAGGTCTCGAAATCGACGTAGTAGTAGTAGATCGCCGTTTCCTCAGATTCGTTCGTCACGGTTATCCGGGCATGCCGGGCAAACGGCATCGGAAACCAGCAATTCAGCGCACGGTCGAAGAACTGCAGGGGCAGGCTGACGAAGTAGGCACGTTGGCTGTGACCGAGCCCGAAGAAGTCACCGACCGGCGCCTCCACGTTCGGGGTCTCTGACCCATCCCAGTACATGCGGAGGACAAGCTTCCGCAAATGCAGTGGATCCTTGCAAGCGATGGTTGTCCAGATGTGGGTCACGCATCCGGCACCCTCGTGTTCCATGAGCGTAGCCGTCTGGCCCGGAGCGATATGCAGTCGGTCGTCATTTCCGCCCGAACGGTCCCAACTTGACGCCCGGTTTGACCGCGCATCACGGAGCCGCGCTAGGTCTCGCAGTGATGATGAGCCCATCTTCATGCGAACATTCTCCCTCCAGTGCATGTGGCAAGGATGCTTACCGTCACGATGCGAGCGACGCACGCATTCGGGAAATCACCTCATCCGTGAACTCATCGGTGTGCGCATGCCCACCGAGGTCGGCCGTCCGGACACCATCCCGGATTGCCCCCAGACACCCGTCGCGCATCGCCTGCGCCGCTCGCGTCGCGGCGTCAGTTCCAACATAGTCGAGAACTCCCACGCACGCCAAAAGCATTGCCAGAGGGTTTCCAGGTTCTTTCCCCGCAGGCGCGGCGCCGTTCCGTGCGGCGCTTCCGCCATTGCCACACTCACATCACCATCCCGGGAGAGGCTGAAGAGCATCGCCTCTGCTGACGCGATCGTCCCGAACATCTGCATCACGAGGTCACTCAGGCAGTCACCATCGCGATTCAGTGCGGGAATGACCCGCGACTCGCCATGGAGGTTCACCAGATGCGCTTAGACCGCGTCAATCAAGTCCGGCTGGTATGCGACACCCGGATACCGCGACGCCGAACGGTCCATCTCCTCCTTCAGCATGCCTTCATAGACCGGACTTACCGTCCACTTCGGCCCGCCATAGACGGTCGAACCACTCTTTTCCGCGTAGATGAAGGCATACTCGGACACCGCCCGGCAGTTGGCCCGCGTGATCCGGTCTTCCCGGTACGCCACCTCATCCAATGACCCGGCCTCACCCTCCCGCCGTTCGCGGGCGTTGTATGCGTCTCCGGTCGCCATGCGGGCAACGGCAATCGGCGTGTAAGCGCCACCAACCGTGCGGACGCCCGGCAGGCGCCGTCCGACGCGCAGGATGACGCTTCCGTCGATCAGTTCACGGACAATCGCGTTCGGACTGCCGACATCACCTCGCGTCTCCGGGGCGATCGTCGCTGCCTTCAGTCCCAGACCTGCATCACGCATGGCCTTCGCCGCGTCCCGGACCACCCCGTTCGATGGCCGCCGACGCTCGTCCAGACTGAGGTTGAACCGTTCGAACGCCAACGGCACGCCGGTCACATCCGGCTGCATCGCACGCAGTGCCTCTTCGAGCAACTCCTGCCCCGTCTGGTCTCCCTCAAGAACCACCAACGTTCGCATGCTTCACGCCTCCAGCGAACGGTACATACAACATGCCCCCGGCGCGGGTCGCGCACCCCGACCCGTGTCCCCTACCGGCCTTCGACCGAGAGACCCGCAGCCGTTTCCCGCATCGGGCCTGCCTGGCAATCAGGTGGCGCGCCACCGCTCATACAACCCGGCAATCACGTCATCAATTGGCGGGCGGTGGGTCTCCACATCTAGCACGGCCGTTTGCGCCTCCGCCTCGGCAAGCAAGGCCGGCAGGCTCGTCACGGATGGATCGTAGGAATAGTCGTGCGCGCCGTCCCTTGTTTCCAGAAACCTCGCGCCCGACAGAACCGGCCTCAAGCCGTCGGTCCGAAGCCGAAGCCGGCGACCGGTCCCGGGTGTGGCGCGCAGACCCGAGAACGGCCCGTCGAACGCCACTTCGCCCTTGTGCACCATCACGATCCGGCTCGCCAGTGCTTCAAGATCGGTCAGATCGTGGCTCGTGACAATGATCGTCACCCCCCTCGCCTCGTTGATTGTGCGGCAGAACTCAAGCACCTGGCGCTTCGCGAGTACATCCAGACCGAGCGTCGGTTCATCAAGAAGGACCAGTTCGGGTTCCGGCAGGAGTGCAAGCGCGAGGTCGGCCCGCATCTTCTGACCAAGGCTCAACTCGCGTGCCGGGGTCCTCCAGATATCCGCGAGACCAAGCATCTCGGTCAGCACGGCCAAGCTGCGCGCATAGTCCTGCCTGTCAATGTTCCAGACCACCCGCTTCCAGTCGAACGACGATGCGACTGGGTGGTCCCACCATAGTTCAGTTCGTTGGCCGAAGCACACACCGGTGCGCGCCACGTATCGCACCCGGTCACGCACCGGATCGCAGCCGAGCGCCCGCACTGTCCCCCGGTCTGGCGCAAGCAACCCGGACAGGAGCTTGACCGCCGTGCTCTTGCCTGCACCATTGGGACCCGCCACGGCAACCACCTCACCACGGCCGATGGTGAGGTCAATGCCACGCAATGCGTCGATCGTGCGGAACCGTGGTCGTACCAAGCGTGCAAGGACTTCCGAAGGCGTAGAACCCCTCTCACGTTGCCGGTACGACTTCCACACACCGGTCAGCACCACGGCCGGTTCACCGATCATCGGCGATGCCCGAACGTCGAATACCGCGACGATCCCGTCTGCCGGTAACGCCGGAGACCACAGGCAAATGTCGGGACCGCGATGGTGAATATCAAGGCTGCCGCCGCTGGTGTCAGCAGGCATCCCCACGGATCCGTGGTCACGCCGACCAACGCACGAACCGGCATCCACGCCACCAGTCCAGCGGGAAATACCGTGACCAGACCCACGCCAATCGCACCGCCGATCCCATCCAGGGGAAATGTGCCGAGGGACCCCAGCGCATCGTGCACGTTCATGCTGATTTCTTCGCCGGCAACCGGCGCCCAGAACGCAACCACCGACCACAGAAACATCGTGGACAGCACCACGCACACCGACGACACCAAGTTCACAGTGAACGCGGCAATCCATGGGATCGTCAACGGAAGGCCAAGACCCGTCCACGCCCAAGCCATGATTGAAATCCCGGTTACGAGCGCGGCACCACCCGAGATCGGAGCAAATCCCTCCGTCACAAGCGTCAACCATAGCGGCTGCGGTTGTACGAGCAAATGGTCGAACTGCCCTCGGCCGATCCGGCGACTGATGTGCGAAACGTTGTACGTGAACGCCGCCGACAGGATTCCCTCCACGGTCGTGGCGTAGCCAAGCAGGAACAGCACCTGCCAGTCGGACCATGGACCGATCCCAGCAAGGCGTTCCGCAAGGAGGAACGTCGCTCCGCCGACCGCCGGGATGAGCAGGGCGTCAATGGCGAGGTAGTAGATCGTCAACGCGGGACTGCGAAGCACGAATGCGAGGTCCATCCTGAACCCCAGGGCAAGGCGCGCCGGAACCCGGGAGAGATGCGAAAGTCCGACTCCCAAGGTCACCCTCCATACCCAATCAAGCGTTCACGCATTCGCGACCAGATGGCGAGAGACGCACCGCCCATCAGCACCACCCATACAATCTGACCGGCGACCAGGTTCCAAGCATTCCCATCCCCGGTATAGATCTGCAGGGGTGCCGACGCCATCGCAGCCAACGGCGTCCATGCCAGAGCGCCCCCGAGCCCCCACGGGAAAAACGCAAGCGGAATGACCGCGCCAGTCAGCAAGGTTCCGAACGCCGTCCGTAGGCGTTGCATGTCCCACACACTCCATCCTGTAGCGACCATCAGCGACGCCAGGAGCAGGTCAGCGGCCAGTCCGATCGAGACGGAGCAGGCGAGTGATGGCACGAATAGCATTCCCGCTAACAGCGATGCGGGTCGTGCATCCACCCCAAGCAATGGTGCAGCGAGGAGGACGGGCACCGTGAACCCACCAAACACGGGAACCCACCTGCCGATCATCACCGCGATCGCGTGGCCTAAGACCGGCACCGGGGCCACAAACCAGGTGGCAATCCGTCCATCCCAGATTGCCTCACCCAAGTCGGTACGTGCATCTAGGAACGTGCCGAACGCACCCGCCACGAGCGTGTAGGTCTGGACCGTCCCGAGGACTGCCACGCCGGCAAGGTCCCGTGAATCGAACACCACCTGCCAGACCGCGAGCAGCACAAGCAGGCGCACGAACCGGATCATGTACCGGAGAAAGGTGTAGAACCCCTCTCCGGCCGCACCGCTCGAAGCGAGCCACACCGTTTCACGGTATCGATGGAGCGAGCGCATGGTTCCCATCGGCGCCGGGGTCAAGGGCGGGCTGTCCAATAGGGCTTCGACCTTGAAACCGAACACGTGTCAGTCACGCGCGAAGAGTGCGCGCCGGTGCGCCCGAGGTTCCACGTACATCCGCTCAAGGTTCGACGGTGTGATCACCGCAACATTCGAGACACCAGGATGCCGCCGAAGCACTGCCTCATTGATCTCTACCCCAAGGCCCGGACGGCGGGGAACGTCAATGAAACCATTGATCACCGGCAGTTCGGTGCACATCTCATATCTCCACGGAACGTCGTTCGCACGATGTTCCAGGATGATGAAGTTGGGAATACTCGCCATGACGTGCACTGCAGCCGCTTCGCACAGCGGGCCATTCGAACCGTCGTGAGGTGCCATCATGATGTGGTGCGCTTCGGCCTGCGCCGAAATCTTCTTCATCTGCGAGATGCCACCGACCCGGCCCATGTCCGGCTGAAGCACATCCACGATCTCACGCTCCACGAGTTCACGGCAGCCGTAGATGGTGCTCGACCGTTCTCCGGCGGCCACCGGGATGCTCAGCGCGTCAGACACCTTCTTCAGGGCATCCATGTTTTCCGGGGGAATCGGGTCCTCATAGAACATGAGGTCGAACTCCTCGAGTTCGTTCCCAATCCGGATTGCCTCGGGTGATGTGAGCCATGGTGGCCCGTGCACGTCGATGCAGAGGTCGATGTCCGGGGAAAGCGCGTCACGGAGCCGCTTGATCGTGCGGATCGGATGGCGGAGACCCCCGGCCTTCAGCGCAGTGTAGCCCTCTGAAACAAGCTTCTGGGCGTGCTCTGGCTCACTGGCGTGGGCGTACACCCGCACCCGTTCGCGGCACATGCCACCCAGCAGATCGACCACCGGGGCGTTCAGCTTCTTGCCAAGGATGTCCCAGAGTGCGACCTCGATGCCCGTCATTGCACCCGCACCGACGACACCCGTCATGCCGTGACCCATCATACCGAGCATCATCTTCTGCCATATCAGCTCAATCCGGGTAGGGTCCAACCCAATCAGGATGGTCTTGAGATCCTGCACCGCCGTCTCAATCACCTTGGGCCAGCCCGATGCCTCACCCCAACCAACAAGACCCTCGTCAGTCTCCACCTTGACAAAGAGCCAGTTCCGGCCACCGCCACCCCAACCGCCTTCAGGTGTCGCATCAACGAGGAAGGTCTTGATATCGGTGATCTTCACTGAAGTTCTCCTTGGCTTTGCCTCATCCCCACCACGACGGGCCCTGGTGCATCTGCGCTTCGATTCCGAGGCGACGGACGCGACCGAACCCGTCGCGCGGTTCTGGACTAACGGGTGGTGATCGGGCGTTGCGATCCTACAGCATCCTGCGCCAACAGGTGCGAACACGTCGCGCCACCCTCAGGCGCTTTGAAACCTCGGTTGAACGCGTTGAGCGGCAAGAAGTCGCTTCCAGCCGCCCCAACGCGTGGACCAAGTGAACCTCAGCGACGCTTAGGGATTGACTGCAAAAGGTAGCGGCGTCGGGGCCTGACCGGGAATCATGGTGGCATGAACCAGTTGCGCCTCGCGAACGGTTTCGAACGATCCACCAAGCGCACGCGCCGGCAGGCCTTCCTCGCGGAGATGCTCGCCGTCGTCCCGTGGGACGCCCTCGTCGCCCGGATTGCGCC
>SHXX01000091.1 GCA_009693165.1 Chloroflexota bacterium
CCATCCCACGGATATGCGGTCTCAACCGCACACTGCAGCCTCCCCGCACCCGGAACCGTCACATCAACCAGTGCGGATGCATACGTATGGAGATGCAGTGCACGATCCGCGACTGACGCGAGATAGCCGGGCAGGCTCATCAGCAGGCGGGCGATATTCGGTGGGCAACACGCCGTGCCAAACCACGGCTGCCGCCGGTGCCGGCCTCGATCTGCAAGCGGGTTCTGGTAGAAGTACGCCTCGCCATCGAGGGACAAGCCGGACAGGATGCCGTTGTAGAGTGCCGTCTCCATGGCCTCGGCGAACCGCGCCTCACCGGTCTCGATGAGGAGTCGCCACGACCACATGAATCCGCCAATAGCCGCACACGTCTCGGCGTACGCCGTGTCATTCGGAAGTTCGTAATCCTCGCCGAACGCCTCGCCCTGCCACCGTGCCCCGAGGCCACCAGTCACGTATGCCTTGCGTTCGAATGCACTCGCCCAAAGCGCGCGGGCAGCGACGCCAAATCCCTTGTCACCGGTCTCCATCGCGACGTCGGCAAGGGCGCAGGCGAGGTACGTGAGACGGACCGCATGGCCGACGGCTTCGGCCTGTTCCCGGACTGGAAGGTGATCCTGATGGTAGGGCGATCCGCCGACGACGGGTGGCTGCTGGCCACGCATCTCCAGCAGGAAGACTGCTTCGTCGAGGTAACGACGGTCGCGAGTCTCCCGGAACAGTTCGACCAGCGCGAGTTCGATTTCCTGGTGACCATCGGTTCCACGTCGTCCGGTCGGGCCGAAAGTTGCGCAAATGTGGTCGGCCAACCGGATCGCAACCTCCAGGAGGGTGCGCCTTCCAGTGGCACGATGATGGGCGATAGCCGCCTGGATCAGGTGACCGGCGCAGTACATCTCATGCTTGTTGGTGAGATCAGCCCACCGGTCAGATGCAAGGTCGAACATGAAATACGTGTTGAGGTACCCGTCGGGCTGCTGGGCACTCGCAATCGCCGAAACAACCGATTCCAACCGGTGCTCCAGTTCAGGGTCGGTATGCGTCGCTAGCGAAAATGACGCTGCCTCTACCCATTTGTACACATCCGAATCATTGTAGTAGCGGCCGTTGAAGTCCCCGCCGATCGCACCGGACGCCCGGTGGAAGTTCGCAATGCGCCCAGTGGCCTCAAGCTGGTCATGCTGCTGCCGAAGGGTGACCTGACGCACCAGATCAAGCCGGGCTTCCCAGAAGCCACCCCGGAGGCGGACGGCGTCAAGCGCCACCGGCAACAACCGGGCGCCCGGGGTGAGCGAACTCTCGAGAACGACGGTTCCGGTCACGTGATGGCCTTTCATTCGGTTGGTTCAACTAGCCCGGAACCAGCGACGCTCACCGCGGCTCGTGCCCCCCCGTGCGGGCGACGAAGCACCCAGACCAGTGCGACGAGATACAGCAGGCTATTCAGGCCGAAGACCAGACGCAAGTCAAACCCGGCCAGCGCGCCGGTGATGAGCGGGCTGATGGCAGTTCCAAGCAGCGTCGCACTTGAGATGACCCCGAATGCCGTCCCCTTGGACGCTGACGGTATCCGGGTGTTCGCGAGGCTCATGATCAGGGTCACGCTCCCGCCCGCGAACAGCCCGGTCAGGACGCGCAGGATCAGGAACTGCATCGGCGTCTCGACAAGTGCCATCGGTGCGCACAGGCAGACCCCAGCGACGAGTGATGCCACGAGAAGCGGGTGGACCCGCCACCGGGATGCCACAACGCCACCAAGTCCGGCCGAGACGCCCATCGCCGCCGCGCCAAGCGAGACAACCAACCCGGAGAAGGAAGCTACTTGGTTGTCGGGCGTGCCGAGATGGGCGACAAACAACGGCAGCATTGGTCCATACGAGCGATCGACCATCTGGGTAAGGAACAGCGCGCCAAGGATTGATCCGAACCCGGGCAACGCAGTCGCCAGGCGGAGGTCGCCAATCCCATCTTGCGTGCCCCGCCAAATGCGGAGGAGGAACCCGCCTACCAACGGGGGGTTCAGTCCCATAGCACGCCTGTTGGGAGACGGACCCGCCCCCGGTGCGCCAACGACCCGGTCATCGTCAGCCAATACCAGCAACAGGCTGAACCCGAGAGCGACGACGCCAGCCCCGGTAAAGAATGACGCTCGCAAGCCGTAGTGGTCGGCGATGAAACCCGCCAAGACCGGCCCGGCAATCGTGCCGAGGATCTGGGCCGCCTGAAGCAACGCAATCGCAATGCTGGCGCGCGCCGGAGGCGTGACCGTCACCAGATAGGCAAGCGTCATCGAGTAGAAGCCACCGAAGATGCCAATCGCGGCCCGAAGGATCACCACGTGCCAGATTGAGGTCGCAATGGCCATCAGGGTGTAGGCCACCACACTCACCGCCAACGCCCGTTGCACCATCCGCTTCCGGCCGTACCGGTCCGCAATGATCCCCCACAGCGGCGACGAGAACGCCGACAGTAGTGGGGTGATCGCAAACAGGACACCGCCGAGAAGCGCGGTCTCGCCGACATCGGTCACGCCCAGGAACTGGGCGTAGAGTGGAAGCAGGGGAATGACGAAGTTGAAGCCGAAGAACGCGATGAAGACGACCGTCGCCATCCCACCGGCATTTCGCCACCACGCGCGTCCGTGATAGACCGGGTTCGGGTCAGGAACCTGCGGACTTGTGCCCTGCCCGACTAGCCCAGCTTGCACTGGAGCAGACACGGCACCGATCACGGAAGTCATCCCGGTGCATTCTACGACCGGATGCTAGTGCCGGATGAACCGCGCGACCGGGGTGACCCCTCCGACGACCCGGTTGCCGGGCCGAACGAGGACCTCGACGGTCCCCGCGGGAGCTAGCAAGTCGGTGCGCGACCCGAACCGCAACATGCCGAGACGGTCGCCTGCGCGCACCGCTTCACCGGGCCACCGCCAGGTCACGATGCGCCGGACCAGGAACCCTACGATCTGAACGACCACGATCGGGACACTACGGTCATGACCCTGCGCGGATTGCGGTATGCGGGCGTTGAACCCGAGGAGTTGCCGGGCGTTCTCACCGGCGCCGGCGACAAGGAAGGCCGGAAGGGCACGACCGGGTTCCTGGCGGCGGGCCACCAGATCTGCATCGACGGGTGCGCGGTTGACGTGGACATCGAGTGGGGACAGGAAGATCACGACCCGGGTGGCACGACCGGTCAGGTGCCAGGAACTGTCAACCTCGTCGACAGCGGTGACCAAGCCATCCGCCGGACTGTAGAGGGTGCCTTCAACGGCCGGGCAATCCCGGTCCGGATCGCGGAAAAACCACGCCACCCAGACGGTGAACGCCAAGCCTACCCAACCAGCCCACCGGCGCCATGTCGCGGCGACGATCGCGATGATGGTGGCTGCCACAACGAATGGGATGCCTTCACGAACCGCACTCTCGTGGCGGGACGTGGCCGTGGGACGCGTCGTCACTAGTCGGACGTTCCCGCGCGCTGCATCCTGAGTTCAATGGCCGGGCCCGAAAGGAGATAGATGCAGCAGATGCCCAGGAGTGCCTTCGGCTCGATCACCAGCAACCCGGGGATCAGGACCACTGCGAAGACCCAGCGCAAGGGCGACGGGAGGAACTTCAAGGCCGTGTTGAACTTGGGGAAACGGATGGTCGTAACCATCAGGACCGCCAATCCACTCGCGGCAATCACAATCAAGCCTGGGGGGAGTTCAGGTGCGTAGACGCTGAGAAGCGCCAGGCACGAACCGGCCATCGGGGTCGGCAGGCCAAGGAAATACCCCTTGGTCTTCATGAGGGGGAACCGAGCGAGGCGGACAGCACCGCACGCAACGAATGCGATCGTTGTGGCGGTCCCCACGGGTCCGAAGTTTCGGAGATCGGCTTGATACGCCAGGAAAGCCGGTGCGACGACGAACCCGATCACGTCGCACAGGGAGTCGAGCATCTCACCGAAGGGCCCTTCGACGTGAAGGGCGCGGGCAGCGGCGCCATCAAGGCCGTCGAAGAATACCGCCACGAGGATCAGCGTCGTTGCGAACAGGTAGTCACTCGCATTGCTCGCAAGGATGGAAAGCACGCCGCAACTCAATCCGCAAAGGCTGAGCGCCAACGGGATGAGGGCCGCGCGCGAGAAACCCTGCTCTGACGCATCCGAAGACGGGGTCATGGTCATCCGTGGCATCCTTCCCATCGTATCCCCATTATGAACGGGCCGTCAATCCCTTGTGATGCGTATAGGACCAGAGTTCGTCGGATTGGCGGAGACCGGCGACCGCCGGAAACGAGGTGACGACCGTGATCAACGGTATGCAACGGATCATCGGTGGGATGAGGCAGTGGTTGGCCGGAGGAATCCCTGCCATTGCAACCAGAGCCGATGCGACCCTTCCGGGGCGTGGCCGTCCAATCGTCACACCCGGTCGGGCCCTGCGTGTCCTCGTCGTCACCTACGACCCTACGGTAGACGCCTCTTCCGCGACCCGCCTCGCCTCCCACCTGGGGTGGTACGACCCGCACCAGCTGGTAGAGGCGTATGCAGATGACGTCGCTGAGTGCAGCCATGGCAATCTCCGCTACGACATCGTCGCCCACGCGACAATCGATGGCTTTCCCGCTCACCGCGACGGCTACCGCTACACCCTGCGCGAATTCCTTGACTGTTGGGAGAGCCGCACAGGGTTCCATACTCCAGATGAAGCGGATTATGACGCCATCCTGGCCGGCCATGATGTAATCACCCGGGTCAATGACGGCGACATCGACGAACTGTGGATCATGGCGCCACCGTACTCGGGTTTCTACGAGTCGCACATGGTCGGTCCCGGTGCATTCTGGTGCAATTCCCCGGGCCACGTGCCCGGCCCGCGTCTGCGGGGGGTGCAGGCATCCCGGCGGTTCGTGGTGATGGGCTTCAACTACGAACGCGAAGTCGGGTGCATGCTTGAGAACCTCGGTCACCGGACCGAATCAATGTTGTCCGAGGTGTACCGAGGCGTTAAGGGCGACGCCAACCTCTGGGAGCGGTTCACGAACTATGAACAAATTGTCCCCGGGCGGGCGGCACTTGGCAATGTGCACTTCGCGCCGAACAGCACGCACGATTACGATTGGGGCAACCGGCGGCCGGTCATGAGCGAGTGCGATTCGTGGCTGACCTTCCCGGTCCTTGACGCCCCGTTGAGGCGTGTCACGTGTGCGGACTGGGGCGGGGGCGACATGTGCGAACACCACCTCTGGTGGTTCCGACATCTCCCGCACGCCGGTGGCGAGACGAGAGGCGTCTCGAACAACTGGTGGGACTACGTACGCGACCCGAACCGCGTCAACTGCCGTTAGTGGCAAGCCAATCTGTTGGCAAGTGGCCCCCCCACCCGTCGGAACAGGCGACGGGGGCCAAATACGGTCCGGCCTATTGGTCTAGAAGGTGGTGCGCAGGTCCTGGGTCTGGCCAGTCGCGGCGGCGCGATAGGCTGCCTCGATGATCTCGATCACGTGACGCGCGTGTTCGGCGGTGACGATGGACGGCTTGCCCTGGTTGATCCAGTCAACCAGCTGCATGATGTCCTCGTAGACATGTTCCTCACCAATGCCACGATGCGGTTCGGTGACATGGGGCAGGATGTACTGCCGTCCCGAAGGGCCGTAGGAGTCGGCGATGTCACGTCCCGGATAGTCGAACGGGGCCCCGTTCATGGTCAGGCCGGTGATCGTGCCACCCGTTCCGAAGTAACTGCCCATGAACCCCTCGGTCACGCGCCCGGCGGCAGTGCCGTACGCCAGCGCAAAGATTGCGTTCCCGAAGTCGATCGAGATCAGGGTGTTGTCGTCGGCATCGCAGGCGACTTGCTGGCCGCGGAACTCGCGGGTGGGGATACGGGTGCCACTCATCGCCGTAACCCGCTTCGCCGACCCGAGGACACCGGTGAGGCCGTGAAGGGCATAGACCGTCATGTCGTACAGGGGTCCGCCACCGGGCTTGCGGTAGTACCACGACGGATCGATGTTGGAAAGCACATCGGTGCCTTGCCGGACCTTCTCGTTCTCGTGATAGGTCCCGAACGCCGCTCCGCATGCGGCCCATGCGAGGGTGCCAAGGGCACCTTCCTGGATAAGTTCGCGGATGCGCTGGTTATGCGGACGCAACATCTCGCCCGGTGACGCAACGATGCGCAGGTTCTTTGCACGCGCGGTCTCGATGAGGTCGTCAGCCTCATCCACCGTGGTCGTCATGGTCTTGTTGAAGTGGAGGTGCTTGCCGGCTGCGAGGGCTTGGCGTCCCTGTTCGTAATGCGCTCCGATCGGCGATGCGATCGTCACGGCATCGATGTCGCCATGCGCAAGCATCTCCTCGTAACTCGTGAAATGCTGGGTGATGCGCCACTTCTCAGCCGCGGCCGCGGCGCGACCGGGAACCGGATCGCATACCGCCTGGAGGCGGACACGGTCCTGGACATCCGCAAGGGCGAGGTGGGGCAGGATGCCCCGGACAGAAATGCTTCCTGCGCCCGCAACACCGAGCCGCACGATCTTTGCCATGGCCAATGTCTCCTCACCTGAGCGCGCACTAGGAATGACGTCATCAGAGCCCCACCCCGCGACACCTGATCCATGCTGCGCTGCGCTCACGGGAGCGTCCTGAAACGCCCCGGCAGCAACCGGGCAGGAGCATAGCACTGGCACCGCTTAGGGATTGACTGCAAAAGGTAGCGGCGGCGGGGCCTGACCGGGAATCATGGTGGCATGAACCAGTTGAGCCTCGCGAACGGTTTCGAACGATCCACCAAGCGCACGCGCCGGCAGGCCTTCCTCCAGGAGATGCTCGCCGTCGTCCCGTGGGACGCCCTCGTCGCCCGGATTGCGCCCTTCGCCCCGGCGGGGACCACCGGCCGGCCACCGTACCCG
>SHXX01000015.1 GCA_009693165.1 Chloroflexota bacterium
GCCCGGACCCCCTCCGGGCGGGTGGAACCACCTCGCGACGGGTCACCGGCCAGGTTCCGCAGACCGCTGGCGACCGATCCAGACGAAACTGACCGCGACGACGTCCCCAGAACCGGAGATTCAGCCTTGTGCAGCGCATCCCTAGAACTCACGTTCTACTCATGACGCCCTGTACGTCACGACGATCACACGACGAAATCTCACCAAGGACAGACCGGCCATGAACACGACTACCGCGACACCTGCTCCTCGTTCACCGCTCAACCGGATAGTGGCCGTGAGGGAAGGATCACCCAGTGGGACCAAACGGGTCCGGGTACACAGCGCACCCATCAATCGTCAGCAGCCACAGACACCAGTCACCCGGACGCGCTCTTATGACCGACAGAAACGGCGTCATGAAACCGGTCAGGAATTGGCCATGATGTTCGAAAAGGCAGAACCTGCATTGCGGTTCGGTCTGGCCGTTGCGCTCGTCGTCGGGTGGAGCCTGAGCTTCGTCGGGCGTCATCCGGTCATTGGTGGAGGACCGATGGAACTTGCGAACAGCGCCCTTGAGGCGTGCACCCTTAGCGTGGTCTGGATGGCAATCCTGGCACGCACTGTCCACATGAGCATGCTCCAGCACGCATCAGGTGACCTGACATCCTCTTCGATCCCCTGATGACCCTGGCTGCATTGCAACCGATGCACGACAACCATGTTCGACTGCGCGTGCTATCCCACCCCATCGCCCCGAGGTTTATCTGCGCTTCGCTTTTGCCCACTGCCATCGAGCAATGATCACGGCTCGGAGATGAGCGCTTGAAGGTGGCGGCTTGCAACAACCGGGCGTGACCCGATGCCATCGATCTCGATGCTCGTCGCGAAGACCTCTACCTCGGATGGCAACTGCACGAGGTACGGAAGCACTCCCGTCACCCGGACCACACGGCCTGCACCCGGACCGTTCCGGACCCTGGCCGTCGAGATGCCTCCAACAGTCACGGGAGGAGGCATTCCACCCGAGGGTCCATCCAGTGTGGCAAGCAACTCCGGAGCCGAACCCGGTTCATACCCAAGCAGCGAAACCGGTCTTCCGTTCAAGGACGCGACGCGCTCCCAGATCTGGGCCGGACACGCGTCCTCACCGACCGATAGCAAGACAATCGTCAGGGGTGGCGCCGGATCATACGCGGGTGAGCCAAAACGCGGGCGCGTCAGCGGCCACAGCACGTCATCCCATCCAAGACGGGACACCGCACCGGGAACGATCCCCGCGGCCAGGACACCGACGGCACCACGGGTCGGCAATTGCCTCGCCGTGGTCTCGTCAAGCGGAAAGGAACACGCGACGATTGCCCCGGTCAAGTCCATCGGGATTTGGGGCGGTGTTGCTGCCACGATCAGTCGGCCCGAGACCGCCCGTCCCGCGCCGGCCACCCCGGAGATTGAAACGGCATTCCCCTCGACAAGCACGCTATCGGCGAAGACGCCGACCACCTGGCCACCAACGTGGGCGTACACCTGCGTCTCCGTCGCCGACCCCGCGACATACGCGACCCCAGAAGTTGTCGAGAAGTAGATGAACGTCCCGGTTGCCGGCGAGACAATGCGACGACGCCTCTGCCCGAAGAACAGGCGCTGTTCCGCGAGGAGATCACCTTCGGCGAGTTGCTCGCCGATGTTGCGGACTAGCATCTTCACGACCTGCTCGGGGGCCACACCAAGCGCACCGGCAACATCGATCGCGCGCACGCGCCCATTGCGGAAGATTGTCGCCACGTTGTGGCCCGCCGCGACCGTCGCACCATTCTGGACGACGCACGCGCCGCGTTCGCCAGTCCATCGGCGCCACCTGCGGAGGCGGCCACGCTCCACGACTGCCCGGCGCCGAGGCAAATCGTCCCGGATCGGTTCGGGAACCGTGCCCTCGTTCGTCTCGAGAAATCGCGCCAGTTCCTGAGTTGTCGCGGTCATCGATTGCCTTCCACGTGCACCGGGCCCACCATCGGGAGGCGGGCGGAACCCTCTCCCACAACGGCCATCGGGTGGGGACCGGTTCTCGCAGTCCTAACCGTCCGCCCTGCCATTTTCAACGAACGAAAGGGCAGGATACGCGCGCAACGCCTGGAACCACTGCAACAGTTTCGCCTGCCGCTTCTCATTATCGTCGGGAAGCACAAGCGGGCGCCCCCGACAGTCGATCACGATCCCCACGGCGCCGCCTTGAACCTCGACCCGCGGTGCCGCTGCTTCTCCCTTACCCAATCCCACATCGAAGTCACGGGACGGGTACAGCTTGAGCGCCGCCCGCTCACCAATTGGCAAGGGCAGGATCTCGATCACCCCGAATGGCACATCGACGTGCAGTGGGGCCCGATCACTGTAGATGACCTCCACACGGATTGCGGTATCCCCCTCGTGACCCTTTCCCTCCGGAGCAACGCAGATTCCGAGACTTAGCAACACATCGTGTTCGAGGTCGGTCCCGACCGCGAGGCTGCCACCCATGTAGCCAAGGACACCGAGCAACGCCATTGAGGTGGAGCGATCGAGCGCAAGTTGGGTCAGACGTGTCGGTTCGGCCGCGTCAAGCATTTGCAAGACCGCCTGGGCCAATCTCGGCGTGCGGGCCAGCGCACCACCACTCCCGATCAGCAGATCTGGGGGCGGTATCGAGGCCAAGCCCCGTGATCCCCCCCGCCACGTCCGGTCGGGTTCAAAGCGACGGCCGAGACGTTCAAGCGTCGCCCGCATCGCTTCTCTTCCGAAGGCATGATCGATCAGTAGTTCGCGCACCGTGACCGGCACACGCCAAGGAGTCATCTGCGCCTGCCTCGCGTGGGCCAGCAACTGCGCGTCGTCGATGTCAAAAGGAAGCCATCGGGAAATCGCCGACGCACCAACCTCCCGCAGGAGCGCGAGGCGCCCAGTGGCGGCACCAACGTCATCGCGGACAACATTTACCCCGCGCCTGGCGTTCAGCATTCCGGTGTAAGTCGATGCCATCGTGTACGTGGCACCACTGTGCACGGCAAGGACGTCGACGTCGTACCGGTCAGCCACGTTGCGCGCCGCCACGAAGATACCGTGCAACGAGGAGTGAATGATCATGCCGCCAGAGGGACTAGTCAGCGGTTCGCGATCCACTGGATCGGACCATCGCTGGTAGAGGGATTCCATGATCCTGCGACCGACGGCCTGCAGGATCGGTTGCGGTTCCGGCCTTGTCAGTTGATGCCTGCCCGGCAGGTAGTTGTCGATCATCAACTTGAGTGAGTCGAACTGCCGGATGTCACCGGCAAAAATCAGGTACGGAACGGTGCCCGCCATGCCGAGGCCGACCGACTCCGCAACCGCGCGCGCGCGCTCGTGGTCGAGGCCTCGGGAACCCGACATCAGGACGACAATGTCGGGTGAACCGCTTTCCAGGAAGGCACCGATGACGTCTGGGTTCAGGCCGGCACCATCGAGGACCATGGGATCCAGAAGGACGAGAGGCAGGGTCTCGAGTTCTGCGGTAGCGACGGCAGCATCCTCTGGCGACGGCGCAATCACGGCCACCCGTGGCAGCGACCCGGCAGACGTGATCAGCGCGCGTTCCCGTGGCGCATCGGCCCACGTGCGGCCACCCGCCTCAAGGCATTGATTGAGCGCCCGGGTCAGGGCACCTCGAACATCGGGCAGGCCGTCGTCCCCTAGGGTTGAGCACTCTCCGATTGAGACCAGGCGCCTCGACCCCGCGACCAATTCGAGCAGGTAAGCCCGCGTGACCACGGTGCCCACGTCGACCGCAAGGATCGGTTCCCGGGTTACCACTGGTTCCGAGACGTTGTTTACCGCCGTCAAGCGTGTTCCTCCGGCGTCGGCCGACGCGGACGTCCCACCGTCGCTGACGCCAGCCATCTGCGAGCGAGGATATCACCAGTTCCCGGGAAGGCAACCAGACCCGGGAACATCAGTTCCGGCGCACCTGCTGTTCAAGCTTGTCGAGGACCTGCGACAGGTGGCTCAGGGTCATCGCGCTCCGTCGACGTCCGCGTTCAACCTCGGCGACGAGGCCACGCGAACAGTGCGCCGCATGCGCCACGGCCGCTTGGGAAATGCCAAGCGCCTCGCGCCGGCTCCTGAGGGTCTCACCAGTCACTACACCCTGCGGCGCAGTCCAGTCGCCATCCGGAAGCGTCCACTCCCCACGGCTTCGTGCCGCTCCGCGCCCGCCAACGGCGCGCGGCGTCGGCGCATCGTTGACCGGCAGCGCGCCATTCGACGTCGGCGCGCCGACTTTCGCCTGGATCGTGGCAAGCCTGACCACCGCGGCCTGCAATGCCTCGTGGATTGCCTCGAAGACCGACCGGAGTTGCCGGATCTCCTGGTTGAGCGATTCGATGCTTTCGGTGTCGTTCATCTTCACGGGCGCCGCGATTGCCACAGACGGAGTTCCTTTCATCAGGAATGGCAAACCGGGCACCGTGCTAGATCCTCAAGACACCGTCAACCGTAGGGCCGGCTAGCCCGGGTACGGATGACACGCCAGCGATCCACCCACCGAGAAATCATCATTCCGCCCATTACGCAATGAGCGCAGCACCCGAACCCGGTCACGACACCAACTGTCCAAGCCAATGGACGCCAATAGCCCGCACATTATGTCGCATAACGCGGCATTGCCGCTAATCGCCACGGCATCGTTTCGGGAAAGCACGCAGTCCGCATCAAGCACTTGTAACTCGCACGGGAACGCGTTGGCCAAGCCATGTTCGCGTCTGACGGTTAGGAGCCTTGCCCACCTATCCGTCACAGCATCGACCGGAGTGTGACCTCATCAATAACCGGAACACTATGCTTGGCGGCACCCTTGATCTTGCTGCCCCCAGGTTTTTCTCCAGCCACGACGAATGAAGTCGCGCCCGAAACTGCGTCGGTTACCTTGCCTCCGGACGCACCCACCAGAGCCGCGATTGCATCACGGGACTCCGACATCGTTCCCGTCAGGACCAATGTCTTGCCAGCGAGTGGCCCCTGCCCTGGGGGCTTCGGAGATTGGGCCGCCGGGACGGGAGACATCCCGCCTGTTGTGAACCGTTCGAGCAGTTCAAGCATGGACGGGTTCGAAAGGGCGTCGTTGACCGACTGCGCCACGACCGGACCGACGCCCTTGGTCTCAAGCATCTGAGCGCCGAGTTCCCCGAGGAACTCGTCTCGATCAGTTCGCAAGCGGTGACAAAAGCCATCCAGTGACCCAACCAACGGGGCAAGGAGTTCGGCTGTCTCGCTGCCGACGTGCCGGATGCCGAGACCGAACAGGAACCGCGCGAGCGACGTCTGTCGACGCGTCCGGTCGACCGCATCACACAACTTCTGTGCGAGGACCTCTCCCATGCCATGCCCATCAATGGCGAGCAAGTCCGGCAGTGTCACGTGATAGAGGTCGGCCGCATTGGCGATCAACGCGGATGAGATCAAGCGGTCGATCCAGTTGCCACCGAGACCGGCGATGTCCACCGCTGATCGTCCGGCAAAGTGTCGAACGCGGGCAGACCGCTGTGCCGGACACGACGCATTCGTGCATCGTGCCACGGCTTCATCGCCATCACGCACGATTGGCCCGTCACATGCCGGGCAGGCGGTGGGGAATGTCCATTCGGTTTCTCGCCCGTCGCGACGCGAACCCTCACCGTCAACCCCGAGGATTGCGGGAATCACCCCGCCCGCCCGTTGCACCCGCACCCAATCCCCGATCCGAAGGTCAAGCGCGCGGACCTGATCGTCGTTGTGCAAGGTCGCACTGGAAACGGTCACGCCACCAAGCCTCACCGGTTCAAGAACCGCCAAGGGGGTGACCGCCCCCGTCCGACCGATCTGAACCGAGATATCAAGTAGCCGCGTGACAACAACTTCCGAGACAGCGACCTTGTAGGCAACTGCCCACCGCGGATCCTTCGCAACCCTGCCGAGTCTCTCCTGCGTGGCAAGGTCGTTCACCTTGACGACAAGGCCATCGGTCTCCTCGTCCCACCCCGCACGGAGATCCTGTAACTCGGCAAGAACGGCGACCGTCTCTTCAAGATCGACGCACTGACGGTTATGGGGGTTGGTGCGAAATCCCCATGCACGCATCGCCAACAACGCTTCCCAATGGGTTGCAAACGGTCCGGATGCCACTCCTGACGGGCGTAGCCGGTCGAAGACACGTGTCACGGCATCCTGGTCTATCGGATCCGACGCCACAAGCTCGGCAACATCCGCCTCAAACGCGAGCCGCTCCAGCGGGAGCGCACTCACAGGTTCATCAAGTGCCAGCACGGTCGCGGTGTATGCGGTAAATCTGAGCGCGCGACCCGCCGTGATCCGGGGATTTAGCTGCCGCACGCTTCCGGCCGCGGCGTTCCGCGGGTTCTGATAGTTGGCCTCACCGGCAGCCTCACGCGCTTCATTCAGGCGCGCGAACGCGTCGAGAGGCAACGTGACCTCTCCCCGGATCATCAAAAAACGGGGCACACCAGCCCCACCGGTCGCACCCATGGACAGGACAAGGGGGATCGTCCGGATTGTCGTGGCCTGGGCCGTCACTTCCTCGCCAATCTCGCCATCACCCCTCGTAGTGGCTCGCACCAACCGCCCTTCGGCATAGAGGAGCGCGAGGGTCAGGCCATCGAGTTTGGGTTCGACCGTGTATCGCGTCATATCGGGACTGGGACCTGCGACGCCAATCCGGCGGTCGAATGCGACTAGGCCGTCGTTGTCAAACACATTCGCCAGGCTGAGCAACGGAGCCGGGTGGCGCGCCTTCCGGAACCCCGCAAGCGGGGGGCCACCAATCCGCCGGGTGGGACTGTCGGGCAGTACCCACCTCGGGTTTAGGGTCTCGACCGCCTCAACTGTGCGGTAGAGACGGTCGTAGGCCTCGTCGGAAACGAGCGGCGCGTCGAGCACGTAGTAGGCATGCGCCAGGTTCGAAAGGCGCGCAACAAGTTCGCGATATCCGGCCGCTGTGATCGTGCCACCGGCAGTGGCATCTCCGTGCAACAGGCTCTGATCATGCGTTTCATTCATGGTGAATCCTCAACGAACCCGCGGCGCCGGTGTTGCCGTGAATTGCGTCATGAGGTGTGCGCAATCGAGGTACTGTTCCGCAAGGAGGCCTGTTTGCTCGTGCATGGACGGGTTCACAATGTGGTCTAACCAACTCTGGGCGTCTTGGAACGTGAAATATTTCACGTCTCCCGATGGCAGGGTTTGCTACATTCCGACTGTAGTGAGGCAGTAGGAAACGGTGCGGTCGCCTGTCGACACCCAAGGCAAAACTGCCGCCGCTGCGTCAGTGACCATCGGATTGGCAGCGAGGCTGATCCGTGACCGGCTTCAAGGACGAGCCGTTCAGGTCGCGCTCAGCGCGATGATTGCCGTGGCGTGCCTTTCGACGCCGCCATTTGCCTCGACGCGCGCCGTCTTTGTGGCAATGATCACGAACCCCGGGAACACTTTCGGGGTTCCATCCGTACTTGCGCCGCAGGCTGCGGTGACCACACCCGGAGCGGGAGGAGTGATCCGCCTGGCTTGGACCGAACCCGGTTCAATCGGGACGGTCACACCGGCCGCCACATCGTGGGCCGGGTGGTACCTCATCTACCGGAGCGAATCTCCGGCAACTCCCGGGCCAAACGCGACGCCGTACGCCACGGTCGTGAGTAACACTTCTGGTACCGGATCATTTGTGGACGGCCCGGCCATGCCAGCGGTGACGCAGTGTCCTTCATCAGGACCGTGCACCCGGGACAATGTTCGATACTTCTATTGGGTTCGCGCCGTCAGTCGCCAGACCGGGTTCGCTTCCCCACTGATTTCCATCGGCACCGATGCCGCCGCGGACGCAACCGGGCCAGAGGTGGTTGCCCACAGTCCGTCGTCCGGTGCGATTGCGCCACCGACCACGAAGGTCACGGTTGCGTTCAATGAACCGGTTGACTTTGCAGCGACCAAGGCGTCTTTCTGTCTCGCTCCATCGGCCACTCCGACACAATGCGTCCCCGTGACCGCCAACCTGTCACGTTGGGAACAAAGCGCTGGTGTCCTTTTCGAAGTCAAGCCAGATACTCGTATCGCGTCGTCGACATTCACCGTGACGCTCAGGAATGGCGCCAACGCCGTCACCGACCTTGCCGGCAACCGTATGGCGACATCGACCTTCACGACGCAAGGGACCTGGTCATTCAGCACCGAAGGGCCGGCGAACACCGTGCCACTCCGTTGGCAGACCCCTGCCCTCGACGGTCAGGAATACATGCCCGCCACCGGGCCGGTGGTCGGGATTGCGTTCGCGGAACCGATGGACAAGGCATCCGTCGAGGCGGCATTTTCGGCAATCTCAGGCGCCGATTGTGGACCAAGCAGCGTTCCGTTCACCGCGAAGTGGAATGTGACCGAGAACGCGGTTGTGTTCACTCCGACCACTGCCCTCAGTGTCGGTCTCAAGCCGGCGACGTCAGGCGTCCTCTTCCCCGGCGTCTTCCAGTACGCATTCCAACTGGCCTCCACTGCGCGTTCCGCCGCTGGGAAACCGACAATTGAGCTTGCCTGTGCGAACGGGCGCTTCACGCCGACGTCGTCCGTCCTTGCGTTCGGGATCAGCGACGCGCTGAGCGTCACCGGCGCGAACGGCCCGCACGTCGTCCCCGGCGAAATGCTGCCTCTCCGAAGTGTGAACGGGCCGTGGCGCCAAGGATCCTACACAATCCTTCGGGCGCTCTTTGATGAGCCAAAGGTGGACGGCATCGCTTCGGCGACCACGACGATCGGTGGCGACGACTGGTCAGGCCTCGCGCTGACCGTCCCCTCCGACGCGCCGGTCGGCACCCACTTCATATCTGTGCAGAACGACGCGGTTTCAGCGGGGATCGGTCAGGATTCCCGCACAGCCGTATTGCCCGTCACAGTGGATCAGCCGTCAATTTTGGTGACATCGGTAAGCCCCCAGGATCCTTGGACGCCACGGACAATCCTCTCTCCGCTTGCCGGTGATGAGATAGTCCAGATCGAAGCCGCCGTAACTGCGCCAGGACGTGACGGATCGGGCACACGGCCAGTTCCGAATGCCGTTGTCACAATCCGTGCGATGGTCAACCCGACCGGCTACGGGGCGGTTCTGTGCACAACCGCCTCGTGTTCCGATCCGACAAACGGCATCTTCCAGACAGTCGCTGATCAGAACGGCGTGGCGCGCGCCTACCTCAAGGCGCCGAGAACAGGCGCCCCATTCAGCACAATCGTCGTCCTTGCGCAATCGACAACCGGGGTGGGAAGTGTCCTCCTGACGGACCCGGCGCCGATGACCCCAGGCAACCTTGCATTCAACGCCACGACCAGCCGGTTCACATGGTCGCCATCATCCTCACGAGGCATTGGCGGGTACCGCATCGTTCTCTCTCCGGTCACGGGAGGAGCGATGGCACCGGAAATCGTGATTGAAGCGGGCACGGAGACAGGTAGCGACACTCCGCCGGGTGCGTTGGTTCCCGGCGTGACCTACACCGCGGTCGTCGTGGCGTACGACCGCGGCGGACGTGTCAGCGCCTCATCTCCAGGCATCCAACTTATTGCTCCAGCACCGACGCTTACCCCGACACCTACGACGGTGGCAACCGCCACATTCTCGGTAACCCCAGTGGCTTCACCAACCGCAACCACAGGCACCACTGCAACACCGATTGCGAGCGTCTCGGCGACCCCGACGACAAGCGGAACTGCGGCCCCGACCGCCACACCGGTCAGCCAGACGACCGGAGCACCAGTGGCAGGCACCTCACCAGTTCCCACGCAAACACCGGACGCCGCGCCAGCCACCGTTGCCACGGTGACACCGAGTGCATCCGCGCCAACGACTGTCGCCACCACTGCCCTGACACCATCGGCAACGGCCGAGGCCACCGGCACCGCCACTCCCATGGGAGCCTCGCCGACCGTCGTTCCTGTCACATCGACCGCGACCGCCGCGACCGCCACCGCGGTGCCATCCGCCCCCACCGCCGTCGCCTCGTCAACGCCTCTAGCCGCAAGTGCACCTGCAGCGACCCCAACAGCCCGTGCCGTCCCCATGATTGCACCGACGGCCCTGGCAACAGGATTGCGCCGAGGCATAGGCAGCGAAGAGGGTGCATCGTGAGCGACCAGCAACCTGACAGAGGGCCAACCGGAACGCGGGCATCCCTGACCCCCCGTTCCGCAATCCGCGCACCCGTGTCCCGGGGCATCTCGCCCGGCTCCATCGCCAGCGTGGTTCGAACAATCGGGATCCTACTCGCCACCTTCGTGATTGTCGTGACCCTGATCCTGACTGTCGGCCCTCGATTCCTGCCCTACCAGACCTTCATCGTGCTGTCGTCATCCATGGATCCCGCGATCCCGGTCGGAGCCGTGGTTGTGACATTGCCCGTGCCAAAGGGTGATCTGGTTTCCGGTGATGTCATCACGTACCAGCGGGCCGAGGAACCGGACATCGCCGTCACGCACCGTATCGTCCGCCTCACAGGCGTTGCAGGTGCCCTCATTGCCCGGACGCGAGGTGATGCCAACCTGGTTGATGATCCGTGGGAGGTGACACTCAGCCCGATGGTCCTGCGGGTATCGGGGTACGTCCCTCTCGCCGGATACGCGCTCATGTTCGCGCAATCGCCAACCGGACGCCTCGTCACGATCATCGTCCCCGCCTTGATCCTCGCCGCGATGTGGGCATTCGAACAATGGCAGCGCCGGGTTTGGAGACGGTCACACACCCCGGACGGCATCCGCATCGTGACACCGTCCTGACACTGGAAGACCGATGCCACCAACACCCGCGAGAGTGAAGCCACAGGGCGGAAACCTCGGCAAGAAGCCGTGGCAGAAGCCAATCCCCATGCCCGTCGTGTACGGGTTACCCGTGGCTGCCTTCATCGCAATCGTCGCCCTCTTCATTACCAGCGACCGTAACTTCCCATCGTTTACCGGTGGCCTATTCTCTGACGGACCGCCCATTGCGGTCGCACTCTCAGACGCCACGACCTTGACGATCCTGTCCGGCGAAGTCCAGATCAAGCCGAAGGGCGCGCCCGACTGGATGGAGGGCCTCCAGGGGCAGACGTTGGCCACGGGCGACAGCATCCGCGCCGCCAAGGATGCCGCCGCCATCGTCACCTACTTCGAGGGATCGACCACCGCCATCGAGGATGAAGCCGAAATCGTCCTGAGCAAGATCGAGAAGAACCCCAACGGGGTTACCACGGAGATCAGTACCCAGATTGTCGTCGGCAAGACATGGACGAAGGTCGCGCGACTCCTCGACCCGGCAAGTTCATTCGCCATGGAGACCCAGTCCGCCGTCGCCGTCGTGAGAGGCACTGAGTTTGCAGTTGGCGTGAACCCCGACGGGTCAACTGTCGTCACGACCGGCGAGGGTGAAGTTGCCTTGGCGCCACCCGGCGCGCCACCCGGCAGTGCGGTGATCGTGAAAGCCGGTTTCGAGTCCAAGGCCGCCCCGGGGCAGCCCCCCACTCAGCCACAGCCAGCCCCGCCACCCAAGCGCGCAATGCGCCTTACCCTTGCCTCCCCCGCCGTGCCCCTGGTCACCGACGACAAGGGCCGCTCGACAGGATGCGTCAAGGTCGGCGAAGTTGCATGCGCCCAGATGGTCAACCAGATCCCCGGGTCCGACTATTCCGGGCCGCAGAGTGAACCCCAGGTGATCACCTTCGCGCTTGTCGAAGGTAAGGATCGCGCCCTGACCACGAGTTACACCGGAACGGGCGCCGGTGGCGCTTATCACATCCAGGGTGAAGTCATTGAGGACGGTGCCATCAAGTCATCCACCCAGTTCGCCGCCACTATCAAGCCGAACGAGTCCCAACAGACCGGGCTTACCGCCAAGGGTGACGGTAGCCTGTCGGACTTTGCCGAACCCGTGATCGTCGATACCCTGCCGTTCAAGGGCGCATTGAGCGCCGCGCTCCTCGGACCGACCCCGACCGGCGAGGCCGGAATGCAGATCGCGACGTTCTCGGCCCAGAAGACCGCCGCCGCCGGAGCGACGCAGACCGCGATCGTTGCCGCCAATGGAGGCGCATCGCCAACCAGACCATCCCTCGTAGGTGCATTGCCGACCCAGGACCTTGCATCCCTCAAGAGCCTTGACCCGGCAGCCGCCCAACTGACCCCTCGTGCAAAGGCAACCGTTCCCGCCACCGAAACTGTCCAACCCGCGCTGGCTGCCGCAAGGGCGAACGGCACCGCAACACCTCCCGGCGCGACCACGGCATCACCCGGCGCGTCGCCTAGCCAGGCACCGGGAACCCCAACACCGACGCTCGTGACGACGGTCACCACCACCGTGACCGAGACGACGACCGTCACCCCGACATTGGCTGTGACCGGAACCACAACGGTCACCACCACCGTGACCCCCACGCTAACCGTCACGGAAACGGTCACCGTAACTGTGACGGAAACGGTCACCGTAACTGTGACGGAAACGACCACGGTGTCGCCCACACCGACCCTCACCGTCACCGAAACCACGACTGCAACCGTCACGGCTACCGTGACACCAACACCGACACCGAGTGTCACCGCAACCACGACGGTCACTCAGACATCCACACCGACCCTGACTGTCACACAGACGCCGACCCTCACACCGACGATCACGCAGACTCCAACCAAGACGGCCACACCAGTCGGCTACACGGTGCGAGGCAAGACCATCTCGGTTGCTGCGCCGGGCGACACCGGCCGTGAACCGCGGGTGACATTTGATCTCGTCACCGAAACAGGCATCACCGCCCTCGATGGCGACCGATCACCGTTCGCGGTAGCCACGCCTCCTTCTGGTGAACTTCTGCTGTCAGACCCGATCAATATCAGCACCTCGGCCGTTTTCACTGGTCCGATCACCATAGAGATGCCGTTCGACGTCGCGCGCCTTTCCGAGCCAATCGCCCGGGGAGATGTGTCACGCGACAGCATCCGCCTCCTCAAGTGGAGCCCCAACGCGCGTGACTGGTTTGAACCCGTGGTGACCGGACTGAGTGTCGACACTGCGAGCGGCCGCCTGCTGGCAACGATGTCATCGTTCGATCCGGTCGCGGCGCAGTCAGGCGTGACCACGCGGGGCGTCAGTGCGTCAGCCACTCGACCCGGCGGAACATTTGTGGTCGCAGTGCCCCGAACAATCGGTTTTGGCGTCGGGATTGATGGCATCACGAACGTGCGCATCTTCGCGGGCGACAACCTCGCACCCGGCGCAACACTCACCCGGACGATCACGGTGTCGAACACGACCCGCAAATCGCTGACCTACCGCCTGAAGACACAACCCACATCCGGCATCGGTGATGGCACGATCCTGTTCACCGACCCAGCGAACGGCCTGCAACTCAACGTTGCACGCGCCAGTTTGTCCGCCTTCTATTGCGGACCAATCAAGGTGGACTTCGCGGTTCCAAATGACGATGTTTCAGGGTGCACGACGGGCGTCGCCCCGGTGGGGAAAGCAAAGATGCTGCGTCCATCGGAGACCGACACGCTCATCCTTACGATCACCTTTCCTGAGGGTGCCGGGAACGAGTTCAACGGCCCCATCAACGGCCTTGTCGCCACGATTGACTTCGTGTGGAATGCCGTAGAGGTGCCACCGACACCTGCGACCAGATAGGTGGCGTCCGTGCACCCATACCCTGGTTTATCGGGATAGCGGTCGCAGAACCTCCAAGTCCTTGCGCATCGCGACGTAAGCGTTGATGCCTGCCGGGTCAGTCCACGGCGAACGCAAGGTGCGCACAACACGGTAGCCGGCTCGGCGATACGCCCTCTGTGCTGCCTGATTCCGCGCTGCTGTGTGGAGCAAGACCCCACTGGCCCCCGCCCGCACCATCGCTCCCTCAACCCCTAGCAGGAGGGACCGGGCGACACCCTTCCCCTGCCAATCTGGCCTCACCGCAAGCATCGAAACGTATCCCTCGTCGGGACGGGTCCGTCGACGGGCGAAGGCAAGCCCCATCGGCCCGAACGTCGCCGGAAGGCGCCACATGTTGCGCCATCCCATCATCTCGGGAAACCGGGGACGCGCGCGCGGGCGGCTGTCACGCCGGAACTCCTCGACGCCCGGAGGTACTGAAATGATGAAACCGACAACATCACCCACTGCCGAAACCGCGACGGTAGACACTTCAACCCGCGCCGAGAAGGACGGGTGCCACATCGCCCCGAGAGTGACAGCATCAACGCCAAGGCCACGCCGGTAATCATCGAAGGCAATGCCGAATACCGTCGCCATTCCATCGGCATCTGCTGGGGTCGCTTGGCGCAGGTACACCTGGCCAAAAGAGGATGCACCGGTTTGAGGATCATCAGTGCGCATGGCAATTCCCGATATCGAACCAGCTGATGGGAGGCGTTTCGGACGGGGACGGGCAACTTCTCCGGAAACAACAAGGCCCCTCCTTGAAGGAGGGGCCTCAGATGGCGGTCCCGACGGGATTCGAACCCGCGATCTCATCCTTGACAGGGACGTATGCTAGACCGCTGCACCACGGGACCATGGAACCGGCACCACCGAACAGCGTCAATGACGACGGATTGTATCCGGGAGAACCCTCCTTCGTCAATTCGTCTGGTGAGTTGGGCGCATGCCTGGCTCCTAGCAATGCTGATCCCCTACCACGGGTATGGCCGCAGTCAGTTGCCACGATTGTGTAACAATGGCTTCATGTGGATCAATCTGGAAGGCCGGTTCGAAGAGTTGATCGAGATTAATGATCGCACTATTGAGTTCATGGATGGGCTCGCCGACACCCGTCTCAAGTTGGTTGGCAAGGACCAGTGGACGAGCGGCGAGACGGTCGTCACAGGACTGACCCCTGCAGAGGTCATCACCCGGATGGTGATGGCACGTCGTGCGCTTGTGCACGGCGTGCCCGAAGTGCGACCTCACAAGGAAGACTTGGCAAACTGGGTTCGGCCAGGATCCTGAGTACAAGCCGAAACAATCCACACAACCGGATAACCCGCCAGTAACGTGACATTGGCACAGTGACGCCGACGGCAAGAGGTCAGGCTCATTACGATGCAATCGCTCCGCGTTCCACGTCCGGAAACGACTCTCACGCCTCCGGCGCCGAGGGAGCGGTCACGCGACCTCCTTCTCTTCCTGGCGTTCATCGCCCCGAACGTCATAACGCTTTCCGTCTTCTCGTACTGGCCGATGATCCGGAACCTGTGGCTGAGTTTTACCTACTGGGACATGATCGCTCCGGAACCGCTGTGGGTCGGCCTCGACAATTGGATCGAGGTCCTGACCAGCGCCACATTCTGGACGGTCCTGCGCAATACCCTCGTTTTTACCGTGGGTTCAGTCGGCATCACGATCTTGATTGCCATGGCACTCTCGCTCCTCCTCAACCAGAAGCGCCGGGGACGCAACTTGGTACGCGCTGCAATGTTCGCCCCGGCGATCCTGCCAGGAAGCGCGATCGCATTGGTTTGGACATTCCTCCTTGCACCCTACTACGGACTGATCAGCCAGGCCGCGACCGGCCTCGGGATGCCGATGACACGCTGGCAGAACGATCCAGTCTGGGCGATGCCAACCGTCATTCTCGTGGTTATCTGGAAATCCACCGGGTACGACGCCGTGATCTTCCTCGCGGGCCTGCAGGGCATCCCACGGGAACTGTATGAGGCAGCGCGCGTTGACGGTGCCAATGCCTGGCAGCGGTTCGTGAACGTGACCGTGCCAGGCCTCAGCCCGGTTGCTTTCTTCCTGACGGTCACCTCAATCCTCGCAAGCTTCCAGGCATTCGACATCATCCGCGTGATGACGGGTGGCGGACCAGTGATTGCGACGACAACCCTGATCTATCAGGTTTACAGCGAGGCCTTTGTCGGCTTCAACGCGGGGCGGGCGGCCACCTACGCGACCATCCTGTTTGGTTTGATGCTTGCCATCACGGTGGTACAGATCCGGATGGTGGAGAAGCGCGTGACCTATGAATAGCGCCACACTGGCGCCACCGCCACCCACAATCACTGGGCAACGTGACACGCCCAGAACCACCGCAATGGTCCAATCTTCGCGTCTGGCGGGTACTGTCGCGGCCTACCTCGGTCTCGGCCTCGCCCTCGTGATGGTCGGCATTCCCACCTACTGGGTCGTCATTGGTGCCCTCAAGACAAACCGCGAAATCTACACGGTGCCGTCGACGTGGTGGCCACCTAACCCCGCTTGGAGCAACTTCCCGGCAGCATGGGCCGCGGCACCCTTCCCGCGGATGTACTTGAACAGCATCTCGGTCACCCTCATCAGCACAACCCTGAAACTCGTGAATGCGACGTTCTGTGCATACGCATTCGCGTACCTGCGGGTACCCGGACGAAACATGATCTTCCTCTTCATCTTGGGTGCGCTCATGATTCCCGAGGAAGTGACCGTCCTCCCGAACTACCTGACGGTGGCATCCCTCGGCTACGTGAACTCAGTAACCGGACTGATCCTGCCAACCATCGGGTCGGCCTTCGGAACCTTTTTCCTGCGCCAACACTTCCTTTCGCTGCCACGCGAAATCCTCGAAGCCGCCCGAGTCGATGGCGCCGGCCACCTTCAGACCCTGTGGCATGTCGTCCTGCCCCTTTCACGTCCTGTCCTCGCCACGCTCATCCTCTTGACCGCCGTGGCAAGGTGGAACGACTTCCTTTGGCCCCTGGTGGTGACCAGCAAGGACACCATGCGCACCCTCCCCGTCGGCATCTACTTCCTGTTCACGCAGGAAGGCACCACCGAATGGGGAGTGGTTCTCGCGGGCACGATCATCGTGATCGCGCCAATCATCGCCCTCTTCATCGTGGTGCAACGCCACCTGGTCGAGGGGATTGCTGCCGGTGCCGTCAAGGGGTGACGGCCACTGAAACACGACGCGGGGGTGTTGTGGCGCGCGAACAGGAAGGAAACGCACACATGAATCTGCGTACACGTCGGGGGGCATTGTCCGCCGCCGGATTGCTCGGGACCGGTATCGCCCTCGCCGCCTGTGGTGGTGACAGTGCGTCCGGCGGAGCCTCTGCCCCGGCCGCGTCGTCGGGTCCGGTCAAACTCGTCTACTGGGGTGCCTTCGCTGCAAACCTTGGCAAGGCCCAGGAAGAAGTCGTCAAGCAGTTCAACGAATCGCAGAAGACGGTCAGCGTCGAGCACCAGTTCCAGGGCAGCTACGAGGAACTGGCAAACAAGCTGACCGCCGCTCTTCAGGCCAAGCAGTCACCGGACATCGCCGTCCTGTCCGACGTCTGGTGGTACAAGTTCTACCTGAACAAGGCCATCCAGCCGCTGGATGACTTGATGAAGGCCGAGAAGGTCGACACCAAGGATTACGTTGACTCCCTGTTCAACGAATACGTCCAGGGTGGCAAGAGCTACGCGCTGCCATTCGCCCGCAGCACCCCGCTCTTCTACTACAACAAGGACGCCTACAAGAAGGCCGGACTGCCCGACCGCGCCCCGAAGACCTGGGATGAGTTCGCCAAGGACTTCGCGCCGAAACTCAAGGGTGCGATCGACCCCAAGCAGTTCGTCTTCGCCAACGGTGGCTATTCGGCGTGGATCTTCCAAGGCGTCATCTGGCAGTTCGGCGGCGCGTACTCAGACAAGGACTTCAAGATGACCATCGGGGATCCAAAGGGCGTCCAGGCGGGTGAGTTCTACCGCGACAGCATCAAGGCCGGATGGTCCCAATCGGTCAAGAACGATACCGATGAGTTCAAGCAGATGAACGCGGTCAACATCATCAATTCGACCGGAAGCCTAGTGGGCATCCTTGATGCCGCCAAGGGCAAGTTTGAGGTCGGGACCGGGTTCCTTCCCGAAGGTCCTGCAGGTTTCGGATGCCCGACCGGTGGCGCAGGAGTGGCCATCCTCTCCGGGCTTGCCAAGGAGAAGCAGCAGGCCTCCATGCAGTACATCGCGTTCGCGACCAGCCCCAAGGTGCAGGCCGTGTGGTCGCAGCAGACTGGCTACATGCCAGTCCGCAAGGCCGCGATCGAAAGCAAGGAGATGCAGGACTTCATCAAGACCAACCCGAACTTCAAGACCGCCCTCGACCAGTTGCCGAAGACCAAGTTCCAGGACAGTGCACGCGTCTTCGTCCCGAACGGGGACCAAATCCTCTCAAAGGGCCTTGAGCGCATCCTCGTCAACCAGGAAGCTCCTTCTACCGTCTTCAAGGAAGTTGCCGACACGCTGACCAAGGAAGCCGAACCGGTCATCAAGGCCCGCAAGGCACTCGGCGCGTAAGGCAGTTGCGTCGGGTTGGCCACGTCGCAACACCCAACGGTGCAGCTCATTTGGCCCAACCGGACACCCGCACGGTGCCGGTCCGTCCTCCGTGGGGGGACCGGCACGCCGTTGCTATACTAGGAGTGATTGCCGAGGTGGCGGAACTGGCAGACGCGCTAGGTTGAGGGCCTAGTGGGGTATCTACTCCTCGTATGGGTTCAAGTCCCATCCTCGGCACCATTACACACACTGGTCCACGCTAAGGGATGATCGGAACGGGCGGTTAGCTCAGCTGGTAGAGCACGGCGTTTACACCGCCGGTGTCGGGGGTTCGAGCCCCTCACCGCCCACCCGGCGTTGCTTGCTGGCCGTTCCAGACCTCTCGGGTGCCACCTTGGCGTTCTGGCCTGCCGAGATAGCTCAGTTGGTAGAGCATGCGACTGAAAATCGCAGTGTCGACAGTTCGATTCTGTCTCTCGGCACCCCCCCAATCCTCGCTTCGCGCATGCCGGTCTCATCGGGCCCGTCGATGGATTCCAATGCCTCCGGTCGTTCGCGAATGACCCGTCCCAAGGCACAGGCCCACCAGTTGAGCAAGCGCGTCGGGCGGATATTGCCCTACATGACCCGGATGTGACTGCAAACTTCGCCGGGTGCATGGTTAACCGCGAAACCATGCGAGACCTCACCGGTCGGAAAGCGTTCGGCAACGGTCGGCACTAAATCCATCGCAAGTGGGTCAACCTCGACGCTTAAGACCAAGTGACAATCAAGGCACCGCACCACCGTGACCGCATCGCACGGGACAGTATCTGAGAAGCCGACGCCCGTATCATCGTGTGAGACCGCAGCTTCAACGCGACCGACGCAACTTGGGCAAAACACGTTCGACCGCCCGGCTTCGCTTACAAACACGGTGCCCATCAACCGGGTAACGGGTCGGCACAACGGTAGTTGCAAACCGGGTGCCATGGAACCACAACATGACACGTTCGTTCGCGGATTTCATCGGGAATGACGCCTCTGTCACCCAGCTGCGGATGGCGTATGCACGTGGTCAAGGCACACACGCATACCTGATCACCGGCCCTGCACAGATTGGCAAGCGCACCCTTGCCATTGCGTTCGCTCGCCAGGTGATCTGCCATGGGCCGCAGACTCAAGCGCCGTGCGGCGCCTGTCCGTCATGCCACGCCACGGGCCGTAGCGGCCATCCGGATATCCATCTGGTGGAGCGTCGTGATGACAAGCGGACCATCCTGACAGAACAGGCACAGGAAGTGATCCACCAATCAAGCCTGCACCCGTACCTGTCGACCCGCAAGGTCTTCATCGTGCGCGAGGCATCGATACTTGAGAACGAAGCCTCCAACCGGCTTCTCAAGACCATCGAGGAACCTCCCTCGGACACCGTGATCATCCTGACCACGAACGACGCCGACCAGGTATTGCCAACGATTCGGTCGCGATGTCGTGAGGTGGCGCTGCGAACTGTGCCCCTTGCTACGGTCGCGAAAGGCCTGATTGATCGGGGTGTCGATGGCGACCAGGCCGATCTCCTTGCACGCCTGTCATCGGGAAGGCCAGGCTGGGCCATCGCAACATCCGATGATCAGGCGCAACTCACCCGTCGCGACGACCACCTGACGCTACTTGAAACCATTCTTGAAACGCGGCGCACGCGGCGACTTTCACTGGCAGACCGCCTTGAGGACAGTCGTCAGGTGGCACGCACCCGTGAACGGATGGCCGGGGCATTTGAGGATTGGGTCACCTGGTGGCGCGACGCCCTCGTTTGCCACGCCGGATGCCCGGAACTCATCACGAACATCGACCGTGAAGGCGCGTTACGCCAGGCTGCGGGGCGTCTCGATGCCACCCAAATCATTGCCGCCCTCACCCGAACGCGCGAGGCATGGGCACACATCGATGCGAACGTCAATCCCCGCCTTGCCATCGAAGGTCTATTCCTCGACCTGCCCGACCTCACCAGACCTCCGGTGACCGGTTGCTAGACTATCTGCAGTCCGACCGTCGGGTTGGGAACAGGAGTTCACGCACCGCAAATGCCGACCTACGAGTACGCCTGTACCGCTTGCACCCATCGATTCGAACTGGTGCAGAAGTTTTCCGACGACGCTATCACCGAATGCCCCGAGTGCTCCGGCAAGGTGCGCAAGGTCTATTTCGCCGCCGGTGTCGTGTTCAAGGGTTCGGGTTGGTACATCAACGACAGTCGCCCTTCGGCACCATCCGAGACGTCGGCTGCGCCCACGGAAGCAGTCACGCCGGCACCGGCAACCGAGACGAAGTCAGATACAGCTGCTCCCGCAAGCGCTCCCGCAAGCGCTCCCGCAAGCGCTCCTGCGGCCGCCCCCGCGTCGCCGGCACCAGCCAGCACGGGAACCGGAACGACCTCATCGTCTTCACCGGTCTCGGCATAGCCGGCCGGCAGACCATCATGCGCGCCGTCATCCAGCGTGTCCGCGGTGCTGATGTGGAGGTCGCCGGGGAACGTGTGGGGGAAATAGGTCCTGGCCTCGCGGTCCTCATCGGTGTGACCCATGAGGACCGCAATGACGATGCGACTTGGATTGCATGCAAGATTGCTGAACTTCGGATCCTCGCTGACGACCCGGGCCGAATGAACCGTTCACTTCTGGACACTGGTGAAGCCGCCCTGATCATCTCCCAGTTCACTCTCTTCGCCGACACAAGGAGCGGGCGACGGCCCGGGTTCACCGGGGCGGCGCTTCCGTCGGTTGCCGAACCACTCGTCACGGCCATCATTGTCTCGTTACGATCCCTTGGCATACCCGTCGCCACCGGGAAGTTCGGCGCAGACATGGCGATCAACCTCGTCGCCGACGGCCCAGTCACAATCCTGCTTGACAGTGCGGAGCGTCCCGGTAGGGATGGACTCCGCGCGGCTCCGCTTGGTGCCGGAAAGGATGCCCGTGGAACGGCGACCGCTTGAACGCGTCCGAGGCACTCAGGACCATCAAACCCGTCAGGCATCAAGTCTGGATGCCATGCGTATCAAGTGCGAATTCGCATTCCGGCTTCATGGCTTCCGCCGCGTGGATGTACCGGTGCTGGAACCTGCCGAACTTCACCTCAGGAAATCCGGCCTAGAAATCATCTCGAAGCTCTACTCCTTCCACGACCTTGGTGGCCGCCGGATCTGCCTCCGGCCCGAACTGACCGCGAGCATGGTGCGGGCGGCGATTGCCCAACCGTCACCACGTCTGCCGGACAAGATGTTTGCAACCGGGCCGGTGTTCCGTTACGAACGCCCATCACGAGGCCGTTTCCGGCAGTTCATGCAGACCGGGGTCGAAGTCCTCGGAGCCGAAGGTGTCCTCGCGGACGCGGAAATCATCGCATTGGCCGCAACGACCCTCGACACCATTGGAATCACCAAGTACACGGTGACCATCGGCAACGTCGGCATCCTAGGTGAACTGCTGACCCATCTCGGCCTCGCCGGTCGTCGACGCGCACTGTTGCTGGAAAGCCTTGAGGACGCCAGGCGTCACGGAATCGAAGCTGTGCGGACCCGGTTCGCATCCTTGGATCCGGACCTCATCCAACCGGATCAGACCACTCAGATCCAGGACAGCGCCGTCCCATCGGAACTTTCGTCCACATCACAGGATGCGCTTGCCCGTCTGGTCGCCCAGACCAGCGCAGGTGACCTTGGTCGTCGAACCCTTGAAGATGTGACTACCCGCCTCGCGGCACGCATGCACGCCGACACGGCACGCGCGGCGGTTGATCGCGCCCTCGTCTTCATAGACGAACTGGGTGCTGTTCGTGGCGACCCGGATACCACCCTCGAAGCGGCCCGTGCACTCCTCCAAGCCCACGGTCTCGATCCGAAGCCGTTGGACCAGCTCTCTGAAACGATCACCCTTCTCGGCGCGTTCGGGGTAAAGCGTGAACGTGTTCAGATTGACCTCGGACTGAGCCGCGGACTGCAGTACTACACCGGAATGGTCTTTGAAGTGGACCATGAGGCCCTGGGCGCAGAGAAGCAACTCTGCGGGGGCGGACGATATGACGACCTCTACCGTGTCCTCGGAGGACGGCAGTCGGTCACGGCAATCGGGTTCGCGTTCGGCCTCGAACGGTTGGTGCTTGCCAAGGAAGCCGAAACTGGTGACGGCACCAGCGACCACCTACCGGATACAGTTTTCGTCGTTCCATCGACCCCCGGCGACGCGGTGATCGCCGCCCGAGCTGCCACGGCGCTCCGGAACAAGGGGGTCACCACCACACTGGACACAAGCGGCCGCGCCGCCCGTGGCGCGGTTGCATTCGCCGTCCGTGAGGGTTTCGCCTATCTCGCGATGGTGTCCCGCGAAGACCCTCCCGAGACCCTGCGCCTGCGCCCGCTCACACCGGATGCCGTTCCGACCGACGACACCATCTCCGTGCCCGATGGGCCAGTCCCGATCACCTCGGCCCTGGATTGGTTGCGCGCGAACCCGACACCGAGTATCGAGAGCACTGGCCTGCATCGCTCCGCGAACCGCGTGGAAAACGGCACGGAGGCGCGGTCGTGACCGACACGGAACGCACAATCCTGCGTATGGGCGTTCCGTCGGGACGCCGCATTGAACCCGCCGCGCTCTCTTTCCTCGAGGGGTGCGGCCTCCGCGTCCGCAAGGAAAGCGAGAGGCAGCTGTCGGCTGGCATCTCCGGACTTCCAGGCGTAGTCGTTTTTCTACAAAGAGCGCGCGACATCGTCACCCAGGTCACCGATGGCGACCTTGACATGGGTCTCACCGGGGTCGACTTCGTTTCCGAGTTCGGTATCGAGGGTGACGATCTGGTGGTCATGGATCCCAACCTAGGGTTTTCGTCAGGCGACCTCGTCGTCGCCGTCCCGGACGGTTGGATCGACGTCACCTCGATGGTCGACCTTGCTGACGTCGCGGTGACCCTCCGCGAAAGGGGGCAACTCCTACGAGTCGCCACCAGCTACCCGCGCCTCGCACAACGCTTCCTCTATGAGAAGGGGATTACCCATTTCACGATCATTGCGATGGACGGTGGTGTCGAGGCAGCGCCCGGTGCCGGTTTCGCTGACGTGATCGTGGAACTTACGGTATCGGGTGTTTCCCTCAAGGAGAACCGTCTGAAAGTCCTGCGTCACGCCGTGGTCATGAAGACGCAGGCCTGCCTCATTGGCAATCGGCGATCACTCACGACCCATCCGGCCAAGCGCGAACTCGCAAGACGGATCCTCGAACTGATCGAAGCGCGAGGCCGCGCCCAAGGCTTCTACTCGGTCACCGCAAACCTGCGCGCGACGACCGAAACCGAAGTTGCCGAAAAGCTGCTTGGTTCACCTGCAACTCGCGGCCGTACCGGACCCACAATTGCCCGGGTGTTCAGCGCCTCCGACGGGCCAGACGGCGGCCATTGGTTCGCTGCCACGATCATCGTGCCCTCGCGGGATCTCCAAGCCGCTGTTGATCATCTCCGTACCGCCGGTGGATCGGGCATCTCGGTCCTCCAACTCCGCTATTTGTTCGATGAGCAGTCGCACCGAGTTCTCGAACTCAACCGCGAACTCGGCGTCTGATCCCGGACTGACCCGTCTCGACACCGTGCGCACCACCTCAGCCGACCATCTGGAACAACCACAAGATGACGAACGAGACCATCCTGCGCATCGCGCGTGCCGGGACACCTGAAGCGGAGGCAATCCTCCACCGTGTACCCATCGATGAACTGACGCCAGACGACGCCGTGTCGGCACGTACCGAGGTGGTCTTCGGCATCCCACTCAGCCCGGAAGCGTTCGTGGAACGCGTTCGCCTCGAAGTCCGCGCACGCGGTGATGACGCTCTCCGTGACATCGGTGCGCGCCTCGGCGAAACGGTCACCGGGTCATTTGAAACGACACGTGAGGAGATCGAAGCCGCCTACAAACAGGTCTCGGCGCAGTTCGTCGCCGACCTCCGGGTTGCTGCAGACCGCATCGAACGGTTTCACCGGCAACAACCTCACGGATCCTGGCTGGATTTTGGCGAAGGTCTCGGGCAGGTGGTGCGTCCACTGGACCGCGTCGGCCTGTATGCACCGTCCGGACGGGGTGCCTACCCATCGTCCGTCCTGATGGCCGCCGTTCCCGCGCGCGTCGCCGGGGTGCAGGAAGTGGTCCTCTGTACCTCTCCGGATTCGACCGGAAGGCAGCGGCCGGAGATGCTTGTCGCCGCCGACATCGCAGGCGTCCATCGCGTCTTCAAACTGGGTGGCGCCCAGGCAATCTGCGCGATGGCGTACGGCACTCAGTCCGTCCCGAAGGTCGACAAGATCCTTGGCCCGGGAAACCTCTTCGTCGTCCTAGCCAAACGTCGCGTCTACGGCGCAGTCGACATCGACCAACTCCCCGGACCAACCGAGACCCTCGTGGTGGCCGACGAATCCGCCGACGCCGAAGAGGTGGCATCCGATCTCCTGGCCCAGGCCGAACATGACCCTCTGGCGACATCGGTCCTGATCACGACAAGCATTGAACTCGCAACGTCAGTAGCCAACGCCGTGAGGCGTCAACTGGAAACCCTCCCAACCGCTGCGGTTGCCAGGGAGTCCCTAACTCATCGGGGCGGGGCCGTCGTGACTTCGTCGGTGGCCGAGGCGATTGCCTTGGCGAACACCTTCGCACCTGAACACTTGTGCCTCGTCGTCGAAGACCCGTGGACATGGGTTGGCGAAGTTCGCCACGCCGGTGGGATCTTCGTCGGAAGTCACTCTCCCGAAGCCGCCGGAGACTACGTCGCCGGTCCCAGCCACATCATGCCAACCGGACAGACTGCGCGGTTCGCCTCACCATTGTCCGTCGCAGACTTCATCAAGATCATCAGCGTCATCGGACTGTCACCACGTCGCCTCGCCGAAATCGGCCCGGTTGCGGCGCGCCTCGCCCGTGCCGAAGGTTTCGAGGCGCACGCGCGCGCCGTCGAGATCCGGCTCCGGGGCAAATCGACCTAGCACTCTCCGTCTTATCGAGCGTTCCCGAGGCTCGAAGTCAGAACGTGATGTGTGAAGGGGCTGCGAGAGACTTCCCCGCAAGCCCCTTACTCGCCCTATCGGCTGAACAGGATGTTCAGGATGTCACCATCAAGGACGGTGTAGTTCCGCCCATCTTGCCGAAGCATTCCCCGCTTGCGCGCCTCGGCCATGCTTCCGGTCGACATGAGGTCATCGTAAGCCACCACTTCGGCACGGATGAACCCCTTCTCCAAGTCGGAATGGATCACTCCGGCGGCCCCTGGTGCCTTCTCTCCACGGACAATCGGCCATGCACGGACCTCGTCCTCACCCGCTGTGAGGAATGAGATGAGCCCGGTCAGGTCATAGCTCTGCCGGATCACCGATCCCGCGGCGAGTTCCACCAAACCCAGGTCGGCCATGAAGGTCGCGGCATCCTCGGCATCAAGCTGCGCCAACTCCATCTCCAACTTGGCACACAGGGACGCAACTGCAGTCATCGGGTACGAATACGTGGTGCGCACGCTCCCCTCGATGGCCGCGCGGTCACCTAACTGGTCCTCACCCACATTCACCAGCACAAGCACTGGCTTGAGGGTCAGGAACTGGAAACCTCTGATATCGCGCAACTGGTCCGGTGACAGATCATGCGCGCGCAGGGGTTGACCCTCCTCGAGTGACTTCTGGAACTCCTCGAAAAGGGTGATCTCCGCCTCGATTGGGGCGCGTTCGGCAGTCTTGGTCTTCTTAAGGTCGCTCTCGAGCCGCGTGCGCTTGCGTTCTACAACCGACAGATCGGCCACCACCAGATCCAGTTGCACTTTCGCAAGGGCCGCAACCGGGTCGATCGGTCCATCATTCGGCACACTCGGGTCTGTGAAGGCCCGAACCACGATCACGAGGGCGTCAACGGTCCGGAGTTGCCCGACCCAAGCCACTTCGCTCCGGTCGCGCGATCCGAACCCGGCACCCGGAAAGTCAAGGTAGTGCACCTCAGCCGGGGTCGTCTTCTTCGGCGAGAACATCTCGGTCAGGCGGTCCAGACGCGCGTCAGGAACCTTGACGACGGCAACATGCGTTTCCTGACCGTACCCACCCGCGGCCACCGGTGCTTCACCACCGGTCAGTGCATTGAAGAGTGACGTCTTGCCGCTTTGGGGCAGTCCGATAATCCCGAGGCGCATCCCGACCCCTGTTCTCCACAGTCGCGCCAAAAGTGGCGCGCCGACGAGAGTCTACCGGTGCCTCTAGTTGTCCAGTTGGGCGAGGCGAGAGAGGGGAGTGCGTCCGTCGATCCCGAGGTGCGGTCGGTCGCAGTGGTGGTACCGCACGAACGCGTCGATGGCAACCTGGCGGTCGCCCTCGCTGGTGAGGACGTGCGGGTACAGGCACTCACGCTGCATCGTCTGGAACCAGCGCTCGACCTTCCCCTTCGTCTGTGGACGGTGCGGCCGGGTCCGGCGGGCGACCACACCCAGTTCTGCACAAGCCTCCTTCCAGCGGGCTGAGCCATACGGGCTGCCGTTGTCGGACTGGACCCGCTGCACCGGGATCCCGAGCGTGCGGCAGTGGGTTGTCATCCGGCGCAGGAACCCGGCAGCCGTCGCGCGGGATCGTCCCCGCACCAGCGCGATGCGGGCAGGATCCCACCCACGGGCGGTCCGGATGCCCGCGATGGCCTGCTCCTGGTCGGGGGTGTGCGCCATCCGGGGGCACCGGGGCCGACTGGACCGGTCCGCCAGTCCGGGGATGCCCTCCGTGGCGAACCGTTGCTTCCCGCGGTAGTACGTCGTCCGTGACACGCCAGCGATCCTGCAGGCGTCGGTCACCGACGCCCCGACACGACCGCGTGCCGCCGCCGGATGCGCCCGTGAGTGGTCACTCTGGCGTGTTGGTGGCAGCGTTGCATCCGAAGGCCTTCCCGGTGGGTGTGGTGTCGACAACCAGCACCGTACTGGGTGAGGCCTTCATCCCATTCCCCTCACCGCCAGTACCCAATGTCGTGAGAGATCACACCTGGTCCAGGAGCATCCGGTCTCACCTCCATCGAGCGTCCCGGGTTTGGGGAATGAGCCCATTCTCGACTGGCGGCCCCAAAGCGTGGTCAGTATTGGTTCAGCGGATGACCTCGAGGACAAGGGGTTCCCGAACAATGTCCGTCGCCGACCACGCGAAGGCCGCAGTTACTTCGGACACCAGCCCAACCGTTGACCCAAGCGGTTCGCGCGAATGCACAACCCCCAACACCTGGCCCGCATGCACCCGGTCACCAGCACGCACGGATAGGACAACGCCGACCGCCGGGTCGATCAATGCACCCTTGGTCGCCCGCCCTGCACCCAGGCGCATCGCCACCTCACCAATCGCCAATGCGTCAATGCGTGCAACCACGCCGTCCTGCGGAGCGACCACTGCCGTCCGCCATGGTGCCGCCGGAAGTGTCTCTGGATGGTTGATCGCATCGGGGGAACCACCGAGCGATGCGACCAGATCACGAAGGCAACGATGGGCCTCGCCGGAGCTGATCGTCGCCTCGAGCCGCGCGCGCGCCTCATTGACCGTTGATGCCGCACCTGAAGCGACCATCACCTCAGCACCCAGGATCACGCACAGTTCGAGCAATTCGCTCGATCCACCCCCACGGAGTGTGGCGACCGCTTCCTGCACCTCCAGGATGTTCCCTACCGCCATTCCAAGCGGTTGATCCATCGACGTGATGACCGCCACGACAGCCAGTCCGGCTGCCGACCCAAGATCAACCATCGCCCTTGACAGAGTGCGGGCGCCTTCCAAGGTCTTCATGAACGCGCCGCTGCCAACCTTGACGTCAAGGACGACCGCCCGTGCGCCGGTGGCAATCTTCTTGCTCATCACGCTACTCGCGATCAGCGGGATCGATTCGACCGTACCGGTGACATCGCGCAGCGCATACAGGCGACCGTCGCCCGGCGCAAGATCGGGCGACTGGGCCGAAACGGCGATACCTCGCGTCCGCACGGCAGTGGCGAAGTCGGAAATGCCCAATTCGGTATTGACCCCGGGTATTGCTTCCAACTTGTCGATCGTGCCACCTGTGTGCCCAAGCCCTCGCCCTGACATCTTGGCAACCGCACAACCCGCGGCGGCAAGCATAGGCACAAGCACGAGAGTAGTCTTGTCTCCGACCCCGCCCGTGGAATGCTTATCCACCACCGGCATCGCCAAATCGCGGAAGGAGAGTTGCTGACCACTTTCAACCAGCGCACGGGTGAGTTCTGCAGTCTCCACGGCATCAAGGCCACGCCAACAGACGGCCATCAGCCACGCAGCCATCTGGTAATCCGGAATGTCATTCCGCAGATACCCATCGACAAGCGAAGCGATCTCGCCCGGTTCGTGTCGCAGACCAGTGCGCTTCTTGTTGATCAATTCGACGGCACGCATTCTAGGCACCTCCAGGGCTTTGCGGACCCTCGCTCGCCTCCACCTCCCATATACCTCGCGACGCGCGGTTTGGGATTCGGGGCCATTTCTTGGGTGGGACAGTCCTCGGATCCCAAGCTTCGTTGATGATAGTTCGTTCGTTCTGTCAACTTCCGCCATCAACCACGGACTAGTGTTCCCGTGGAGGTCTACCGGTACCTCTCGAGCATCCGACGCGCGACGGGAAGCCACGCGCTAAGGTCGGATGCACGCAGCCCGGCGCTTCCGTGTTGGGCGCCCCATGCGTCTCCGGTAAGGGCATGAAGCATCATCCCGGTAACAGAACTCCCCCACGCTGAAGCACCCTGTGCCGCCAATGAGGCAATGACACCGGCAAGCACGTCCCCACTTCCGGCCGTTGCCAACGCCGCATTTGCGTACGTGCCAACTACCACCGTCCCAGTGGGAGACGCGACGACACTTGGGGCACGCTTCGGAACTACCACGACACCCCAGCGCATCGCCGATTCTCGTGCAATGCCAAACGGGGTCTCGACCGACCGCGTCGACGGTCTGGCCAGTCAGCCGAGCCATCTCAGCCATGTGCGGGGTAAACACGATCGAGCGTCCCCGATCAGCACCGGAACTTCCTACCCGCGAGCCAATCGGCCAGCGATCAGGTGCGACAGGTGAGATCGCGTTCAGCGCGTCGGCGTCCACGACGATGGTCAGGGTCCGTTCATGTGTCCCAATCCTCGCCAACAGTTCCCGGACTGCGGTGACCGTTGCCTGATCAGTGCCGAGACCCGGACCAATCACCAGTCCCCGACACCGTTCGAGGCGTGAAAACACGACGGCAAGATGTGCCAACGTGAGCGTCCCAGGATTCGAGTCGTCTTGCACCAGAGGCAGGATCACCGCCCCGACCGGATGCGCGACACCCGAGTTCTGACCTGCACTCACAACCGTCACGAGGCCACTCCCGGCCTCAATCGCTCCCAACGCCGCCAATACTGGTGCACCTGGATAATCGCCCGAACCACCCATTATCAGCACCCGACCGAATGTCCCCTTGTGTGACCGTTCCGGCCTCGCGGGAAGCAGGTGCGCAACCTGGGCGGGCATCGCCTTCCACGTTCTACCATCATCCACAAGTGTGTGCCCCAATTGTGATCGCACGTGGCCAGTAATCCCGATATCGAGTACCACGACCCGTATCGGCATCAACGCCCGATGGGACGTCAATCGCGATCCGGAACTGTCGCGGCTGTGCCCGGAACTGATCGCACACCTCGAGGATGGCGCGCACAGCACCGCGTGCCGGACCAGATGCACCGATGCCCAGAAGACCGTTTAGCACCACATCCGATGATCCAAGCCGATCGGCAACGTGTCTAGGGGGTGTATCCGGATCGTCCCCGGAAATGACTTCGACTAGGCCGATCAAGTCTGGATCGTGGACCCACGCCAGGTGTGGGTCGCCAGCACGCGACTGCGTCAGGCACAGGCGCACACGCCAACCGAGAGAACGCGCCAGGTGACCACACGCAACCAACGCATGGGCACCGTTGTTGCCTTTTCCAACCAAAGCTAAAACGGTCCGGCCACGTGCACCACCAGTCAGGTGCTCGGCACGGCGTGCGATCGCCAATCCGGCCAGTTCCAGCAATTGGTCCCGAGGCACACCCGCACGATCGGAGGCATCTTCCAATGCACGCATCGCGGCCGATGTGACCAGTCGCACAAGTTGCCTCTACGATCCTTCCCGGCCGACACCCTGGGCCACAACGATTGCGATCGCCATGTTACGCGAGTGCGACAACGATATTTCGAAAGCTGTCAATCCTGTTGCCGTGGCACGCGCCTTTGCACGGTTGTGGAGGACGACCAGTGGTTTGCCTCGCGGATCCGGAACCACCTCGATGTCACGCCAAGAGATGCCGACAATTCCAGTCCCAAGTGCCTTGCTGACCGCCTCTTTCGCTGCGAAACGCACCGCGAGTTCAGGAACCCGACCCCGGCAGTAGGCACGCTCCGCGTCGGTAAAAACTCGGATGAGGAACCGGTCACCCCAGCGGCCTATCACCGCCGCAACCCGGTCAATCTCCACAAGGTCCACACCACAGGAAAGTGTCATAAAGCCTCTATCCGTGAGAAACCCTGCCGCTTAGAACGGGTCGGGAAGGCCTCACTGGGTGCCCAAATGCCCGTTCACGGGGGACGGCAGAAATCAATCAGCCCAGATGTGGAATGCGTTTACAACCGAAGCGTAGTCCCATCCCGATGCCACAAGTTCGACGCGAATGATGCGCCACGGACGGGGGGCAATCCCGAGAAGGCTAGTCTCGAAGCGACCCCATTCCGAAGAGGCAAGAAGATCAGCATCGCGGACCGGAAAGTTGTCGTCATTGTGCCGGTAGAAGCCTCGGTACCACGTGTGGACTGCGCCCGTGATATCCCTGTAGATCACTCTCAGGATGAGCGGATATTCCGTTCCCTGCCAGCCTCCACCAGATAGTGAGTGGCTGAGAACCCGGACACTTGCCTCCACCTCAACCCTCTCGAAATCCCAGAGGTCGACATCGATGTTCTGGGCGATCATCGTCTCGCCGTGTCCCTGACCGCGCCGGGCAAGCGTGATCGTGCCGGCCGTCGGGTGGTACGTCACCTCGCCCGACGGATCCTGCTCGGAAATGTCGCGTTGGACCCAGTCAGCCGGCGCATCACCATCACTGTCGGCAAAGACGGGATTGGTCACGAGATCGCGACGAGAGGGTAGGCCTCCTATCGGGGGCCGGTTCGCTGTCGCGACCAGTCGCTGACCCGTCAGCGCCGAGGCGACAGCGCCATTCGAATACCCAGTCGCCACTCCACGTCGGGTCGTGACTTGAGACTGGTCACCCGAAGCATCAATGGAGTAACTGCCTTCAGTCACATGCACCTGAGTGGAAGGCGCGCGCAGTTGCACGAATGCCTGTAACGGATCCTCTGCGGGCGCGACCCCGATCCGTGCCCGCCCCTTGACCACCTCGAGGATCAGCGAATAGCGGTCCGGTTGGAACCGACCCTGCTGACTGCGGATGATCCGGAATGTCGAACCTGGAAAGACGAGCGCGGTACTGCCATCAAAGAACTGCATGAATGCACGGGCGTTGACCGCGGTGCGGATGACATCGCCCTCATCGAGGTCCTCATTGGTCTGGGCGACGACCCAGTCACCTACCCCCTGCCTCTGCACGAATACGACGCTGTCGATGGACCGCAGCGTGGCCCCGCGCAGCTCAATTGCCCACCCGACGTACCAAGTTCGAACAAGGGGACCACCCACAAGCAGGGTCAGCAGGATCAACCCAGACGCGATAGTTACCCGCCACGCGATGCGCGAGGCATCGTGGACCGTGGCGGTGTAGGCGCTATAGGACTGGACGAAAGGCGCATACGCCGCGCGCACGGGCACAGGGTTGCTTGCGCTGGTGGACGAACTGGCCTCAACCGGGTCATCAACCGCGGACACTGGCGTAGTCGGTGATGCGTCACTGATCGTCATGATGACCGGTCACACCGAGTGTGGCACGACGGTGGCACGTACTTCACAAGGCGCCGTCGGCACCGTGTCTCCACATCGTCAAGAACGCACCTGTCGCCAAAAGGGGACATGATCACCCGGACGTGTCCGTCCGGCAGAGGTCTGCCGGACCCAAACCACCCCAAACCGGATTAGCCCGCGCGTTCCTTCTTGCGCTTGGACACTACCTCAACGGCCATCGAGGTTTCACCGACGGAGGACCGGACCGCCTTGGTCACGGCATCCTTCTTCGGCTTCTTCTTCTCTTTCTTGCCGGGTGCACCACTTGGCATCG
>SHXX01000016.1 GCA_009693165.1 Chloroflexota bacterium
CTACGGTCGCACCGGCAACCACTGCAAGGAGCGCCGGAAACCGAACGATGAGCACGCGTTCGCCAGCGCGAGACCGGCGCGACCAAGCATCGCTGACCACGCTGACGACACCGAGGTTTCGCCGGTCTGTCTCCAAGACCGTGATCGCAAGGACTGCAACCAGCGCGGCGAGAGGAGTGTCGGGATGAAGGATGAGTTGAAGTATCCAGAGGACCACCGGACGGCTTATCTGGGTTGCCGTGACCGTCCCGACGTTCATCACGACTGCGAGGATGCTTGTCGCGAGGACAAGCGCAACCGTGACCTGGCGCCACCAACGTGACGGGAGTGAATGCACCCACGCCCACGCGCGTCCGGTGGATGCCATGTTGACAAACAGCACCCACACGCACGCAACCATAGGCAGAGGCAGAACGAGGGACCGCCAGACGCCGCCCACGCGGACCAAGGCATCAACCAAAGACCCGGGCCATTGCGGTCGCACGACCGTGGCCACAACTGCAACCGCGATGGCCGCTATCCACCAAGCTGCCGCCGAACCGGAGACAGTCCGGCGGGTGCTGAGCGGGCTCGTCATCACTGCCACGTCGTAGGTCTCATTGGTCGGTTCAGGTCGCATTCATCTCCACGAACGCGGCGTTCGGCACTCTAGCGAAGCGTGCGTAAACCAGATACGACATCCGGATTTCATGGTCCGCCCGAATACTTGGACAACCTACCCAACGGGAAAACGTCCGGCACCCACGTCACGGGTGCGCAGAACCACGCATTCACCGCGTCGGGACCCGCTTCACCACGATGCGCGATAGACGTCAAGGACACCCGCCGCCGTCGGGACCCTCGGGTTATTCGTGATCAAACGCGATGCCGACAACGCCCCCTCAACAAACCCTTCAAGGGCCTCCTCTGGAACGCCAACTTCACGCAAGCCCGATGGCATGCCCACATCGCGCGACAAGCGGCGAACCGCCTCCACTGACCGGTCGGCAGCCTCGCGAAGGCCAAGGCCCGCGACTGGTTCCCCAAGGGCCTCGGCAAGTCGGGCGAACTTCGCCACGTCCCCCGGGATGTTGTAGGCCATCACTGCCGGAAGCAAGAGGGCATTCGCGATGCCATGAGGCACCTTGTATGCACTCCCAAGCGGGTAGGCCATCGCATGGCACAGGCCTGTCCCGGCCGCGACGATCGTGATGCCGCCGTACATGCTTGCCAGCAACTGGCCGGTCCTTGCGACCTTGTCGGAACCACGGGACACCGATCCGCGCAGATGCATTCCGACCAACCGGACAGCCTCAAGGGCGTACATGTCGGAAATCGGGTTCGCCTTGACCGCGACATACGCCTCAAGCGCATGGGTCAAGGCGTCGAGACCGGCGGCTGCCGTGACATGTGCCGGGCACGAGATCGTCAGGTCCGGGTCGACAATCGCCGCGGCTGCCATCAGGCGGGACGAAACGATCCCCGCCTTCAATTGCCGGTCGGTGTCGTCAAAGATCGCCGACGGCGTCATCTCACTACCCGTGCCTGCTGTCGTCGGCACCAAAACGTACGGCACGCCGCGCGCCGGAAGGACCTCGACACCGAAGTACCTCGACACCGGACCGTCATTTGCAGTGCGGATCGAAACACCCTTCGCGGTATCAAGGGCACTGCCACCGCCCACGCCAATGACGGCGTCGTACGACCCGCCATCGGGGGCTCCGGCCTTCCACGCATCAAACGCCACCTCGACAGACGCCACCGATGGTTCGGGTGGAACCCGGTCGTAGATGCCGGTGGTCACCCCGGATGCCTCGATGAGGTCGCGGACACGCCCGGCAACGCCTGACGCACTCACACCGGGATCGGTCACCAGAAGGACCCGACGCGCGCCTAACCGGGCAATCTCAATTGGCACTTGCGATACGGCACCGGGACCGAAGGTCACAGGTGCCAAGCGTAGCGAGACTGGCAGGTCAAATGGACGGTCGATTAGTGGCAGCACCAGTCGTGTCTCCTCGGCGCGGCGTCACATGTTGGCACGAAGATAACCGGACGTTCACCACCACCGTGCAATGCGCTTACACAACACCGCGGCCGATTGTAGCCCGGCACCCGGATGGCCACCTGCAGGTTAGCGAAGCGCGTCGACATCAGCATTGATGGCGTGGGTGGAACGCAAGCTACGAAACGGGCAACCAGACGGTGAATACCGCCCCCGATCCCGGACGGTTTGCAACCGCCACTGTTCCGTTGTGTGCCTCAACCAGTGTCCGTACGATCGCCAGGCCAAGCCCGCTTCCTCCCGGCGACCGCGCCTGGTCAACCCGGTAGAAGCGATCGAAGATGTTCGGGAGTGCCTCCGACGGAATGCCTGGCCCGGTATCAGACACGGACATTGCCACCCCAAGTGCACCGGGGCCATCTGCACGCACCATCAGGTAGGCCCCCACCATGATCGTGCCTCCGGCCGGCGTGAACCGCAACGCGTTCTCGATGAGGTTGCCCAGAACCTGCGCAAATCGCACGGGATCGATGCGGACGTCCGGCAATCCTGGCGTGATCGACGGTTCCAGTGTGATCGCGCACTCGGCCGCGCGTGTGGCAAATCGGTCGCACGCATCCTCGATGACTGACGAGGCGCGAACCACCGTCAGGTCGAGGCGCATCTGGCCGGCGTCGGCCAATGACAGCGCCCGGAGATCATTGACCATTCGTGCAAGGCGCCCTGCCTCATCCCGCATCGACCTCAGGTGAACATGGTCGTTCGGATCATAGATCCCATCGAGCATCGCCTCGACGGTTCCACTGATCACCGTGAGCGGTGTGCGAAGATCGTGTGCGATATCAGCAACAAGACGACGCCTCGCCTCTTCCTGCCGGTCAAGGCTTTCAGCCAGCTGGTTGAAGGATCCGGCGAGTTCGGCAAGTTCCGCAAACCCCGATGGCTTGACGCGTGCCCCGAGTTCGCCAGCAGCAATCCGTTGCGCCCCTGCCCGAAGCGCCGACACCCCTGTCGTCAGGGGATGCATGAAGATTGCTCCGACCAGCAGCGCGGCGAACGCACCCAAGCCGGCACCACCCAGGAGGGCGCGGTTCATGTTGGTCTCAGGATCGATCGGAGCGGGTCCCGTCGTGGCGGCTGGGGCACTTTGGAGCCGGATCAATTGATCAGGTGTCAAGGCCGGCATCGTGCCAAACAGCGCACCAACAGCCTCACCCTGATACCGCAGCGAAAGGAGCCGTCTGACCGGCGGGGGTTCCCGCCCGGGTGGGGAGTCGGTCGCATCGGCAACAATCCGGCCATCCATGTCGCGAACCTGCAACCGTCGTGCACGACCCATCGGGCCGGGCATCGAAGGCGTCAGGTCCACGAGAACCGGTTCGACCCGTTCCCAAGATGATCCGACCCCGTACGTCATCTGGACCATCGCGCTGACCTGGCGCAGGTAGGCAACCTCGCGCGTCTCATCCAACGCCAGCTGCGTCTCGCGCCCCCCGAGACTTGCCAGCACGCCAACCGAACTGATTGATACGACGGTCACCGCCGCGAACCCGATCGCTAGCCACAGGGCGAAACCGAGGGATCGTGGCGTCTTTTCCAGACGCGGTGAGCCACTCATCGTGACCTCCGCGATAGCAGCAACGTCCCGATTGCACCAACCGCCATGTCCAACGTTGATCGCACCGGCGGATCCTAGGTGCGGCCGGACGCGAGAATGTCACGCGTTGGGGTCTTGTACCCGAACCCGACCACCGTCAGGATCAGTCGGGGCTGCTTCGGATCAATCTCGATTTTTGCGCGAAGGTTCCGAACATGACTGTCCACGACACGGTCACTCGCGCCTCCGTCGGAAGCACCAACGATGCTGACAAGTTGCGACCGTGAGAAGATCCGACCCGGTTGCGCCGCGAGCGTCTGCAAGAGTTCGAATTCCGCGCGGGTCAACGGGATCGTCTCACCGGCGCGGGTAACTTCACGCCGCCCGGTGTCAATGACGAGTTCGCCGAGGGTCAGGCTGTCCTCTCTGGCCGACCGCTGGTTCGCCGTGCGTCGCAGGTGGGCACGGACACGTGCAACCACCTCGCGCGGTTCGAATGGTTTGGTCACATAGTCATCCGCGCCCAACTCAAGTCCAAGTACGGTGTCGGTGACGTCGTCTCGTGCCGTCAGCATGATGATCGGCACTTCGCTGTCGCGCCGGATCTCCCGGCACACGTCCCAACCAGACATGCCCGGAAGCATCAAATCGAGGAGGACGAGGGCCGGCTTCTCCCGCCGGAAGACCTGCACCGCGCCTGGGCCATCGCTGGCCGTCACGACTCGGAACCCGTCCTTGGCGAGGTAGGCACGGACAATATCGACGATCTTCGCCTCGTCATCCACCACCAGGATCGTCGCGCCGATCATTCCACCGCTCCTCTGACAAGTCGCATGCCGATCATGGTCGAAGTTCCGACCGCTTCGCCGATTGCATCGCAACCTCACCCATATATCAGCCCAAAAATTAGGGGGATGTGTTTACGGCGTAATCCCGCTATTTCCCCATCTGGTCCCGTCATGCCATTGCATCGGTCAAGATTGCCCAATCCCTCAACGTATCCGTACCGTGACCAGACCATTCGGGCGGTCGACACCTGCTGGTAACCGCTTCGCACGGTAACCGTGTTCGCGCAATCATGGTCCGCGCACATCAACGGGGACAGGATTGGAAACCCGTCCAGGGCGTAGCCCATGACCGTGCAAGGGTCGCCATCAGGTCGGTAGGTAGGTAGGTAGGTAGGTAGGTAGGTAGGTAGGTAGGCCGGGGTAGCGTGAACGTGATATTCACCTGCCGGCCCCGTATGGCCTCCACAGGTGTCAAGAATTCCATCCACGAGCGGGTCCGCAGTCCCCTGCGCGGGTGCTTCGAACGGCCCGTAGATCGGAAGTCCATCGACCGCCACGCCGATCGCACCAAGGTTGAGCGCCCCTGACGTCCCGGCAACGACTGGCGTGCGGGGAAACCGGAAAGTGAAGTCCTGAACCCGAAGCGGATTTGGCGTCTTTGCAACAAATGGAAATGTCGGGATCCCGTTCGTCCGGACAATCACCTGGGTATCGGAACACGCAGCAGTCACGGCAGGCGCAGGTACACCGGTTTTGGCCGGGTGTGTGCGCAGGTCCGACCGGAATTGCCCAACCGGACACGCACTCGCCACCACGTACATTGATGCCACTCCCAACGACGGGTCGCCCAGACCAAATGGGTCGCGTCGATGTGATGAAGCAACCGCCGAAAACGACAGGTACGCGATTGCAATCAGTCCGGCGGCAATGCCCATCCTGCCCCGTCCGATCACCATCCGCCTGATCACGTCAGTTGCTCCTGATCATCCAGTATTCAAACCGCATTCGTGCCCGACGCTAACGCAAGGTTAAGAACCTGTCGAGCTGCGTGCCCGCAAACACCACGGCACGACCACCGCCCCGGGAAGGCGGTCAATGCACTTCGCTCGGGCACCGAGCCAAGCGCTGTTCCCTCGGCCAAGCGGGTACCCTGTCGCCCATCCGGGCCACGATGCCAACCGGAGTCCGGGCACGGGATCGGAAGGAAGGCACCCGGCAATGAAGATCACGCGTCTCGAGACGTTCCTTGTCAAGCCACGATGGCTGTTCCTGCGCATCCACACCGACGAAGGCGTGACGGGCCTCGGTGAACCAATCCTCGAGGGCCGCGCCCTCACCTGCCAGACTGCAGTCAAGGAGATGGAACCCTGGTTGATTGGGCAGGATCCAACCAAGATCGTCCATCACTGGCAGAGCATCTACAAGCACAGCTTCTACCGCGGTGGCGAGATCCTCACCAGTGCCCTGTCCGGTGTCGAGCAGGCACTTTGGGACATCACTGGCAAGTGGTTGGGCGTCCCGGTCTACCGCCTTCTCGGAGGCCCGACGCGTGACCGGATCCGGATGTACGGCACCGCCGGGGGCAACACGCCCGAAGCCGCCGCCGAAAGCATCCGGCAGGCCGTTTCCATGGGCTTCAACTGCATCAAGACCGGCGTGGGCCTGCGAGGCCACGGGCGTGTGATCGAGACCGCCGAACACACCGAAAATGTCGTGGCGATCTTCGCTGCCATGCGCGAGGCGGTTGGCAACTCCGTCGACATCGCCATCGACTTCCACGGCGCCGTCGCGCCGCAGACCGCCAAGCGTCTCGTCAAGGCACTCGAACCCTACCACCCGTTCTTCATCGAGGAACCCGTGCAGGCACAGAATGTCGACGTCCTCGCCGACATCACCCGTTCCACCTCCATCCCCATCGCAACCGGCGAGCGTCTTTTCACCAAATGGGGTTTCCGTGAGGTGCTCGAGAAGCGGGCCGCCTCAATCCTGCAGCCGGATCTATCGCACGCCGGAGGCATCATGGAGACCCGCATCATCGCGGGCATGGCCGAGGCCTATTACGCGGCCATCGCCCCACACTGCCCACTCGGTCCGATCGCCCTCGCCGCCTGCATCCACCTTGATGCATCCATTCCGAACTTCCTTGCCCAGGAAGGCGGACGCATCACTGGCGAGGGCTACATCAAGACCCCGTACAAGCAGGTGAACGGCTACCTTCCCCTGCCTACCGCCCCAGGCCTCGGGATCGAACTCGACGACGAAGCCATCGCCGACAAGATCGGTCACGATTGGCAGAACCCCAAGGCATACGCCGAGGACGGCAGCGCAATCGACTGGTAATCACCGAAGGTCCACAGTCCGCCTCTGGCATTGCACTCCCGGTGCAGGCCGGAGGCGGGCGACCGGGCCGGGTCCGGTATCCCCGTAAAGTGGGTACCATCCGCGCATGAGCGATGTGCGGATCGAACTGCGGTACTTCGCGCGGGTTCGCGAACTCCTCGGCCGTCGTGCGGACACGCGCACCTTCCCGGCCGGCACCACCATCGCTGACATCTGGCAGAGCCTCTCTGAGGAATGCCCCTCGCTTGCCGGCCTGACCTGGAAACCATCGGTCAACCAGGAGTACGCCACGCCGGAAACCGTCCTTCATGACGGTGATGAGGTGGTCTTCATCCCGCCAGTCAGCGGGGGCACGGCGAGTTTGGCAATCGATCCCCCAACCCATCGGTCCATGATTTGCATACGTTTCGTTGGGAGGGACCAGCGATGAACGGTCAACCACCGCGTCTCTGCCGCCTCACACACGACCCCATTGATGCCAACGAACTTATCTCCGCGGTCCAGACCGTCGCGGATGGGGCCGTCTGCGTCTTCCACGGCATCGTGCGCGAAGATTCACGGAACCGGAAGGTACGTTTTCTCGACTACGACGCGTACCCGGAGATGGCCGAACGAAAGATGCATGCCATTCTGGACGAGGTCGCCATCCGATGGCCAGACCAAAGGGCCGCCATCGTCCACCGCCTCGGAGTGGTGAAGGTCGGTGAGGCCAGCATCATCATTGCCGTCGGATCACCGCATCGTGGTGAATCCTTCGATGCCTGCCGCTACGTGATCGACAGGGTGAAGCAGGAAGTTCCTATCTGGAAGAAGGAAGTCTTCACAGACGGTGAGGAGTGGATCGAAGGATCCTAGATCCGGGCGCAGTCACCGAACCCGGATCATCGCTTCCACGGACCGCCAGATCCGCCACTCAAGGATGTCTGCCGGGGCGGTGGCGTCAAGCACCACAAAACGGGTCGGGTCGGCCAAGGCAAGTTCCTTGAACCCCCCGCGGACCCGTTGATGAAACTCAATGGGGCGCCGGTCCATCTTGTTCAGTTCACTCACGCCCTTTTCGTGCGCCTGCCGCTTGCGTGCCAGTCCAAGTGACGGTTCAAGGTCCAGAAGGACTGTCAGGTCGGGGAGCAGGCCATCGGTCGCAAGAAGCGAGATTGCCCTGAGTGACGCCAGATCGACACCGTCGCCAAACCCTTGGTAGGCGTACATCGAATCGACAAACCGATCACTGATCACGACCGTGCCGGCTTGCAGTGCCGGGCGGATGAGCGATGCGACGTGCTGCGCCCGGTCGGCGCTCATGAGCAAAGCCTGCGCGATTGGCGCCAGCGGGGGTTGCCCGGTGTCAAGCATCAGGCTGCGGAGTGCCCCACCCAATGGCGTTCCACCCGGTTCGCGCGTCACCAAGACAGTCCGCCCGGTGCTTTCCAACCTCGCGCGCAACCTGGCAATTTGCGTCGTCTTTCCCCCCCCCTCCGGACCCTCAAAAGTCACGAACCGTCCGCCTGATGCCTCAGCCACCCGTCCTGGTTCGACGCCGACGACATCCATGACCGCGATCCTCGTGCCTCTTCACCCGGGCGGGCCGCCAGAACTGACGGCCCACCCACACCAGTGAAAACGCACCGCAACGAACGGTGTTCCGCTGTTACCGGCCACCCGGACCAACACGGAACAGGGTCACCCGGCGGTGCGGTTCACGTCCCGTGCTCCGAGACCCAACCCCGTAATCCGACGCGAGTTGGTGTTGCAATCGGCGTACATAGGCATTCTGAGGCGGAAGCTCCACCGGACGAGTGGTCAATTTCACGCGGTCCACGGCGTCCTTCGTCTCCGCAAGCACCAGTTCCTCCAGGTCCCGGGGCGGGTCGGCCGTCTGCAGGGAATACATCGCCTCCAGTGATTGCTGGATGTGCGCCGCTGCATTGCTCTTGATCACGAACACCGGAACGCCCTGCCCCTCGGCATCGCGCACCGGACCAGGGTTTGTCCGGTAGTAATTCTTGACCGTGAGAACGACCTCGGCCTCGCGCAGATCCTTGGTGATGATCACCGGAACGCGCAGGATGGAAATCGCGGTCTCGAGCTTTCCGCGGTTCACACCGAACGGAAATACACGCACCGTCCGGCGCGTCTGGGGCATGGCCAGTCGTCCACCGATGTCGACACTGCCATCACCGATGGTGCCATCGACCTCTTCGGCATCATCATCAGTGTCGTCATCCGTGGCTATTACGTCGGTTCGTTCACGCACTGGCGCGGGATCGGCAGGATCGAACGGACCCGGGACAACCCGCCCGCCAATACGAACCGACCAACGGTCGTCAGGTGCGTCTACAACGCCTACAGGGCCGTTCGCAAGGGTGACCCCCTCGGCGGGCATCGCACGTCCCACGGGTGCAGTGGCGGGATAGCCTGGTGCCACACCCTCAACTGGATCACGCCATCGGTACCGTTCCGGACTGCCGTAGCGGGATGCACCGCGATCACGCCACCCGCCACCGCGTTCGCGCCACCCCCCACGACCACTGTCCGGACGAGGCGACGGTCCTCCGTAGGCACCGAAGCCCTCGGGTGCCGGGCCACGACGACGGTCGTCACCTGCACCACGGGTCGTCACCTCCGCGCGTCGTTCGATCGTGCCGTCCTCGCGTCGTGACCGTGCCTCGATCAGGACTGGTTGACCTCGCAACAGGCCGTCAACCGTCTCGGTCACGTCACGATGCACGATCAGCCGTTGCCGGTCCTGCATCTCGACCAACACGTCAAAAGTCGGCGGTGCCTTGCGTTCCAGGATGGTCTTCTGGGTTCCCCGGCGACGTGCCTCGTCATCGCCAAGAGTGACGGTCTGGATGCCTCCGACCAAATCGGTGAGGGTCGGATTGACCAGGAGGTTGTCCAACGACGTCCCGTGTGCGGTCGCAACGAGTTGAACGCCACGTTCAGCAATCGTCCGGGCGGCCTCGGTCTCAAGTGCCGTGCCAATCTCATCGATCACGATGACCTCGGGCATGTGGTTTTCCACTGCCTCGATCATGACCGCATGCTGTTGCGAGGGCGTCGGAACCTGCATCCGGCGCGCCCGGCCAATCCCGGGATGCGGGATATCGCCGTCACCGGCAATCTCATTCGAGGTATCCACAATGACTACGCGCTTGCGAAGGTCGTCCGCAAGGACACGCGCCGTCTCGCGCAGGATGGTCGTCTTGCCCACACCCGGTCGGCCAAGGATCAGGATGCTCCGTCCACTCTCCACGAGATCACGGATGACGTCGACCGTCCCCATCACTGCCCGACCGGCGCGGCATGTCAGTCCAACGATGTCCCGCCGCCGGTTGCGGATTGCTGATATCCGGTGAAGCGTCCTCGGGATCCCCGCCCGGTTGTCATCACCGAACGCACCAATCCGGGTCACCACCGCCTCGATGTCGGCAGCGGTGACCTCATCCGCACTAAGGATCACCTCGCGACCGACAAACCGCGCCTCGGGCAGCCGACCGAGATCCAGGATCACCTCAAGGAAGTCACCGATCTCAGGATCTTCCAAGAGCCGTTCCCGTATCCGGTCTGGCAGCAAGTCCAACAATCTGCGCAGATCGTCGGCGACGACCGATCCAGGGGGCGATGCAACAGGCTTGCCGCCTACCGCCGCGGTCTCGTCAGCAACGTCAGTTGAGTGATCGATTGGTTCGTTCGTCACGGTGACCTCAAACAGGGCAAGTATGCGTGAGAACCGCTCCGCGACTGCGCGTCACCCCGCATTTCCGGGATGACTGCACTCATCACGAAACGACCCTTTCCATCACCGACACGAGTTGCCGACGCAAGGTCGGGGCGGTCAGTGCAAGTTGCTTCATCATGAGCACGTGTGTTTCGGAAAGCCGGAACCCGACACTCTCAAGCGCCCGACACTCCAGCCACTGGTGTTCGCGAACCCGGGCGATGACTGGCGCAACACGCGACCGACGGACATGGTCCATGGCAAGCCCCAACATCGTCTCGGCAATGCCCTCCTTGCCGGGGGTGTCGCCCATCGGATTGATCATCAGAGACAAGTGGTGCGGACCGCGACGCATCAAGCCAAGTTGCATCCACGCGACCGTCTGGTCATCGGAGACGATCACCCAGCGACGTCCCACAAGCCCGGGGGGAAGTCTGGTGTCCAAAATCGACCAGCCCCCGAGTGTCCGCCGGGGCAGATCCCAAGCCTGCGGTCGCCTCGCCTCGGCGAGTTGCACGACGGGCGGGGTGGTTGCCCGATACAACTGATGGACCCCGAAAGCATCGGCGCGTTCCTGCCGACGCAACCCGACCACATCGGAACCAGACGATGTCCGAAGCACCGCACCACCTCGGTCCTGGGCTCCCGACGCAGACAACACCACGGCGGCCGGGATGACATAGGTGTGCTCGCGCGTCACTGGTGCGAAGTTCAACTGGCCGAAGACCGCCGCCGCGTCGTTGTCATCGCGGACGGACGCAAAGATCCGTTCGGCGTGCCTTTCGATAGCCGCGTCACAAAGGCGTCCAAGCAACTGCAGGGCACGCCGGTCAGGGTAGCCGGAGGTGGAAGCACCAAGTGTGTCCGCATCGCCATTCTCGGCACCGAGTGCCAGGTAGACAATCTCCCAGTGCCGTGGTTCGCCTCGCGGTTGGGCCTGTCCAAGCCCGATCACCCGCCCGGATTGTTCCACCACCAGGCTTCGGGTGCGGGGAACCCCTGGAACCGGTGCCCCCCAGACCGACTGGACGATGCCGAAAGATGGCGACCACCTCGGTGCCCACAGGATCGCCTCGCGCACATCGACCGGACCGGCAACAGAAGACCGACGGCGCCGCGTGCGGCGGATGAGCCGGGTAATTCCCGCCAAGTGCCACCAGCGAACCGGAACGACCGACCAGTCAGGTTGCATCCGTTCTCCGAAATGATCCAGCGACCCGCCAACTTCAAGTTCACGCGCCACCAGGCACCAGCATGGTGGGTCGTCGCGAACCCGATGGTGATTGACACCTGCACCATGCAGGTCTATCTTGCCCTATCGAAGGGTGTTCACGCGCCCCGGAAAATCAGTCGGCACCCCGTCGTCACCCATGGCCCGCCGGGGGTATCGTGAGAACACACGGCATCAACATCACTGACACAGCCAGAGGGAGATCATTGGATCATGAGCCAATCAGCGACCGGCGCATTCGACGCTCTCTTCCATGAAACCCGGAAGTTTCCGCCATCCTCTGAAATAACTGCCCACGGCAACATCTCGGATCCGGCAATCTACGAACAGGCCCGGCAGGATCCCGAAGCGTTCTGGGACGCCCGCGCCCGTGAGCAGATCGACTGGTTTCACCCCTGGAACCAGATCCTGGACTGGAAGCCACCATTCGCCAAGTGGTTCATCGGCGGCACCCTGAATGCCTCCTACAACTGCGTTGACCGTCACGCACACGGGGCACGCGCTACCAAGCCCGCCATCATCTTTGAAGGCGAACCGGGAGACCAGCGCGTCATCACCTACGCCCAGTTGCTCGTGGAAGTCACCCTCGCCGCCGCCATGCTTCGGCATCTTGGTGTCCAGAAGGGGGACAAGGTTGCCATCTACCTGCCGATGATCCCCGAGGCAGTCATCTCGATGCTCGCCTGCGCCCGTCTCGGCGCGCCGCACACCGTCGTCTTCGGGGGCTTCTCCCCGGACTCACTTGCCGACCGGATAAACGACTGCGGGGCGAATTTCGTAATCACCGCCGACGGCGGATGGCGCCGCGGCAAGGTTGTTCCCCTCAAGGACAATGCCGACGAGGCCATGGCCAAGACCGACCATGTCAAGCGGTGCGTCGTCGTCCGACGCATCGGTGACGCCGCGACCATCCACATGGATCCTGACCGGGACATCTGGTGGCATGACGCCGAAGCAGAGACCCGTGCCGCCGGCGCGACCGACTGTCCCGCCGAACATCTCGACTCCGAACACCCCCTTTTCATCCTCTACACGTCCGGATCAACCGGCAAGCCGAAGGGCATCCTCCACACCACCGGCGGCTACATGGTCCAGACCAGCCTGACGCACAAGTGGGTCTTTGACCTCAAGGAAAATGACGTCTTCTGGTGCACCGCCGACGTCGGTTGGGTCACCGGCCACAGTTACATCGTCTATGGTCCGCTTGCAAATGGCGCGACCTGCGTCCTGTTCGAAGGAACACCGGACTACCCGGACAAGGACCGGTTCTGGTCGATGATTGCCAAGCACAAGGTGACGATCTTCTACACCGCTCCCACCGCAATCCGGTCGTTCATTCGGTGGGGCGACGAATTCCCGGCACGGCATGACGTGTCGTCCCTGAGATTGATCGGTACCGTCGGCGAACCGATCAATCCCGAAGCGTGGATCTGGTACCACCAGACCATCGGTGGTAGCCGGTGCCCGATAGTCGATACGTGGTGGCAAACGGAAACGGGCGGGATCATGATCTCGCCAATCTCATCGCTCACAACCACGAAGCCCGGGTCGGCAACCTTTCCGTTCCCCGGCATCGACGCCGACATCGTGGACGAACAGGGAAACAGCGTGCCTCTCGGTGGCGGTGGCTACCTCATCGTGCGCAAGCCCTGGCCATCGATGCTGCGCACCATCTGGGGTGACGACGAACGCTACAAGCAGACCTACTGGAGCCGGTTCGAGAACATCTACTTCACCGGAGACGGATGCAAGCGTGACGATGAGGGCTACTACTGGCTTCTTGGACGCGTTGACGACGTCCTGAATGTCTCGGCCCACCGCATCGGCACGGCCGAACTTGAGAGCGCGCTTGTGAGCCATCCGAAAGTCGCCGAAGCTGCCGTGATCGGCATCCCTGACGAAATCACCGGACAAGCGATCGCCGCGTTTGTCACCGTCCGCTCAGGGTTCGTCGCGGACGATGCCCTGGCCCAGGAACTTCGCGCCCATGTCGCAAAGGCAATCGGCCCGATCGCACGGCCGAAGGTGATCCGGTTCACCGCCGAACTCCCGAAGACCCGAAGCGGCAAGATCATGAGGCGTCTCCTGCGCGATGTCGCCGAAGGGCGCGTCACCGGGGACACCACGACGTTGACCGACCCGAATGTCCTTGCCGAAATCAGGTCGCAGTACGAGGCGACCGAGGGCTAGTCCGGGCAGTGTCCGAGAAGGCGAAACGCACCGAAGCCGTGGGCGATGTGGCCCCAAGGTTGGTGGGCATCCCTGCCCGCCACGCCTCGGCGCTGCCACTTGGGTAGCAACCAACTGTCCGGGGCAACCGCGCCTGTCCCTATAATCATTCCCAAACACATGAGGGTTGAACGCACACGATGATGCGCGAGGGTTCCTCCCGGCTCCCGAAGACGGGGGACGGGAAGGTGAAGGTATTTGTTCATGCGTCGGCGATTGCCCGCGCATGGCGGCGTGCGGCCGTGGCAATCAGTGCGTCCGCCCTCGTTGGATCGCTTGCACTCGCGTCCATCATGACACCCTCACCAGCAGGCGCGCAGGCCAACCCGCCGAGCGCCGCCGGTGCGCCAACGCCGATCAAGCCCGCCAAACTGACAAACAGCAAGGCGACCCTTGCGCCGGGTGAGCGAATGCTTCTCACTTGGATTGGGGTCAACCGTCCTTCCGGATCCGATCGCGCCGCCCTCTTTCCAGTCGGGGCACCCTACGACGAGTTCATCACATGGGTGTTCATGTCCTCGTGCGTCCAGCAGAAGGCACTCCCAGGCATCGGATGGGCGACGGGTTCATGCATGGTCCCGGTCCCGGAAAACATCCTGCCCGGCGCGTACCAGTGGCGCATGCTCCGGACGTTCGGATTGCAGCAACTTGGCGAGATTGACCGGTGGCCAGTCTTCACCGTCACCAAACCGACCCAGAAGAACGGGAAGCCGTACCAGCCAGTCATTTCGACGAAGTCTGATACCGCGATTGGCGGCAGTCTGGTTTCGGTGCAGTGGAAAGAGGTCGCGGACCCCACCGAAGGGGACTGGATTGGCCTCTTCCTCGCTGGCGAATCAAGCAACCGCTTCCCTCAGATTGCTGAACGGACAAGTTGTGACGACGAAACGGTCCGTGCTGTCGAAGCAGGCAGTTGCGACATCGGCATTCCCTTCGACATTGTTCCGGGAAGTTACGAGTTCCGCCTCATGACCGTGATTGACGGCTTCTACCGCGTGCTCGCGGTCAGTTCACCAATCGAGATTGGCGCGCCTCCCGCCGACGCGACGCCTCCGGCGTCACGCATGCCATTCCGCACTACTCCTACCCCAACCCCGGCACCTGAACAGTCCTGATCTTCGCTCCGGGCGTCAGACCGTCTACGCCAGCACCCCTCGGCGTGCCGCCTGACGCGCCTGACGGTAGGTGCTTGTATACTTGCCAGTACTGACTGGATACGCCAAGGTCGGCAGTCCAGATGTTTCATACGGGCCGGGGCACGGCCGATGGCGTCCACCGCCCCCTTTTCAGGGGTATGCGTGGGCGTTTTCTGTTTCACCGGGGATCTTCACACCACTTCCGCGGAACGTGCAGCGTCCACACATCCGGCCGGGTGGGGTGGGGTCAAGACCAGGGGCGACGTGGCCCCATGGGGCGCGGGCATCCCTGCCCGCCATGCCGCGGTAACGCCCCCAAAGTAGCAGGCCAAACGTCCATCTCATCATGACCCCAATCCAATAAGGACGGAGAACGCACGATGCAAGGGCAGCCCGCGCGTCATGCACGACGAGAGGCGCAGCGCAATAGCGACGCGCAAATGAATCATGGACGATCTGTTGGGGCACGGATTGGGGGCGACAGGCAGAGTTTTCTCCCACCGAACCATCTGGTACCGGGACCGATCGGCCTCTACGACCCGGCCAACGAGCACGATGCGTGCGGCGTCGGGTTCGTGGCCCAGATTGACGGCACGCCAAGCCATCGTGTCCTCGAACTTGGCATCCGCGCCGTGTGCAACGTCATGCATCGAGGCGCCCTGGATGCCGATGCCAAGACCGGCGACGGCGCCGGCGTCCTCACGCAGGTTCCGCGCACCCTCCTGATGCGCGAACTCGACGCCAAGGGGATCACGGGCATCGCCCCGGAAGACCTGGCCGTCGCGATGATCTTCTTCCCGAACGAACCACGTGGCCTCGTTGAGACCTGTCGGCAAATCATCGAGAAGGTATGCGACCGCCATGGCTTGAGACGCCTCGCTTGGCGGGTCGTGCCAATTGATCGAGACGTCCTCGGCGCCAAGGCACTCGCAACGGTCCCTGACGTCGAGCAACTCATCCTCGGTCGCCCACTGGGTCAGGATGACAACGACTTCGAGCGCACCCTGTTCCTGGCACGCAAGGAAATCGAGCGTCGTGTCAACAGCGAGAGCATCGGCAGTTTCTACATCCCATCGATGTCCCGGAATACGGTTGTGTACAAGGGCCTCCTTGCGGCAACCCAGCTTCCAGCCTTCTATCCAGACCTGACCGACCCGGACTACACGACCGCCATCTGCGTCTTCCACCAGCGGTACAGCACCAACACCTTCCCGAACTGGTTCCTGGCGCAACCGTTCCGCATGCTTGCACACAACGGTGAGATCAACACCCTCCAGGGCAACCGCAACTGGATGGCCGCCCGCGAACCGGACCTGGCCTCGCCGCAATGGCGCGATGCCATCGAATGGCTGAAGCCCATCTGCTGGGCAGGCGGATCTGACTCCACCAGCCTCGACGACGCCCTCGAACTGCTCAACCACAGCGGGCGTGATGCCCTCCATAGCATGATGATGCTCGTGCCCGAGGCATGGGAACACATGCCGGACATGGATGAAGCAAGGCGTGCCTTCTACCAGTACCACGCCTGCCTGATCGAACCTTGGGACGGCCCGGCGGCCCTGGCCTTCAGTGATGGCACCATCGCCGCCGCCACTCTTGATCGCAATGGCCTCCGCCCATCCCGCTACAAGATCACCCGGGACGGACTGGTGATCCTCGGAAGCGAGGCCGGAATCGTTGAGATCGACGATGCCGATTGCATCGAGAAGGGACGCCTCGGTCCCGGACAGATGATCGCCGTGGACACCGCGACCGGGCAGGTCTACCACAACGACGAAATCAAGGAACGGTACGCCAATCGCCAACCCTACGGGGAATGGCTTGCCCGCAACTTCGTGCATCTCGAAACCCGCGTTGACCACGACACACCAGAGATCGATGGTTCATTGCCGGCCGCACCACCGCGAGAGGACTTGCCCGCGTTGTGGCGCGCCTTCGGCTACACGTTCGAAGACCTCAGATACGTCGTCGAACCAATGGGGCACGACGGCGAGGACAACAAGTGGTCGATGGGTGACGATACGCCCCTGGCCGTGTTGTCCCACAAGCCACGACCACTCTATGTCTACTTCCGTCAACGGTTCGCTCAGGTCACCAACCCGCCCATTGATCCCTTGCGCGAGGGCGTTGTCATGTCCCTCGACACCTTCCTTGGGCGGCGTCACAACCTTCTCGCCGAGACAGAGGGACATGCCTCCCTGCTTGCGGTGTCGACCCCTGTGTTGCTTGACGACGAGTTTGTCGCCCTGACACGCCCGGAGTTCGGTGCAACGGTCATCGACACCCTCTTTGATCCGCACGGTGGCGAAGAAGCCCTCGACCGCGCGATTGACGACCTCTGTGCCGCCGCAACCCGTGCGGTGGAGGCCGGTTCGACACTGATCGTGCTGAGCGACCGGCGGACCGCACCGGGACACGCACCAATCCCGGCGCTTCTTGCGACGGCGGCCGTCCACCACCATCTCATCCGCGAGGACAAGCGGATGCGCGCCGACATCATCGTCCAGACCGGCGAAGCCTGGGATATCCACCATCTCGCGTGCCTGATTGGCTACGGGGCTGGCGCAATCCATCCCTACCTCGCACTGGCAACCACCCGGTCCCTCGAGGGTGAACGAGGCTACGAGAAACTCTCGGCTGCCGAACTTGAGGGCAACTACCGGAAGGCCGCCAACAAGGGCCTGCTCCGGATCATGTCCAAGATGGGCATCACCTCGGTTGCCAGCTACCGTGGCGCCCAGATCTTCGAAGCCGTGGGCATCGCACAGACCCTGATCGATCGGTGCTTCACTGGGACCCCGTCCCGTATCGGGGGCATCGGTCTCGCCGAAATTGCCACGGATGTCGCCAATCGCCACGAAGAGGGCTTCGGGGCACCGGCCATCGGGCGTCTCCCCAATCTCGGTTTCGTCAACTACCGCAAGGATGGTGAGGTCCACGGCTACAACCGCCAGGCCGTCATTGCCATGCAGGAAGCATCCAAGACCGGCAACTACGACGACTACCGCAAGTTCGAAGGTCTCGTGAATGGCGGCGCACCACGTGCCCTGCGAGACATCATGGAGTGGTCGCCGGTTGGGCCACCCGTACCGATCGACGAAGTCGAACCCATCGCGACGATCATCAGCCGCTTCAACACCACCGCCATGTCACTGGGAGCCCTGTCTCCCGAGGCGCACCAGACTCTCGCAATCGCCATGAACCGGATCGGTGCGAAGTCGAATACCGGTGAAGGTGGCGAGGATCCTGACTGGTGGAAGCCATTCCCGGATGGTCCGTACAAGGGTGAGCGCGCAAACTCCAAGATCAAGCAGGTTGCGAGTGGCCGGTTCGGCGTGACACCGGAATACCTCCAGCAGGCCGAAGAACTCGAGATCAAGATGGCACAGGGGGCCAAGCCCGGCGAGGGTGGACAGATCCCGGCCACCAAGGTGACACCCCTCATCGCCCGCCTGCGCCACGCCATCCCTGGAATCACCCTGGTCAGTCCTCCACCACATCACGACATCTACTCCATCGAGGACCTTGCCCAGCTGATCTACGACCTCAAGGCCGCCAATCCACGGGCCAAGGTCGGAGTAAAACTCGTCGCGGAGACGGGTGTGGGCACGATTGCCGCGGGTGTTGCCAAGGCCTACGCCGACTACATCCTGATCGCCGGTCATGATGGGGGCACGGGAGCAAGTCCCCTGTCCAGCATCAAGCACGCGGGGTGCCCGTGGGAAATGGGTCTCGCCGAAACGCAGCAGGTTCTCGTTCTCAACGGCCTGCGTGGACGGGTCCGGCTCCGTACCGATGGTGGCATGAAGACCGGGCGCGACATCATCATGGCGGCCTTGCTTGGTGCCGAGGAATATGGATTCGGAACCGGTGCGGTCATCGCCATCGGGTGCGACATGGCCCGGCAGTGCCACCTCAATACCTGCCCGACCGGTATTGCCACCCAACGCGCCGACCTTCGCGCCAAGTTCACGGGCGTGCCGGAAATGGTCATCCACTTCCTCAGCCATATCGCGCGGGACGTCCGGGAAATCCTGGCGTCGATGGGCGCGCGATCGCTCGACGAGATCATCGGCCGCAGCACCCTTCTGCAGCAGTCGTGGCTCGCAGACCATCCACGCGCGAACCTCCTCGACCTCACCGCCCTGACAACCGATGTCGACCCGAACCGGCGTTACGCACACCGGTGCGAACAACCGCGCAACGATCGTCCGGGGGACGTCATGCTTGACGATGAACTCCGGGAGGCTGCGGAACCTGCCCTTGCCGGTCTCCATCCCGTCACACTTGACGTCAAGGTCCGTACAAGTCACCGTACCGTCGGCGCGCGCCTTTCCGGCGAGATTGCCCGCCGCCATGGTGACGCAGGACTGCCCGCCGGGATGCTGACCATCCGGGCTACCGGTAGTGCCGGCCAGTCTTTCGGCGCTTTCCTCACTCCCGGTGTCACGCTCACGCTTGAAGGTGAGTCCAATGACTACGTAGGCAAGGGCATGCATGGCGGTCGCATCATCGTCACACCACCCGCCAATGCAGCCTTCGCCGGTCACCGGAACTCCCTGATCGGGAACACCGTCCTCTACGGTGCCACCGGTGGCCAACTCTTCGTCAGCGGCCGTGCCGGCGAACGGTTCGCCGTCCGGAATTCAGGTGCGCACACCGTTGTTGAAGGCGCGGGAGACCACTGTTGCGAATACATGACCGGTGGTGTCGTCGTGGTCCTTGGCGAGACCGGTCGCAACTTCGCTGCCGGCATGTCCGCCGGCCTCGCCTACGTGCTCGACGAGACCAACCAGTTCCCTGCCAAGGTCAACCGGGACATGGTCGGCGTTGAACGCCTTGAAAGGGGCTCCCAGGCCGACGCGACTGTCCGCAACCTCATCGCCCTTCATGCCGAGGCAACTGGCAGCGCACGTGCCGCGAACATCCTTGCCCAATGGGACCACTTCGGTCCCTTGTTCTGGGCAATCGTTCCCAATCCCCCTCAGATCGATACCACCCTGATTCCTTCGCACGTCGCTGCACGCGCAGCCGCCACTGCACGATAGAGGCTCCCGCTTCTCGATTGCCGCCCACGGACCGGTGCCTGCAATTGGCACCGGTCCTGTCGTTTCCCCCCGACCCTTCGGACGAACCTGACACGATTGATCGCGACTGGAGTAGGATGAGAGAGATGATCGACGCGCCATCAACGACCCTGACCCATCTCACCGAAAGTGGTGATGCCTTCATGGTCGATGTCGGGCCAAAATCAGAGACCCCTCGCGAGGCAACCGCCCGGGCAACGATCGTCATGCAGGCAAGCACCGCTGCCCTGATCCAGGATGGAGGCCTGCCGAAGGGCGACGTCCTCGCCGTCTCCCGGATTGCCGGACTGATGGGTGCCAAGCGCACACCGGATCTGATCCCCCTCTGTCATCCGATCATGATCACCGGGGCCGATGTCTCGTTCGAATGGGACCTCCCCGAAACGACGGCAAAAGATCACCGAACTGGCAATAACGCGACCACGGCACGGTTACACATCCATGCAACGGTACGCACCGTGGGAAAGACAGGTGTCGAGATGGAGGCCCTGACGGCCGCAACCGTTTCCGCCCTGACGATCTACGATATGTGCAAGGCCGTCGATCGTGGCATGACGATCGACAAGGTCTTCCTGCTAAGGAAGTCCGGAGGACGCAGTGGAACGTATGACGCGTCGCACGACCTCAACGGCGAGTCCATCAGACCCTGACACCGGACATCGCACCACCACACCGGACCATCCGGCGGCACTTGCGGTGCCCAGCGTGCCTGCCAATGCCATCGTCGCGGTTCCCCGGACCCGGCCCGACCGGATCGCCAAGGCCATCTCACTGGTGTTCCTGCCCCCGATTGTCGCCATCTTCACCCTAGCGATCCTTAGCTTGCATTTCTCGGACACCACCAAGGAAGCAGTCTGGGCAGCGATCATCGCATCGATCTTCGTATCCATCATCCCCGTCGCATATATCACCTACCTCCTGAGGCACGCACACCTCGCCGGTGGCTACGAGTTGATGTACCAACAGGAACGATTGCGTCCGTACCTGTTCTCGGCAGCAAGCAGTGGTGTTGGGAATGCCGCGCTGTGGTGGATAGGGGCCCCTGCACCCGTGGTCGCCCTCACGTCGTGTTACGGGATATCCGCAATCCTTCTCGCCGTCATCAATCGCTACTGGAAGATTTCGGCCCACGCTGCGGGTGCCGCCATGGGCGTCGGTGCGCTGGTGGTCGCGTTCGGCACTCCCGCCCTTCCCTTCGCGGTGATCCTGCCCGCCGTCTGTTGGGCGAGAGTCCGCATCCACATGCACAGCACGTCACAAGTTTGCGCCGGTGCCTTGTTCGGCACGCTGAGCAGCTTTGCGCCGTTCGCGGTCTTCGGGATCAGGTAGCCCACCTTCTGGTTCACGCCCGGGTGACGTCTGGAAAGCGCGCGTCCACGTGCACGCGGGGAGTGCCTGAGCGTTTGCCGTTCTCTCGATATATATGGCAAACTTTGACATAATGGTAGATTCGTCTGACGAACGCACGAACGGCCCGGAACAGGGCGACAATCCGGGCACTGAAGCGAACCAGTTCGACGCCGAACGTGCCGAGGAAACCCTCCGCGGAGACGGTTCCGACGGGTTGAGCCTCCCGGTACTGACTGCAGCCGCCGCGCCCATCAATCTCGGGGCGAACAATGGCGGTGGCGCGTATTCCGGTGACGTCCAACAGGTCCAGATTGAAGTCCAGATGCGCACCGCGTACCTGGACTACGCGGTCAGCGTCATCGTCGGACGCGCCTTTCCGGATGCCCGTGACGGCCTCAAACCGGTCCACCGCCGCGTTCTCTACACCATGCTTGAAGAGAACATCCGGGCGAATGGGCCGTACAAGAAGAGTGCCCGGACCGTTGGCAACGTCATCGCCAAGTATCACCCGCACGGCGAGTCGTCAATCTATGACGCACTCGTCCGCATGGCGCAGCCATTCAGCCTGCGGTACCCACTCGTTGACGGTCAGGGCAATTTCGGGTCGGTCGACAATGACCCGGCCGCCGCGATGCGTTACACCGAGGCGCGCCTGACCGCAGTTGCCGAGGAACTCCTTGCCGATATCGACAAGGACACCATCGACTTCAACGACAACTTCGATGCCACCGAGAAGGAACCTTCAATCCTTCCGGGCAAGTTGCCCAACCTGCTCCTCAATGGTGCCGAAGGCATCGCCGTCGGCATGGCGACCAAGATCCCGACTCACAACCTGCGCGAACTCGTCGCGGGCATCACCCATCTCATCGACAATCCCAATGCCGGCGTTGACGAACTCATGCAGTTCGTGACCGGCCCGGACTTCCCGACCGCGGGATTCATCATCGGCCGCAGTGGCATCCGCGAGGCATACGCCACCGGACGTGGGCGGATCAATATCCGCGCCAAGGTCGAAGTCGAGGAATCCGATCGCGGGCATCTTCGACTGATCGTCTCCGAACTCCCGTATCAGGTCAACAAGGCAACCCTGCAGGAGAAGATTGTCGAACTGGTCAAGGACAAGAAACTCGACGGGATTGCCGATCTCCGGGATGAGTCGGACCGGCAGGGCATGCGACTTGTCATTGAACTCAAGCGCGACGCACGCCCGGATTCGGTCCGCAACAACCTGTTCAAGCACACCACCTTGCAGACGGCCTTCAACGTCAACATGTTGGCGGTGATCGGGCAGCAACCAAAATTGCTGACCCTCGTCACCGCACTGCAGTGCTACATCGACTACCGCATCGAAGTCATCGGGCGACGCACCCGTTTCGATCTCCGGAAGGCACGCGACCGTGCACACATCCTCGAGGGCCTGACGCGCGCCCTTGATCGCCTTGACGAAGTGATCGCGACCATCCGTGCCGCCTCAAGTACCGAGGAGGCGCGTACGAACCTGATCACCATCTTCGGCCTCTCCGAAGTCCAGGCCAACGCCATTCTGGACATGCAACTGCGTCGCCTCGTGCGCCTCGAACGGCAGCGACTGCTTGACGAACTCGCGGTCCTCCGGGCGACCATCACCGATCTCGAGGACATCATCGAGACACCAACCCGCATCCGACAGATCATCAAGGACGAACTTGCCGAACTCGGAACCAAGTACGGCGACGCACGTCGGACGGTCATCATGCCGGATGAGGACGGCTACCTGTCCGAGGCCGACCTTCAGCCCCGCCAATCCGTCCTCGTCTGCCTGACGGAACGGGGCTACGCCAAGCGGATGGTTCCGGACACCTACGTGCAGCAGTCACGTGGGGGACGTGGACGACGAGGCATCGCCACCAAGGACGATGATGGTGTCCGCGTTCTCACGCTTGCCAACACGCACGATTGGCTGCTCGTGTTCACCAACCGCGGTCGCGTCCTCCGCACGCGCGTCTGGGCTCTTCCCGAAGTTCTTCCAAACGCCCGCGGCACATCGATCACCAACCTGGTTGCGATCGACGCCGACGAACGTGTCACGTCGGTCATCACCATGCCCGATTCGGAGAGTTCAGGATTCCTGGTCTTTGCGACACGTCGCGGTGAGATCAAGCGCAATGGCTATTCGCAGTACGCCAACCTCCGACAGAATGGTCTGAAGACCATGGACATCGATGAGGGCGACGAACTTGGGTGGGTCGTGCGCACGTCCGGTGAGGATCGTCTCGCCCTCGTCACCGCCAGCGGACAGGCGATCACCTTCATGGAGACCGACCTGCGACAGAGTGGCCGCACCAGTGGTGGCGTCCGGGGCGTCCGCTTGCGCAACGATGACAAGTGCATCGGGTTCGTCGTGTGCCCGCCCGAAGGGTCCCTCGTCGTCGTCAGCGCCAACGGCATCGGCAAGCAGACCCCATGGGCAAACTTCCGCATTCAGCGACGCGGCGGTCATGGCCTCCGCGCGAGTGTCACGAACGAACGCACCGGGCCCCTTGTCTCGGCCATCTCGATCACCCCGGAAGCGACTGACCTCATGGCAATCACGGCCTCCGGGATCATCATCCGGACCCGAACTGCCGACATCCGGCGCACGGGCAGGAATTCGATCGGGGTCCGCATCATCCGACCGGATGACGGTGACACCGTCGTCGCCGCCTCGGCATTCGGCCAAGGTAACCTCGACTTCGTCGAATTCGCGGCGCCGGTCGTTCCCGACCCCGAAGACAGTTCCGTCCGCATCCTTGCGCCGGACGAAATCGAGGAAGACGAACCTACCGAAGGGTCGACAATCGACGACGAGGCCGAGGCGACGCCTGACGCCTGATCACTCGCCGGGGCGGGTTACGACTTGCCCAGCCCCGGCGCACTCACCATCGGCCCGCCTACCCGCCTTGTCCCAAGAGAAGGGCGTGTCAGCGACTCGCCTGCTTTCAGTCGTACCAATAACACGGCAACGTCGGCCGGAGTGACCCCGGCAATCCGGGATGCCTGCCCAACCGTCATCGGCCGGTACTGGATCAACCGCTCCTGCGCCTCACGTCGGAGGCCTTGCATCACCGCAAAGTCAACCGTGAGCGGGATTGCAACGCCATCCATGCCTGCCGTCCGCGCAACCTCGTCATGCTGCCGCTTCACATACCCCGCGTACTTGGTCTCCACCTCCACGTGCGCAGCCACATCGTCCGGCAGCCCAAGCCCAAACGCCTCGTCACCGAGGGCTCCGACGAACCCAATGCCGACATCCGGGCGGCAGAGGTACTCCTGCGCGGTACACGCACGGAGAACCGGAGGGAAGCCAAGGGCAACCAAGACATCGTTGTGGGCGTGCACCACGCGCGACTTCGCCAGCGACGCCAACGCGGATGCAATCCGGTCACGCTTCCCCTCGACAGCCGTGCTCCGTGAAGCATTCACCAACCCAAGCGCAACCCCATCCGGCGTCAAGCGAAGGTCTGCGTTGTCATGCCTCAACAGCAGACGGAACTCCGCCCGAGACGTATGCAACCTGTAGGGTTCGTGGTAGACCTGTGTCGTCAGGTCGTCAATCATCACCCCGAGATACGCCCGCGAACGGGTCACAAGCCACGGTGTCCAGGCAGCATCGCACGTCCACGGACCGTGGGTGCGCAGGGCGCGCACCCGCAACGTGGCGTTGATACCGGCCAACAATCCTTGGGCCGAGGCCTCCTCGTACCCGGACGTGCCATTGATCTGCCCTGCCAGAAAGAGGCCTGCACCTGCCCGACTCTCTAGCGACGGCAGCGTCTGCCACGCAGGCACGTAGTCGTACTCGACGGCATACCCGGGGCGGAGGATCGTCGCCCGGGACAAGGCGGGAATCGTCGCAAGCATTGCAGCCTGCACCTCTTCCGGCAGGCTTGTGTTCGCCCCCTGGACATAGACCCATTCGGTGTCAAAACCTTCCGGTTCAAGGAAGAACTGGTGCCGTTCCTTCTCTGCGAACCGGACCACCTTCGCCTCAAACGAGGGACAGTACCTCGGGCCGGGTGCAGTGATCCCACCGTTGTACATCGGCGCACGATGCAGGTTGTCCCGGACAAGATCGTGGGTGGCCTCATTCGTGTGGACGAGGTAGCAGGGCATCTGTGTTCGCCACCCGCCAGAGGTTACGCCCGGGTATGCCGGATGCGGGATCCCTTGCACAACCTCCGAACCCGCAACCGCTTCATGTGCGAACCCAAGGGGAACATCACTCCCCGGTTGGATTGTGGACTTGGAAAAGTCGATGGTTCGCGCATCAACGCGCGGTGGCGTCCCGGTCTTGTGACGCGACAGGGTCAAACCGAGCGACGCGAGGTGCGACGAGAGACCGACGGACGGCCCCTCACCAAAGCGTCCACCGGCTTCAACGGTATCTCCGCAGACCAGGCGCCCGTCAAGAAACGTCCCGGTGGTGAGGATGACCGCACGTGCCGCGTACTTGTCTCCGGCAGCCGTGACAACGCCAACGACCACCTGGCCAGGCAGACCCGCGATACCCGGCGAGGGGGCGTCAACCGTAACCAGACCGTTCACCATCCCCTGTCGGATGGTGATCCCGGGGTGCGACCGGAGAATATCGCCAATCGTCGACGCATAGTGATGTTTGTCGCACTGGGCACGCAAGGCACGGACCGCCGGTCCCTTCCCGGTATTCAGCATCCGGATTTGCAGTGCGGTACGGTCGGCCGTCCTGCCCATCACGCCGCCAAGGGCATCAATCTCTCGGACAAGGTGTCCCTTTGCCGGTCCGCCGATGGACGGGTTGCACGGCATCGACGCAATTGCCGTCGGGGTGGCCGTGACCACTAGCACCCGCGCGCCCATGCGCGCCGCCGCCAGCGCGGCCTCCGCACCTGCGTGGCCTGCACCCACCACCACCACGTCCCACACACCGTCAGCGGTCGTCGTCCACCAGTCCGGCGACGCAAGCGGACGGATGGCCAATTCGTTCGCGTTCATGCCCTTGCAGTCCCCGGAGGCTTCGTCTTTCCCGGCAGGAAGAGTGTACGAGGGCCAAGCCGGGGACCCCGGCAGACACGATTTGGTGTCAGCATGCTAGCCTCTCCGGACGGTCATGCCGCCAAAGACGGACACCGGGTCTGAGAGACGCGTCGATGTTGCTTGAAGCCTACGTCCTTCCCGACGTGGACGGCGCCATTGGCGTCGTGTTCCTGCAACCACGCCCTGAATCCCGGCAGGCACTTGCCGACCGGCGTGATGTGCGCGGCACGATGGGTCTATCGCTCGAGGTATACACACCGGCAACAACCGCAACCTCGGACCTCGCCCTGGCAGGCGCCGCCCTGACCATCGCAACCGGCAACGCCGTTGGATCTGCCCCGCGCTGGCGCGTGCGCCGGGTTCTCTGGTGGCTGCTCGGAACACTTGCAACCCTTGCCTTGGCATGGCGTGCCCTCGATTCCGGTCCTGGCTTCGCCTGGATTGCGGTTCTCACCGGGTTCCTTTCTCTTCCGCCGTTGTGGATCAACGACCGCAATCCCCTGCGATGGTGGCGGGGCATCTTCCGGGCATTGCGCGGACTGGGGCGATCAACAGGGGTCGGTGCAAGTCTTGCACGTGCGCTTCCAACCCTCGAGATCACCGCGGGGACGCAATCCGAAACCAAGGACCAACTGATGTCCTTGTGGGCAATCTCCCGGCGTGCCGATGGTTCACCAAGTGCCCGTTTCGCGGCGATGGAAACCCACTGTCGGGATCGCGGATGGCGCCACGTCGCCGCCTACTATCAATCGCGCGCACGAAGTGAGAAGCACGCAGGCCCGGGACAGGGACGACCGTCTCACCCGTGGATCACCTTTGAGGGGCATGCGCCGTGAGCCTCACCCCCGCTGCACGCGTGACCCTTTCCGGGCCGATCATTCCTGTCTATCTGGCCCCGGTTGACTCGACTGGAAATGACGAGACGCCAGCGCGCCACGCCCTCGTGTTGCCGCACGAGTCACAGGTCGCAATCATTGCGCTTGGCAACGCCCTGGTCGCACATCCCGTCCAGCCGACAATCGCCATCCTTGGATCCGAAGCCATCCTCGCGGACAGGGATGCCATCGCCACCGCTGCACGGGATCTGGTGCGCCGTGCGATCGTCAGCACCGGCTTGCGTCACCATTCACCACCATTCGCTGAGGCACGGACGTTCGTCTCGCGAGGCCTTCTGGTGTCTGGTCTCATGCTTCTGGCGGTCGGACCAGCTTTCCCAGGCGAGTACGCCCTGCAAATCGGCGCCGGCGCATGGTTGGCGCTTGGCCTGCCGCTCTTCCGGCGTGCCTTCCGGACCGCCTCACGGCGCCTGGCGACCGATCGGATTGATGCCTTGCGCCTTGCAATCGGCGCTGAGACCGATCGTCACCACCCCGGTGCCCTTGCACCGGTCACCGTCGCCACACACCCGGCGTTGGGCAACCTCGCCACCCTGATCAAGAATTCTCCACGAGATGCCACCCGCCACTGCCGTGAACTTGGCATCGACGCCTTGGTCCCGTTCTACGACCACACCACAACCCGCCCGAGTGCATCGCCAATCTGGGTGATGATTCCCGCGTTCAGTCCACCCATCGAACCCGCGTCCGACACGCCATCCAGTCACGATGAACCCGTCCCTGCCATGGCCACAGACACAACATCTCCCGGCGACATCTCCGAATTGGCAGTCGAGAAGTTCAATCCAATCGGTGACGATGAATCCGACTTGGCACTTCCGGTCATACCCGAACCAGATCGCTCAAGATCCGATCAAAACGACAAGCCTGACCCAAAAGGTGAGATGACGCCAGGCGAGGCACCATCACCATTGTCCGAAGAGACGACCCCGGATCACCGCGACGGGGATGACGCAGCATCGCCCGCGGCATCCCTGCCGAAGGAGGACGGCGACGGAACTGTTCGCCCTGCCGCCAACGACTGATCCCCGCGCCCCTGGCGCACATCCCGCTTCGTGGCCCGATGCCTTCACGTCATGGGTTGACTCAGGCGTGGTCGTCGCGCGTCCGATCGGGGGATCTGAACCCGGATCCGTGCGCCTGACCTACGCGATCGGTAATGCAGGCGCCCGTGACCACGTCTGGATTGTTGCCGACGGAGATGGCCAAGCAGGCGCACGCATCGCCTGGGCAGTCATCGAGGCACTCGTCGGCACCCGCCAATCCCGGTACCGGCAACTCCTGCTGGGGCGGGCCCGGATCTCGGTGATCCTGCCCGAAGACGCGACGACCCAGGCCATGGCAAGCCGGTCAGTCCCCATCCTTGACGCCGTGCCAGCTTCCAGTGAACTCGCCATCCTCCGGACTTTCGACGACACACCTCCGACGGTTGTCTTCCACACGCAGGACTGGGGCGACCCCGCCGACACAACGCATGTGGATGCACCGAGCGGCGTGCGTCTCATCGAAAGCTTCACGATCAACGCCGACCTGCACCGTCATCTCGGCGAGGGCAACCTCCGACGACGGACGTTCCTCGGCCAACTGACCGCACCGGCACGCGCACTCGCACACCATCCAGATGCGCGGATTGGCGCAGCGGCGGCTGATGCCGTCACTCGTTCGGGATACACCCTCCGTGACCGTCCAGCGGGACGCCGTCACCAGGAGACCAGTGGCACCGTCCGCCTAGGCACCGGAAGATACGTCCCAACCCTTGGGTGGCGACGACTGGGCAACGCATCCCTCGCCGAGTGCGCCCTGGCGCGCTACGGGGCGCACGGGATCACGATCCAGGCCTTCGATGGCACGATCACCGGACGCGTCGGCACCGCACTCAGCGCACTTGAAGGTGCCCTGCTCGCCAGACTGGGTCTCTCCACCGAAGATCGTTAGGCACCGCACGATCGCCGTCTGCAGATGCATCCGCGAACACGTGACACCAACCACGTTCCGTGGTGTCGTCATGTATCCCGAGACATGGCCATCCGCGCCTACGTATAGCCCCCGTGAACACGTTCGACGTCCAGGATGTCCCGCAGGTGGTCACCGGCCGCACGGACTTTCCAGAAGAGTTCACTATCCAAGTGTTCAAGCATCCCGTACGCGCCGATGCCAACCGCAAGGGTGTGGACGCGTCCCAGAAGCTTCTCAGCCTCGGTAATCGCGATCAGCATGTCGCCCAGTGCGCGATACACCTCAGGGTCATCAAGGGGCAGCAAATCGTCGTCGGACACCGCACGAGCATAGCGGATGCCGCGCCGCATTCGCGGCACTGCGGCCAAAAAGACGCTAGAATGCGGCCGACCAATTCCTGCGGCATGTGAGCGGCCTTCATCTGGACTCACACCTTCCCAGGGTCGGTTCCATCATTATTCCTGTGGGGACGGTTCCAGTCATGCCAGAGATCAGTCGTGCCGAAGAACTCGAACGTGTCACCTTGGACCTGTCCCGAGCCGAACTGGATGACCTGATCATTCATGTCAGGACCGGTACCCGACTGCGACCGGGGCAACCCCGTCAACAGCGCCTGCTTGCCAAATTGAGGGGCTTCGGACCGGCGCAAACGGATGCCGATGACGAACCAGATACGGCCGTTTGCCCGCTCGAACGCGATACACCCGACGACGTGGGGTGGCTTGCCGGATGGGTACACGGTCGGTTGCACGAATTGACCGATGGCGATGACCGTGCCGTCGTGTGGAAGCAGGCGCACCTCATCCGTTTCCTCCTCGGCCGGATGCATGACTACTTTGCCGAGCAAGATCAACAGACCCTTGCGGTCTCCGCCTTCATGGCCGAAGGACAGGTTGCGCACATCGCGCGCTACTTGGAGCACGCCGCTTCATGCGACGCCGATGAACTTCGCGGGAGCCGCCGCGCCTGACCACGCGTGCAGGCGCGCGTCCCACACTGCGACCCGGCAACCCTTCCGGCCGGCCCAGGTCCCGGAGATTGCCAGGTGTGCGAGGGGGTCAGGATTGGGGATCTGGCGTTCCCCAGTCCTGACCTTCACCTTTTCCTCGGGAGGATCAGTAGCCCCCGTGCTTGTCCACCACATTGTGGAGTGGTTGTCCCGAGACAAACCGCCTGACGTTCTCGAGAAGCACCTCGTATCGCCGGTCCTCCTCGTGCGAGCCAACCCCCGCCGTGTGGGGGGTCAGGATCACATTCGGCATTCCCCACAGCGGATGGTCGGATACCAATGGTTCAACCTCGAACACGTCGAGGGCCGCGCCGGCCAGATGACCGGACTCGAGTGCCCGGACCAAGGGATCCAGCAAGACAACACGTCCCCGGCCGATGTTGATGAAGTACGCACCTTGTTTCATCCGTGTGAACCGTTCGGCGTTGAACAGGCCACGTGTCTCCGGTGTCTCCGGCGCACACACCACCACGAAATCGCTCTCGGCAAGCAGGTCATCCAGGCGGTCGGCTCCCCACAACGCATCCACCTCAGGTGGACACTCGGTGAGACGCGGATCCGTGGCGATGATCCGCATCCCGTGCGGACGTGCGCGCCGGGCGACACCGGCACCGATCCCTCCCAGGCCGACGATGCCCAAGGTCATGCGGGGCAGGTCAAGCACCTTTACCTCGTCAAATGCCCATCGTCGTTCGAGTTGACGCCGGATCATCAAGTGAAGGTCACGGGCGAAGCACAGGATGTAGCCCAGGACCTGATCCGGAATCATGTCGTGGAAGATGCCCCGCATGTTGGTCACGACGACCGGATGGGACTGCAGCTCCGGGAAGAAATAGCGTTCCAGACCGGCCATGGGGGTCTGGATCCACTGCAGGTTCCTGGCAGCCGCAAGGATGCGCGGCGAGATCACCCCAAAGAAGGCATCCGCCGCGGCCACCAGCGCGACCGCTTCATCCTCGACGGACGTGGTTTCGACCGTGATGTCGGGAACATCGGTGCGAAGGCGCGGTGCCCAACGAGGTCCATCCGGCCCATACAGGACTATCTGCACGGCAATCTCCTTGAAGGCGGGTCAGGCGTGCAGGCGACGTTCGAAGAACTCGACCGGATTGCCCTCCGGATCCGCAACAAAGCAGAGTTTCGCGGTAGCTTTCGGCCACTCCATTGACTCCGGGCCGGCGGTGATTGCCACCCCACGTGCGGTCAGGTACGCAACCCACGCATCAAGGTCCGGGACCAGGAGCGCAAGGTGATGGAGACCGGCATGATTGCCCGCCGGTCGCATCGGTTCGAAGTTGGGGTTCCCCATCAGTTCGACGTAGCCCGCCTCTCCCATTGCAAGGAGGACATTGGTATTCCCCGACCCAGTTACGACGCGGTCGAATTCAGGCAGGCCGAGCAAGTCGCGGTAGAACGCCAAGGCAGCGTCAAGGTCACGAACGCG
>SHXX01000092.1 GCA_009693165.1 Chloroflexota bacterium
TGTGAATGACCGACCATTCGCTAGGCTGCAAATCAGGCGGTCGTGATCTTGTCCAGATAGTCCGCAACCTCGTCGGCATCAGTGTCGATGAGGAGGTGTCCGTCGATGTCGACGACCGGTGCCTTGGACTGGCGCGAGATCCGCACCATCTCATCGTAGTGATCCTGGTTGCCGGTCACACGACGTTCCTCGAAGGCGATTCCACGGGATTTGAGGAGATCGACGACTTCATCGCACCATCCGCACCACGTCTTTGTCCACACAGTCACGGTCATTCGTCGATTCCCTTGCCGTATCTCTGTCCCTGCTTGCGGGAATGCCACCGGCTTACCCAGGAATCGTACCTTCACGTTGGCTCCTCACCTGGTTTGAAACCCGGGCTTGGCATGACAAGTCCGTGCTTTGGTGTCGTCAGACCGCACATTGCTGAAGTACACTGGTGTCCGGTGCAGGGTCCGGAAGCGGGGACATGCACCGGGTCGGAAGGAACCTTGGTAGCAGTGAATGCACGCGCAATTCCCGCCCCCAACCGGCCTTTGGTTGGTATTGCGGCCATCGATGATGCGCATGGTGGCGGCGTCTGGCATCACCGCCTGATCGAGAATGCCCAGACCTATGCAGACCTCCTGCGTGAGGCGCCCGGGTCAGTGACCACGCCGGTGTGGCGACCGAATGCTGACGAATTCGTCGCGATACTCGAGGGCCGGTACGAGGTCGAGATTGATGACCACGGGACGTTCGAGGCCGAGGCCGACACGTACATCTGTGTCCCGAAGGGTCATGTCGCCCGCTTCCATGTTCTCGGTGGTTCGCACGGGGTGCGGACGAGCGTCAGGCAACCAAATGCCCAATCACTCCCTGCAGACCGACGGACCCCGGCAGAACGGCGTTCGGCCCACAGCGTGATTCCGACCGTACAGGTGATCGAGGAGGCACCCGGCAATCTGACGCCGAATCGGGTTCGATTGACCCTTGCGGACCTCAAGCTAGTGCGTGGCGAGGCCAACTGGGCGCACCGGGTCATGGACAACGAGACCTTCATGACCAACCTCATCTACATGAAGCCTCACGATCTGCCCGCCGGCCACTGGCACGCAGACTGTGATGAGTGGTGGATGATCCGCGAGGGGACGATTGAGTGGGTCTTTGACGGCATCGGGACGCATCAGGCCAGTCGGGGGGATTTCGTGTGCGCCCCCCGTGGATACCTGCACCGGATCCACGTGATCGGGGATGTTCCCGGCATTCGCATGCCTAGCGTCCTGCCAAATGTGCCACATCCTGGCCCTGATGTCCTGGGTCACGCACGGCGCGGCATTCCCGGTTTTCCCTAGGAGTCAGGGTGGAATGTCAGGCCCATGGTTCCGCGGGGCGCGCGCGTCGGCCATAATGCGGCGTAGGGACCGGTCTTTCGTCCGGTCGGCGAATCACGTGAGGAGATGTCCGGATGATCATCGATAGCCACTGCCACGCTTGGCGCCTCTGGCCATATGACCCGCCAGTCCCGGACTCGGCAAGCCGGGGCAAGGTGGAGCAGTTGCTGTTCGAAATGGAACAGAACCATGTCGGACGCGCGATGATCGTTTGTGCGCGGAACGACGACCACAATCCGGACAACAACGACTACATTGCCGGGGCGGTTCGTACACATGCCGACAAGTTGAGCATGGTGGCGGACGTGGACAGCCTGTGGTGGCCCACCTACCACGCACCGGGTGCGGCCGAACGCCTCCGGCGCGCGGCGGGTGCCTACCCGATGGCCGGGTTCACGCACTACGTCCGTGGTGACGATGATGGTTCCTGGTACCTCTCGGATGAGGGATCGGCGTTCTTTGGGGTGGCGCAGGAACTGGGCCTCATCGCAAGCATGGCCATAGTGCCGAGGTTGCACTGGTGGCTGGAGAAGGTCGCGGAACGGTTTCCGGGAGTGCCGTTCCTGGTCCACCACATGGGTCACCCGAAAGCTGCCGAGGTGGCGCCGTACCCAGAGCTTGGCAAGATTCTGCATTCGGCCCGGATCCCGAATATCCACCTGAAACTCTCGGGCTTCCACTACTCGTCGGCTGAGCGGTTTGAATATCCGTACAGCGACAGCATCCGGATCGTCCAGGCGATTTACGATGCATACGGCCCGTCCCGCCTGCACTGGGGATCGGACTATCCGGTGGTTGGTCAGTACCTGACGTACCGCCACACGCTTGACGTGGTGCGCCGGCATTGCCCGTTCATCCCAGCGGCCGATATGGAGCTGATCCTCGGGGACAGCCTCGGGGCACTTCTCGCGAAGGCACCGCACGCGCCGGGTGGCGCCTGACCCGCCAAGCGAAGCGTCCATAAGTCAGGCGGGGCGGGGTTGGGCCAAGCGAAGCGTATTGCAATCTGCGGTGGTGTGGTGGGGGTTATCCCGGCGCACGGACACACGGCAGGACGGAGTGGATAACGTGGCGACGGGTGCGGAATGGCCAGTGATCGGGATTGTCGGTGCGGGTTCGCTGGGGCAGGCCTATGGCGCCTTGCTTGCGTCAAGTGGCCAGTCGGTCGTCCTCTTGGCTTCGGCTGCATCGGCGAACCGTCTCAGGCAGGCGGGCAAGGTACGCCTGATCGGTGCGGTGACACGCACGGTCCCGGTCGGTGATCCTGGTACTCCGGCAAGCGAAGCGTCTATAAATCAGGCGGGGCGGGGTCGGGGGTGTATCGGGGTGACGACCGATCCGGCGGACTTGGTGAAGCATGTCTGTGGGGTCGACAGGAAGGGCGGGACCTCAGGCATCCTCTTCGCGACGAAGGGCCACCAGTTGCCGGAAGCCATTGCAGAGGTCGTGGCAGCGCTGCCACCGCGCCCACGCGAACCGTCCAGCAACCAGACTGGGCGGGGCGGTGACTGGGCGGGCGACTGGTGGGTGGCCGGGGTGCAGAACGGCCTCGTCAAGGATGACCTACTGGCGGACGCGTTTGGATGGTCGCGGACAGTCGGGGCGGTCAGCATCCTGGGTGCCGGTCGTGAGGCGGATGGTGCGGTGCGCATCGGGGGATTGGGCATGACCTACCTCGGCGAGTTCGATGCGCCTCCATCGGTGCGGGTTGCCGATGCTGTCGCCCGGATGACGGAGGCCTGCATTCCTGCGGAGGTCGCACCGGATATCCGGTCGGTCCTGTGGTCGAAGGCGTGCAACGCGGTCGGGATCTTTGGCGTGACCGTCCTGACCCGCCTCCCGGGACCGTCCTTGTGGTCGAACCCTGACCTAGTGCGGGCATTCCGTGCCCTGATCCGGGAGACGGATGCCGTGGCACGGGCACACGGGGTCGCCGTCGGCGATTACGTGGGGTTCCCGATCAGACGCTATCTCCAGATGACGGCATCCGAACACGTCGAGTACGCGTCGGGACTGGTGCCGGGAGGCCGGTCCGGACCGATCGCGCCCGGCGCATATCCGTCGATGGCGCAAGACCTTTTCGCCGGTCGCACGATGGAGGTCGAAGAGGTCTTCGGAGACGTCGTTGCCCGTGCCGAACGCGCCGGGGTTGATGTTCCAAGGGTCGCCCTCGTTTGCGATCTCCTGAGGGGACTGAACGCGCAGGTGTGAACCAGGGCGGATCGGTGGACGAACACACCGATCCGACCGCTTGGATCTCAGGCGCGCAGGTATTGCGGTGGTGCAAACGATGGCCCGCCGAGTTCACGCGATGCGCGTAACACGAAGTGCGGATCCCGCAAGAGTTCGCGTCCCAGCGCAACGAGGTCGGCATGACCATCGGCGATGACCGCGTTTGCCTGCGAAGCCGTCGTGATGAGCCCGACGGCCATCGAGGCGGTTCCGGCTTCGTGACGCACGCGCGAGGCGAACGGCACCTGATATCCCGGCCCCGGCTTGACCTGTTGCTGTGGCGCGACGCCCCCGGACGAGCAATCGATGACATCCACGCCGTGCGCCCCGAGTTCACGGGCAAGCGAGACGGTGTCATCGCCATCCCAACCATCCTCAATCCAGTCCGTGCTTGACAGGCGGACGAAGAGGGGCTTTTCGGCGGGCCACACCCCTCGGATGGCCTCGACGGTCTCGAGGAGAAGGCGCGTGCGTCCGGCGAAATCGCCGCCATAGATGTCATCGCGGTCGTTGGAGATTGGCGACAGGAACGAGTGTTGCAGGTATCCGTGGGCGCCATGGATCTCGACGACGTCGAACCCGGCCTGATTGGCCCGACGCGCACTGCCGGCGAAGGCGTCGGGGATGGCAGCAACCTCGGCTGTGGTGAGGCGGTGAGGCACGGCGTACTCGGGACTGAAGGGGGTAGCAGTCGGACTGACAGGTTGCCATCCGCCATCCGTTGGGAGGACAAGGCCAAGCCCCTTCCACGGTGGCGCTTTCGACGCCTTGCGGCCGGCATGGGCCAACTGGATGCCGGCGAGGGCGCCTTGCGAGTGGATGAACCGCACCGCACGGGCCAGGGGTTTGGTTTGTGCGTCTTCCCACAGTCCGACGTCCTCGGGGGAGATGCGCCCGACGGCGGTGACGCCCGTCGCCTCGACGATGACGAGACCGGCGCCGCCCTTCGCAAAGCCTCCAAGGTGCACGAGATGCCAGTCGGTTGCACGTCCGTCGCGCGCTTCGCACGAGTACTGGCACATCGGGGAAACGACGACGCGGTTCCGGAGGGTGACACCACGGATGGTCATCGGCTGGAACAGGGCAGGCGTATCGGTCACTGCGTTGATGGTAGTCATTTCCGCCAAAGCATACGACGGCGTGGGGTCAGGTTTCGCGGGCGCTCAGGACAACTGCGCTCGCCACGAGGGCTCCGCCAATGTAGAACGAGGTGCTGAGGACCTCACCGAGGACCGTGGCACCGAGAAGTCCCCCGACGACGGGCTGGGCGAAGAAGAGCAGACCGGGTACTGCTGCGCCGAGGCGTGCGATGCTGCGGTTCCAGAGGTAGAAGGCGCCGGCGGTCGAGACGATGCCGAGGTAGAGGATGCCTGTCCAGACCGGCCAGTCAAGTGTGCCCACGGGCGTGGAGGCAAGTTCCCAGGGGACAAGTGGGAGGGTGAACAGGACACCGAACCCGGTGGCATAGGCGGTGGTGACGAGCGCGTCGTACCTGGCTGACGCGCGACCACCGAGGACTGAATAGAGGGCCCAGGTGATCGCGGCAACAAGCAGGAAGGTGTTTCCCGCAAGGTGCGATCCCGGTGCTTCCGTGGGGGCGTCGGTCCCGAAAAGGGTGACGACCAGCACGCCCGTGGTGGCGAGGATGAGGGCGACGACCTGGCGGAGGGTTGGGCGGGTTCCAAGGATTGGCCAGGCGAAGACGAGCATGAATGCCGGCGTGGCGCTGGTGATGAGGGCGCCGTTCGCCGCCCCGGCGAGGTGTGTGCCGGCGAACTGGGCGACGAGACTGATGCACATGCCCACCAATCCGAGCGAGGCCATCAGTTTGAGGTCACCCCTTGACGGCAATCGTGCTGCCGTCAAGCGGATGATGATCGCGAGGGTGACCGTTCCAAGGAAAAGGCGGATGAAGACAAGGGTGACCGGAGGGATCACTTCGAGGACCATCCGGCTGACCACGTACATGCCACCCCAGATGGATGCGGCGCCAAGTCCCGACAGGATGCCGTCGATGGAGTTTCCGCGATTGTCTGCGGATGCCGACATGATGCCCGTAGGGTACGGCGCACGGGACGGATGCCGATCATCGACGTTGCGTGGTCGGCAGATGGAACAATCGGATGGTTTGCGAATTTGACCGAATAATATCTGGCCGCCCGACAGGCGCGTGTTGTTCTGACGGGAATGCGTCCCGGGAGTGGGTGAACTGGTGAGCAACGAAACCGGACGGAACGCACGCGGACGGAAAGTGACCATCGTTGGGGTTGGCAACGTTGGCGCAACCACAGCGTACGCACTGATGCTTTCAGGTCTCTGCTCGGAACTCGTCCTGATTGATAGCAACGCGGCCCGCGCCGAGGGTGAGGCGATGGACCTTTCGCAGGCGGTGCCCTTTTGCATGCCGGTACGGGTGCGGGCCGGGACCTTTGCCGACAGTCACGGTTCACACGTGACAGTGATTGCGGCTGGTGCCAACCAGAGGCCCGGCGAGACGCGTCTGGAACTCCTCGCACGCAACTGGGCAATCTTCCGCAACATCATTCCCCAATTGATCGAGGCGAACCGCGACGGAGTGATTGTCGTTGCGACCAATCCGGTTGACGTGCTTACCTATGGCACGTGGGGAATTTCCGGCCTGCCACGGGGGCGGGTGATCGGCACCGGCACAATCCTGGACACCGCACGGTTCCGCGCCCTGCTCGGAC
>SHXX01000093.1 GCA_009693165.1 Chloroflexota bacterium
GGATAGCCGAACGACCCGGTTGAGAGGGACGGCAGGGTGACGCGGGCCAGGCCATCGCGGGCTGCCACCTCCAGGGAGACGGTGTATGCCGAGGCCAGCAACCGGGAGGCCTCGTCCGGAGTGACCGCGTAGTACCGTGGCCCGACCGCATGGATGACCCGCTTGGCCGGAAGCAGCCCGGCAGTGGTGGACTTGGCCTGGCCGGGTTCGCAACCGCCGAGGAGGGTGCATTCGGCCATGATGTCGGTGCCACCTTCAGCGTGGATGGCACCGTTTACGCCGGACCCGCCCCGCAGGCGTTCGTTGGCAGCATTGACGATGCCGTCGGTCTCCACCGCGGTGATGCTGTCTGCGGTGATGCACGCCACGGTAATCCCCGGGGCGACGGTAAACGTGTGTGACGGATATGCGGTCATCGGGCTGGCCTCCTGGTGGACTAGTTGTCTTGCCGACTGCGGATCAAGTGTGCTGTGTTATTCAATCATTGCACACGTCATCACAGTATCCGAAAATCGCGAGAGGCCAACCGGTCGCTGCGAGGCACTGGTCCGCGGGCATTCCTGCCCGCGCTTCCCGATCCGGCCAGTTTTGGGTAGCTACCCAATTCCGTTGCGAAGGCAGAGGGGAGGGCGCAGCCGGTGGATTGGTGCAAGCTGTCGCGCGTGGGTAGGTGACCCGCACCCCCACCCCCTCCCCTGCGGTGCGGGAGAGGGGAGCCAGTCTCGCGCGCTTCCGTACGTTGGTGCGTCAACGTCACTCCCCTCGCCCTTGGGGCTTGGGCGGCGACCAAAAACTGTCTGGATCAGGTTGGGGAGGCGATGGCCGCGAGGCACTGGTCGGACCAGCAGGGGGCATCCCAGCCGGGGAGTGCCCACGTCCGGGGCGGGGTAGAGGAGCGGGCGTCGGCCCCCTTGAGGGTCGTGCGTCCGAGGCGGAACAAGCCATTCATCGCCTCGCGCGGACGCCAAGGCCGGCGTGGGGAGGCCTGGGGGTGCGGGGCAGCGCTGGCGCGACGGCGACGGCGCCCGGCCAGGCGGGCAAGGATGGCCGGGGCAGCCGCAGCGGCGGTGGCGAGCACCCACCAGGTCGCGACCGCCTGCAGGGCCAGCAGGCGTCCGAGCCGGGCCGGGCAGGTCACGCCGGTGCGTTCCAAGCCCCAGCCCCGGGACTTCCACGCCGCGAACGTGCGCTCGATGCCCCAGCGACGGGCGTAGGCGTCCAGTGCGTCGTCGGCCGGTCGGTCGGTCGTGACCAGCAGCAGTGGCTCGTCATGCCCAGGTGGCCAGAGTGCGGCCACGTGCGTGGGGCGCCAGCCCGCCTTCTTGAAGACGGCCACGAGCGGGGTGGCGCTGGGGGATCCGTCCCCGGTGGATGGCATCTCCCACGCGGTGCCATCGTCGAGCGGGAAGCTGGCGGGAGGGGCGCCGGGGCCGGGAGCGACCACGCAGCCCTCGCCGACCCACCGGGCACCGGGATGCGGGACCAGGTCACGCACGCGCAGGACCGTGCGATCCGGGAGGCGGACGCGCGCCTGCCCCTGGATGCGGACGACCAGCGACCATCCCAGGGAGGAGACGGCGTCGAAGACGGGTCCGACCCGGACGCGCGGTCGGCAACGACGGTCACGTGGGCGCGCAGCGCCGGAGGGAGGGCGTCGTGGACATCATTCAGGATGCCGGTGACGGCGCCACGCCACTCGCCCTCGGGCATGCGGGTGTTCTGTGGCCACGTGCGCATGACGACGGGGAGGACGAGCCCTTGCCAGGCGATTCCCGCGACGAGGGCATGCGCACGGGCGTCGACGGAGGTCTCGTCAAGGACGAGGATGACGCCACGCCAGCGCCCGTGGGGGCCGTCGTGGGCATCGCGGTGGCGCCGGCCGTCGCCAGGGTGGCCGGGGTCCGCGAGGGCGCCGGGGAGTCCACAGGCCCGTGCATGGGCCTCGTGGGCATCGTTGACGGTGGCGAGGAGCATGGAGACCGCGCGGGGGGAGACCTGCCGCAGGAAGGGGGTGGGGTCGAGGCGCGGGTCGGCGAGGGCGCGCGCCACCCGGCGGTCGACGCTGGCGACCAGCGGGCACCCGGTGTCGGGAGCGCCCAGGAGCAAGGCGTGCGCGGCCCGGACGACCTGGTGCGGGATCCCCGTGTCGGCACGCACGAGGGCGGTGCAATTGACGAAGGGGAGTGACACGCCGGTCCCGGCGACGAGCGAGGCAAGCCAGTCGCGGGTCGCGTCGACCAACGGGCGGGGATCAACGGGAACCGGGGCGGCCGCCAGGGATGCGGGGGCAACGGGTCGTGGCATGATGGTTCACGGCCGGGTCCGGCATGCAGGTCGGACAAGGACCCCGGACCCGGCCATCCTTTCGCCCTGCGGTTGTGCCGCACGACGGCACCTCGCTGCCGCCCACAGACAGTTTTTTGTCAGCGCCCAAGCCCGCGGTGCGGGAGAGGGGAGCCAGGCTCGCGCGCTTCCGTCCGTTGGTGCGTCGACGTCACTCCCCTCGCCCTTGGGGATAGCGGCAGGGGTGAGGGACACGAACGTTCTGTCGTTTGTGGAGCGCGCGTACCTCGCTTGCCTGCACACAATTCATGGACATGACGTAGGAATGCTTCTTGGCACGCTCGACCGACCCTGTCTATGATGCTTCCAAGAGGTCAACATGGCTGGATACGAACATAACTTTCACATCGTGCACGTCACGGACGACGGCAACCGAACGACTGGCAACACTGCCCGCGCGGCATCATCAATCCCGGATGGCCTCATCGACGCATACCTCAGCACGACCTACCAGTTGGGGCTAGGTGGCGCCGGGCCGAGTTTGCGCATCGGCGAACCGGTTGGGACCGGCCCCGGGACCGTCGGCGGAATGATGGCGGATGCCGGCGCGACGTGCGCCGCATTCATCACGGCGTGGAACCCACACAGCAATCCGGCTACCACTGACGCCGAAAATGAGGCGGCCCACGCCCGCCTGCTGGATCGCCTGGCCGCCTTCCCGGGGGTCACCGTGCACGAAGGTGAAGGCGTCGGCGAGAACCCCGAGTGGGCTCCGGAGCGGAGTGTCTTTGCGGTAGGCCTTGCCAGTTCCGACGCAATCTCGCTGGGCCGGGAGTTCCGCCAGAACGCGATTGTCTGGGTGGACGATGCCGGCGTCCCGGAGTTGCTTCTCCTGCGGTAGGCCAGGACACGGCGAACCTGAGGCACGGGTGACACGCCGGCCACTCTCCGCTAGTGACCACGCCCGCGGACGGCGCGGGGAAGGATGCACTTGCGGGTGTCGAGGACGAGCGCGTCCAGGTCTCCGCTTTGCACCCGGTTCCGTATCCGCTCGTGCGACCCGCCAAAGTTGTCGAGCAGGAAGACAATCGCCGCCTTGACCACCGCCTGGGGCACGACGGCCTCCGGATTGGCATTGTCCATCGCGTCATCCATGCCCACCAGGCAGTCGATGGCGAACTCGAGGGCGTTGGCCTGCCCATCGTTGATGCTGTTGCGCTCGGCGAGGATGCTCAGGTCGATCATCGTTGCCTCCTTCCCCAGTGTGTCGCGGCGGGTTCAGACACATCGGTACCGGGGACGGCCACGTGTGACACCGCCGCGCACCGGATCGGCGTTACGACCCGGCCAGTCGTCGTGACCGATCAGGAAGTCGGCATCTCGGTCAGATTGGCACGAATGCGCGAGACACTCTCCGGAGCCACGCCGATCGAGACCAGGTAGCCCGCGGCGCTGCCGAACTGCTCACGCACATGGGCAAGCGTGGCGCGCATTGCCTCGGGAGGCGTCTCGAGGGCAGGTTTCAGGGCCTCCCATGTCAGGCCGTAGCGTGACGCATCACCACGACGCGCCTCCATCCATTCCTCGGTCAGGTTTGCACCGGTCCGGGCGTAGTCATCGATGATTGTCTCGTCGTCGACCCCGGCCACCGAGAGAAGCAGTGCGACCACTACCCCCGTGCGGTCCTTGCCCGCGGTGCAGTGGATGATGGCGGGAAGGTTCGCCGGATCCGCCAGGATCTCGATCACGCTGCGGATGGCGTCGGTGTGGCGCACGAGGATGGTGCGATAGAACGCCTCGAGCGGGTGCGAGATGCCTTCAGCCGCCGGGACAAAGAGCGCGCCGGCCGAAACCCGGTCGTAGAGGGGAAAGGAGTGAACGGTGGCACCGGCCGTAGCCAGTCCGCCGGCCAGGTGGCCTGCACCATGTCGTTCGTCCTCGGCACGCAGGTCGATGACCGTCCGCACTCCGGCACAGACAAAATGGTCCACGTCAGCGGGCGAAAGCCGATCATGCGTGTCTGACCGATAGACCACACCGTGACGCACGTGGTCGCCGGCGCCAGTACCGACCGTCCATCCACCGATATCGCGCGTGTTCAGTGTTCCGTCAAGCGGGATCCGTGCCCTCGGTCCTGTGTCTGACGCTTGATGTGACTGCGTTGTTCCGCTCATTCGGTCGGTCACCGTTCCTTCCCCGACAGCGGTCCACGGCGCCCGGTCGAGGCTACCGCCCCAATGCAACCGCAGGTGCGTGGCGACCGGGGTCGGTCCACCAGCACCCGGCTCAGAACTCAACCATCCTCATCGGGAACCCTGTCACGAACAACCCGGATCAGGACCTTGCGGTTTGGGTTAGAAACGCAATCATGTTCGCCGGGGGGGGCCGAGACCCCTTGCGGAACCCCACATTGAACAATGAGACTCTGCACGACATGATCACAACATCCGGAGGGAGCGTCCGATGACCGGGCAATCTACACAACACTCAGACACCCGCAAGGAGGCGAACGTGCGCGTCCTGATCGTTTCAGACATCCACAGCAACATCGAAGCGCTGGAGGCGTGCCTGGCGGATGCGCGGACCCGCGGTGGCTTCACCCGCTGCTGGAACATCGGGGATACCGTCGGCTACGGCCCGGACCCGGTTGCCGTACTGGATGCCCTGCGTGCGATCGACGTGCCAGTGCTTTCGGTGAAGGGCAATCACGACCGCACCTCCACCAGGGACCTCTTGTGGGCGCAACCTGAGTACTACCATCGTCTGGCCGACTACCTCAACTGGCGGGCCATGTCCGATGCCGACCGCGACGTCCTGCGCGCGTGGCCCGAGGAGGAGGTGGATCTCGGGTTCCGCATCGTGCACGACCCAGACAGGCAGTACGTGACCAACACGTGGGCCGCAAACGAGATCCTGACCAGGACGAAAGACGCTACCCACGTCGCAGTCGGCCACTCGCACGATCCGGGTTACTTTGTGTCGGACAGTGCCCCCGGCGAACCGGTGCGGTGCCGACCGTTCGTGCCGTTTGACGACGGTGACGTCCTCACGTTCGTCGAGGGGCATCGCTACCTCATCAACCCGGGAGGGGTCGGGCAACCGCGCGATGGTGACTGGCGGACGGGGTACCTCCTGGCGACCATCGACGGCGATGCGGTGACCATCAAGGCACACCGCGTGGCGTATGACGTGGATGCCACGTTGTCGAAACTGCGGGACGGCGACTACCCGGCCATCCTGGTGGAGATGCTCCGCCCCCGAACCTGACAATCCGACGATCGCGCCGGCCATGTTGTTTTCATGACATTCGAGCGGTTCTGCAATGGTTCTATACTGCATTCATGAAGATGAAGTTGCAGGTCCTGATGGTGTCCGGTCTCTGCCTTGCACTCGCGATTGGTGAGGCCCGGGCATCGTCGGTACCGGATGCTCCGGCGGGCGCACCTGTCGCGATGCGGGACGGGGTCACTGGCGGCGTGATCGTCCCGGACGTGGTGTCGGTGCGGGACCAGCGGGGATGGACGTATTCCGTCGGCGATGCCGAAGGGAATTATCACCACGGCATCACCGTGAAGGCACCGGATGGACGGGTATCCGATTGGGGCGAGTGGGGCGGCAATCCGGGACAGTTCCGCTATCCGTCGGCACTCGCCATCGACGCCGACGGCACGATCCTGGTGGCCGAGATCGGGAATGGCCGGGTGCAACGCCTCGCACCGGACGGTCGACCACTTGCGATGTGGGGACGGTCCGGAACCGGGCCGGGCGAACTCCTTGGCCCGCAAACCCTGACCATCGACCGTGACGGGTACGTTTACGTCGGCGACCGCTATTCCGAACGGATCCAGAAGTTCGCGTCCGACGGCACTTTCCTTGCGTCGTGGGGTTCGGCCTTGGACGGACGCGGGGCAGCAAGCCTGGCGCTCGATGCCGGGGAACAGTTCCTCCTGGTCACCACATACGAAGGGGAACCTCGGGCCAGCAAGACCCGGATCGTGCCTCTCTCCGAGAT
>SHXX01000094.1 GCA_009693165.1 Chloroflexota bacterium
GCGCTTGGCGACAGCGTTGAACTGTGCTTCGACATCCACACCAGGCTGGATCCGGCCGATTCCATCAGGCTTTGCCGGGCAGTTGAGGAGTTCAACCCCTTCTTCATGGAGGATCCGATCCGCGCCGAAAGCATGCAAAGCCTGCGTCTTGTCCGGCAACACGTGCATTCGCCCATCGCGGTCGGGGAACAGTTCGCAAGCAAGTGGGAGTTCCGACAGGTCATCGAGGAAGAACTGATGGATTTCTGCCGGGTCGACCTTGGCATCTGCGGTGGTCTCACCGAAGCCAAGAAAATCGCCGGTTGGTGTGAAACGCATTACATCAAGTTGGCGACCCACAATCCGCTGGGACCGGTCTCGACCGCGGCGTGCCTGCACCTCAATCTCGCCTCGCCCCTCGTAGGCGTGCAGGAACAGCCACGGAAACCGGGCACCTCACTCATGGACGTCGTGACCGTGCAGGTTCCGTGGGAGAACGGCTACCTCTTGCCGCCGACGCGACCGGGCCTCGGGATCGACTTCGACCGTGACGCAGCGCGCAAGCATCCGTTCCAGATTGCCGAACTGCCCCAGTTGCGTCGCCTCGATGGAAGCATCACCAACTGGTGAGACGCGATCGATCCTTGCCCCGGAAGACAGGTCATCGGCGACCGCAGACGGGGCAAGACGCGCCAAGGATAGGGCGGGAAAGGAAGTGCACCGATGAAAGTGACCGGGATCGAAACGATCCAACTGGAGGAGTTCGGCAACATCCTCTTCGTGCAGGTTCATACCGATGAGGGGATTGTCGGGTTGGGTGAGACGTTCTTCGGCGCACCCGAAGTCGCTTCGTACCTGCACGAGACCGTAGCGCCGAAGCTGATCGGGCAGGATCCCGGTCGCATCGACCGACTGCGCACTTCGCTGCCGGGGTACATGGGAACGAAGGGAACCGGAGTGGAACGCCGGGGCCTCTCCGCGATCGACATGGCGCTCTGGGATATCAAGGGCAAACACCTCGGGACGCCCGTGTACGAATTGCTTGGCGGAGCCTCCCACGACCGCGTGCGGGTCTACAACACGTGCGCCGGATACCGGTACGTCCGCAAGACGGTCGGCCAGGCACGTGAGAACTGGGGCGTGGGCGTCGAAAGCATCGGCCCGTACGAAGACCTCGACGCCTGGTTGACCGGTGATGCGGGTCCGCTTGCCCAAAGCCTCCTGGCCATGGGCATATCTGGCATGAAGATGTGGCCCTTTGATGAGGCTGCGTACCGGACGAACGGGACTTCGATTTCGCCGCGTGAACTCGACACCGCGATGCGTCCGTTCCGGCGGGTACGCGAGGTCGTCGGCTACGACATGGACCTGATGGTCGAACTTCATGGCCTTTGGCAGACGCCGGCGGCCCTGCAGATCGCGCAGGCATTCGAACGAGAGGACATCCGGCCATTCTGGATCGAGGACCCAGTCCGTCCTGACGACATCGCGTCGCTGGCGCAATTTGCGCACGGGACGCGGATCCCGACGACCGCAAGCGAACTGCTCGGGAACCGTGGTGGCTTCCGTGAACTCATGGAAGCACGGGCCGCCAGTTATGTCATGCTGGACCTTGGCTGGTGCGGAGGCATCTCCGAAGGCAAGGCCATCGCGACGTTGGCGGAATCCTTCGGGCTGCCGGTCGCGCCGCATGATTGCACCGGTCCGGTGACCTGGGCGGCGGGCGTGCATGTGGCAATGAATGCCCCGAATACCTTGATCCAGGAGGTCGTGCGTGCCTTCTACACCGGGTGGTACACCGAACTTGTGACTGGTCTTCCCATCGTGGCCGACGGGCACATCACGCTGCCAAATGTCCCCGGTCTCGGAACATCACTCCTGCCGGGACTGACCGAACGCCCGGATGCGGTCGTTCGACGGTCGGGCAACTAGTACCTGGTGGGACGCCGGATCCTTCAGGATCAGGCGTCCCAGTCGGGATGCGCCGGCATCGAGGCGAACATCACGCCGGCCGGGTGATCCTTTGGGAGGCGCGTCGGGCGTCCATCACGGGTCACCCACACCAGTTCGATGCTTCCGAACGAAAGTGTCTCTGACTCACCGGAATGCTGGTCGAAATCACCGGCATCGTGGAGGCGGTAGCCGAAGCGCATCCTTGGCCCGCGGATCTCCACGAGGGCGACGCGCATGACCAGCAACTGGTCAAACCGTGCGGGACGGCGATAGTTGAGGACGGTCTGGTGGACCGCCTGGGCATAGCCACTGGCTTCGATGTCGCCCCATGGGAAACCAAGCGCGCGGATCCATTCCACCCGCGCCATCTCAAACCACACCAGGTACACGGCGTGGTGCGCCACACCCATTTGGTCAGTTTCGGCGTAGCGCACTCGGAACCGATGGTCGTAGATCATGCCGGGAGGTAGGGTACCCTCCGGCAACCGACCGGCTTCCAACCAGGTGTCGGAAATGGCGGAGGTTTCCCGCCCCGTGACGCATAACGGACGGACCCCATGACGACGCCAAATCCAGTTCACGAACCGACCTATTGGGAAACACGCTACAAGGAAGGCCGTACTGGCTGGGAACGGGGTCTGCCGACGCCGGCGTTCATTGATCTGCTGGACGGCCCGAGTGCCCTTCCACCCGGACGTCTGGCTGCACCGGGGTGCGGTCGCGGTCATGACGCTCTTTTGTTCGCGTCCTACGGGTTCGAGGTCGTCGGGTTCGATTTCGCGCGATCAGCGGTTGAGGGCGCGACCGAACTTGCGCGCACGAAGGGGGTCGGGGCTCGCGCACGCTTCGAGCAGGCGGATGTCTTCACCCTGAATGAGCGGTATCCCGAGGCATTCGATTACGTCCTGGAACGAGCGTGCTTCTGCGCGATTGCCCCGGCCGACCGTGACCGGTACGTAACGAACATCCGGGCAATCCTCCGGCCCGGTGGACGCCTGATCGCGAGTTTCTTCATCGGGCCGGCCGAGGGCGGGCCACCTTTCGCCGCCGACTGGGAGATCATCAAGGCACACTTCGCGCCATGGTTCGAGATTGAGGAGACGCACGAACCCGAGTTCGAGACACCGATGGATGGTGCCGACCTTTTCGCGATCCTTCGCCGGGTACGGTGATGCCGGGAGCACCCACGCCGATCGAGATTGAGGTGAAGTTGCGGGCGTCGCGTCAGGCGTTTGCCGTCGTTGCCTCGGCCGGTACATTTGGCCCTTGGCGGGTGTTGGAACAGACCGAGACCCGTATGAGGGATACCTACTTCGACACTCCCGGCCATGCGTTGGCGAGGCAACGGTGCACCTTGCGGATCCGATCGCTTGATGGAGACGCCATCGGCGAATTGACCCTCAAGGGACCGGTCGGGAATGCACCGGGTGGCCCGAGCAAAGCGCATGGAGCTACACGGGCGACGGGCGAGGGGCTCATGGCACGGACGGAACTCACGGCTGCCATGCCGGTCAGCGTACCCGTCCATGAATGGGGCTCAGTCGCCGAAGCCCGTCCCGTGATTGACGCGCTTCGGGCACGGGGGATTGCGTACCCCGGCGACCTTGCCGACGGCGCCGTCCTGGTCAATCCGAGGCGCAACCTGAGACTGCGGCGCGACCTGAACACAGTTGACTCGCACGGCTATGCCGAGGTTGTCCTTTCGCTGGACGAAGTCCGGTTGGAAGGGCACCCGTACGTGCGCCGCTACGTGGAGATCGAACTGGTCCGCGGGGCACCGGAAGCGGTCACGGAGGTCTCGAACCTGGTTGCAGGCATGACGCGATTGCGACCGGCGCGTTCTGGCAAAGTCCAAGCGGCACGTGCATGGCTTGCCCGCCAGCGACGCAGGGCATGAAGAAGGGGACAGTGGAACAATGACGCGACGAGTGACGGTGACGGGTGGATGCGGGTGGATTGGCGGATGGGTGGTGCGCGAACTGGTCGAGCACGGGTGGACAGTGACCGTGCTGGACCGTGAACGCCCGCCCCATCATGCAACACCCCGGGGCCTCCAACCGGCAGTGCCCGGAGTGCGCTACCGGATCGGCAACCATGAGAACCTCGGCGACCTGATCGAGGTATTCGCCGGTGCCGATGCTGCGATCCACCTTGCAGCGATTGCCTCCCCAGGCACATTCCCGGACACCCATGTCTTCACGACCAACGTGGTCGGCAATTTCAATGCGTGCGAGGCCGCTGCAGTACTCGGTCTCAAGGCACTCGCCATGGCAAGCAGCATCAATACGCTCGGGCAGGGGTACCGCACGCACCTGCACTTGCCCGACTTCGTACCAGTCGACGAGACCCACGCCAACCGACCACAGGACCCGTACGGCCTGTCGAAGCTGCTTGGCGAGTTGACCGCTGAACAGATCCACCGTCGGACGGCAGGAAAACTGCGCGTGGTGTCGATACGGCCGAGCCTCGTGGCCCGACCGTGGGACTACCCGAACATGGAAAACCACTTCAAGACCAACCCGCTGTCCGGAGAACGGGCGCTCTTCAGTTACACCGATCCTCGCGACCTTGCGGCGATGTTCCGGCTGGCAATCGAGAACGACAACCCCGAAGCAGCGTGCACCGAGTTGTATGCGGTGCAGGATGACTCGTGGGGCCTGGAACCAACGCGAGACCTGATCGCGCGGGCGTATCCGGGCACCGACAACATCCCCGGCATGGCGACGATTGGTGCGAATGAGGCAGGCATATCCAATGCGCGGGCCAAGCGGCTGCTGGGATGGAAGGCTACACGGTCGTGGCGCAATCCGGCCGACCACATGGCCGACCCGTCGAAGGCGTGACGTTCTGCAGAGCGTCGGTCAGGGCATGACCGCGGCGGTGTAGAGGTCAGAGGCCCGGGCCGTTAGTGGTCCGGGCTTGCCGTCCCCAATCTGCCGACCGTCAATCCTCACGACCGGCGTGACCCCACCAAGGGTGCCGGTCACAAAGGCCTCGTCGGCCGAGTAGACCTCCGCAAGGGTGTAATCGCACTCGCGGGCACGACCGCCTGCTTTCTCCCAAGCGTCAACGACGGTGCGCTGTGTTATCCCCTTGAAGCTGTAGAGGCCGGTAGAGGTCCAGAGTTCTCCCCGTCGGACGATGAAGAAGTTCGTTGAGTTGCAGCTGGCAACGAACCCACGCGGGTCGAGCATCAGCGCCTCATCAGCACCGGCGTTGATCGCCTGGATGAGTGCCTGGATCAGGTTGAGGCGACTATGCGAGTTGAGACGCAAGTCGAAGGCATCAGGCCCACTGGTGCGAAACGTCGAAGTAAAAACGGTAAGTCCCCGCGCCTTCGATTCGGGGTTTGGCACCTTGTACTCGGCGACGATCACGATAGTCGCGCCACCGATGATGAAGCGCGGATCCTGGTTCACGGTGCGCTTGACGCCTCGGGTCACCATCAAACGGACATGCGCGCCATCGGTCATCCCGTTGCGGTCCAGGGTCTGCCGGACCGCATCCACGACGGCCTCACGCGTCATGCCAATGTCGAGAGCGATGGAATTCGCGCCCTCGAAGAGGCGATCCATATGAGCGCCAAGGCTGATCAACGTGCCCCTGACAAGGCGAAGCCCCTCCCAGACACCGTCGCCGAGGACAAAGCCACTGTCGAAGACGGACACGCGTGCTTCATTGCGGGGGACAAGGTCGCCGTTGACATAGACAAGGACGTCGTCGTTGCGCGGGTCAGGTGCGTAGCCCTGCGCACTTCGAAAGGAAGCATCGGCGGTCATTAGTTCGGCCTCATTTCATTGCGTCAGTGAGGTGGACCCGGCTGCCAGCGGCGCGGATCAGGCGGTCGTCAATCGCGCGGGCAAGGCCGAAGCCACCGGGAATCGGCGGTCGTCCGGGCATGGTGGTGACAGCATCGATCGTGCGCGCGACGATACGCGTCACACCGGCAGCATCAAGGTCACGGAACGATGCAAAGAGGCTGTGCGCGATGGTTTCCGGACTGGCAACTGAGCCAACATGCGAAATCGTGATCCGCTGGGCCAGCCGAGGGTCAATCAACGCATCAGCATCCTCGTCGTAGACGATGAGACCGGGCCGTTCACCGGAGGCAATCGCATCATGCAGGAGTTGGACCATCATGCTGACAGAGTTCGCCGGAGCCCCAGAGACAAGGACCAGCGTGGCTTGGGGGGCGTAATGGGTCTCAAGAAGCCCCGGAGAGAGTTCGCCATCGTTCATGGCCAACCACTGCACAGCTCCAACGTGAACCGCGACATCGATGCCAGCGTCACGAAGGGCCTCGATGATCGCCTCGACCGGGATTGCTCCGGGTCTCAGGACACGCAC
>SHXX01000095.1 GCA_009693165.1 Chloroflexota bacterium
ACCAGGTCGCCTGGCCCCACCCGCTCGTAGCGGGCGGCGGGTGGGGCCGGCACCCTGGTCCGGCGGAGACCCAGGCGCACGATCGCCCGGTGGACGGTGGCGCGGGGCAGTCGCAGCACGAAGGCGATCCGGTCGGGACCCCAGCCCCGCGCGGTCCGGATGCCGGTGATCGCCTGCTCCTGCGCCGGGGTGAGCGCCATCCGGGGGCACCGGGGCCGGCTGGACCGGTCCGCCAGCCCGGGCAGTCCCTCACTGGCGAACCGCTGCCTCCAGCGGTAGTACGTCGTCCGCGAGACGCCGGCATCGGCGCACGCATCGGCCACCGGTGTCCCCGACGCGACCGCGTGCAGCAGTCGTGCGCGCCCGTGCGTGGTCAATCTGGCGTGCGGGTGATAGTGTCGCATCCGAAGGCCTCCCTGGCGGGTGTGGTGTCGACTACCAGCACCGTACCGGGCGAGGCCTTCATCCCATTCCCCCCAGCCCCTGTAACCAATGTCGTGAGAGATGACAGCTAATCCAACGCATGAACACATTCATCTTTTCTAAACTCCGGTCGGCAGATTGGCGGTGATCCCACCGCAGGCGAGTGCAGGACGGGATGACGGGTTCCTGCGAACGGATGTGCCGGCAATCCGCCGAACGGTTCGCATGACCCATTGCCCGTTCATGGCCACGTGCGCCCGGTCAGGATGAGTGAGGCATTCGCACTCAGGCCATGGACGTGTGACTAGACCCGGGATCCATTGGTCATGATGCCCAGTGCCGGCAACGCCTCCCTGGAGATCGCAATCCCGGACCCGATCGCAACCGCCATGAAGATGAAGAGCAGCCCGTTCAGGACCTGGTTGAGGCGCGTCTCGCGGGGCAGGTTCGCGAACATCTTCTTGGTGACGGCGACGACCCACGGCCAATTCAACGTCAGATGGGCAAACAGAACGGTGCCGAGGGCAATCCCGACCGATTCGTGGACCGTGAGGCCGGAGGCACGCGGATCGATCAGGGCGATGGCGGCGATGAGCATGCCGGTGTCGAGAACAAGCCGTCCGACGAGTGGCAGGCGCGTGAAGAACGGTTGCATTCAAAATCTCCTGGCAGACCCATCGCGGGAGAAATCCGCGCCAGTCTTCGCAGAGGAAGTGTCATGCCCGCATCACAACGGCCGGTAAACGCCGGGTAAAGCCTTCGGGCGGATCCCCATTCCGCGAATTAACACAATGGGAAACCGAGGACGTGGACAGGCCACACATCCCCCTGGCAATCCGGCGAACTCGTTTACCCTTGTTCGTGATGCTTCCACCCCATCACGCCGTCGCGACCGCCATCATCGCCTTACCCCTCTGGCGTCGAGGGTGGTCGCTTCCACGGATTGGCGCACTCTTCACCGGTGGGGTTCTCATCGACATAGACCACTACCTGTCCTATCTATGGCACTCTGGCGACATCTCGATGGTGCGCGCGTTGCGGTTCCACCGGAGTGCCTACCGGTCACCGTTCTCCGGACGACTACACCCTCGGTGGCCAAGGATGGGCATCGACCGGTTCCGCGAATTCCACTCGGTGCCAGTGATTGTCGCGGTCTTTGCAGCCAGTTTCCTCGCTCGAGGATGGCGACCGGTGGTCCGCGCCCTCGCGTGGGGCATGGTCTCCCACCGGATCGTCGACGAGGTTGCCGGGTGGATCCATCCGCCTCCGGTTGACAATCCCGGACCGAACTCAGGTGACGACTGACCGGTCCCTCGAAGCAAACCGGCGCACCCTCCCTGCGCACGTGCTACGATGTGGGGGATTGATGCAACTTCGTGCGACACAACGGCCCGGAAATTCGGTGGCCGTGCGGGAAACAGATCGGTGAAGGGGTGCCTGTGGCACCCCTTTTTTCTTGCCACACCTACTACTAATGGACATGGGCGCGTCCCAATGACCGCGAGGGCCACCAAAACCGAGACCATCGGAACGGTAGGCCTCGGGGCCGACGCGTTGAAGAGGTCTGTGGCAATTCTGGCACCACCAACCATTCCGGTGCCGAAACCGAACCCGCACGCCCTGCGACCCTCTGGGATCGAGACAAACCGCGCGCAGTGGCACCAGTCGCAACCATTGACCCTGTCCGGCGACGCACCTCGTTTGGTGCATGCGGCAGCGTCCTTCCCGGTGAAGGCCGAAACGTTCGACCTCACCTGCCACTGGAGGCCCTCGTGCTTGTCGATAACATCCCGCCCCAACTCTCCACCTTCTCCCGCGTCCCAACGTCAACCGCACTGACCCCGGGAAGCGGTTCCGCTTATCACCGCCAGACAACGTGGTCGTGTCTTGAGCGCACCCCAGGAACGTCATTCCGCGTAAACCCACCGGGCGCCAAGGCACCACCACCCCGGTGGGCCGCGACCGCGCCCCAGGCTGTTCCCGTCGCCACACGCGCCGCTTCGCCTGTCCGCCCGTCGGTTCCAGAAGCAAGTCCGCAAAAGGCGCCGGCACCAGTCACCATCCACCGGCCTTCAAGGAACGATGACGAACCCGGTCGTCATGTCGCGGGCCGCGATGCATCGGTACGGCCCACCGCAACCGAGGCGATGCCCACCGATTGGAAGTTCGGCGAATTGGAGTTGACCGATCCGGTTCGGACGGCAGTCTGGCTCGCCGGATACCGGGAACCCACCCCCATCCAGGTCAAGTGTGTCCCCATCCTCCTTGCAGGCAATGACGTTGTCGGGCAAGCACAGACCGGAACCGGCAAGACCGCCGCCTTCGGCCTGCCAATCATCGAGCGCATTGATCCTTCACTCCGCAGCGTCCAGGCGCTCATCCTTGTCCCGACCCGTGAGCTTTGCCGTCAAGTCACTGGCGAACTGACCCGCCTTGGGCGTGAACGCAACATCGAGGTCCTCGCGGTCTACGGCGGCGAGGGCATGGATCGCCAGCTCAAGGGCCTCGCCGGCGGGGCCCAGGTGGTCGTCGGCACTCCCGGGCGCGTCCAGGACCACCTGTGGCGGAATACCCTCGTCCTGACCGACTTGCGGGTTGCAGTTCTCGACGAAGCCGACGAAATGCTGGACATCGGCTTTGCCGAGGCGATCGAACAGATCATCAAGTGGATGCCTCGCGAACGCCAGACGTGCCTGTTCTCGGCAACGGTACCGCCGTTCGTCGCCCGTCTCGTCAAGCGGTACCTGCGCGACCCGGAATGGGTCAGCACCCTCGAGACGACCGGAAACATGCGATCGGTCCCGTCGCAGATCCGCCAGAACTTCGTGAACGTCGCTGAACGTGACAAGCTGGACGCCCTCGACAAGTTGGTCAAGGAGGAGAGCGACTACGACCGCGTGCTCGTTTTCCGGCGAATGAAGATCACTTCCGACAGGTTGGCGCAATCGATGCAACGGCGTGGCTATATCGCAAAGGCGCTACATGGGGACCTGCCGCAGGGCGAGCGAAACCGCGTGCTTGACGACTTCCGCTCGGGCCGGATCCGGTTCCTGATCGCCACGAACGTGGCGGCCCGTGGTCTGGACATCGACGGTGTATCACACGTCCTAAACTATGACCTGCCGGATACGCCGGATGAGTATGTCCACCGGATCGGTCGCACCGGCCGCGCCGGCCGTGCCGGTACGGCGATCAGCTTTGTATCGGAGTGGGACTACGAGGTGTTCGGCGCCATCAAGGAACGTGCCGGAGATGGTCTGGTCGAACGCGACCTCGGCCTCTACGGCGCACCCGCCGAACCGACACCCGCGGCGAACGCCTGAACCGAATGCACCCCGAGGGGGAAAGCACCTGACCCAACCCTCCCCTGCCGGGTTCGACCCCTTCATTCCAAACGGCTGCCGAATCGTGCACACGGTCGATAGTGCGACCAAGCGTGCCACTGTATTGGCGTCTTCTGGGCAGGTGCGTCCATACCCATCCTCGCGGGAAGCCGGCATGGCTACGGTGCCGACACGGCAGGGGCACCAGACAACGACGTGCTGGTCCATGTGAGCGTCGCAACGGCTTGCGCCCCCTGATATCGATTGTCCGCCTGCGGATCAACTGCGACTACAAAGGTGATCGTGCGTGTCCGCCCGGCCTCCCAGTCATCCACCGTCGCACCGTTGCGGTAGTTGCGAACCAATGTCCCGGTCGCCAGGACAGGAGTGATCCGCTCATCGAGAACCGTCGTGGAAACGAGGTTCAACGGATCAGCAGACGTAGCCAAGGGAAGCGTCTGACCTGACACCGCTTGGGTCAAGGGCACGCCGAGCGTCGAACCGGCACATCCTAGCAACGCGTCGGTATCGGTCTGCGCTGGAACCAATGCACCCGGATTTGGTCCAAGGACGCATACCGCGGACCCCTCGCCAGTGAGATAGAAGGCGGTCACGCGCAACACATCGGTGAGTCGTCCACGCCCGCAGACATCGACGGACCCAACCAACATCACTGTGCTGGTATCGCAACTCTGAGCCGCCGGGTTGACGAGTGTGACTGCAGGCACCGAGAGAACCACACGACCGGCCGAGAGGGTGCCGACGTTCCCGATGGTGAGTGAGTTGGTCATGACAGTCCCGGGGGCGAGACCGCCGAGACCGGTGACCTGCGAGGCCGTACCCGGCATCAGCGACATGGTGCCCGTTGTCACGCTGAACCCGCCCGTGGGACTCAACCCGGGAGCAAGCACAGTCGTGCCGGAAGCAAGAGAGATCGAAGTGGACGGTGTGACAGGACCGTTTGCGGTTGATAGGAACAGCGACGCACCCGAACGAGAGTTTGAAAGACGCACTGTTCCCGCCTGAAACGTGTTGGCAGGATTTGTGGTCTGTGCTGCGAACAGAGCGTAGGTCGGGTCAGGATGAACGAGCGCGGCGGTCCCGAAAACCATGAGCATTCCGAGACCCAATTTCGTCACACGTTAAAAGTCCATTCTCACCACCTCAGGTGTTCGCATTGGCCAGCTGTTACGCACCAGGTGCGCTATGGGTGCGCGAACGCCCCGGAGCCATAAGGCATCCGGGGCGCCTGCTGAATTGTGCGGGGTTGCCAGTCGTCCCGCGTTGTCAGTTCAGCGGTGGCCCGGACGGACCGACGCCAGAAGCCTCAATCCATCCGTATCCACCCGAAACCGGGCTGTAGACATAGATGCGCGTCCCAACCTGGGGGCCGACGACCGTGAAGGTGGTGAAGGCAGGACCTGCCTCACCGAAGTCCACACCGAACTCGTCGGGCCCGGAGAAGATGTGCGCATCGGCGTTGAAGTTCTGGACAAATGCCGGCTGAAGCGCGACTGGAAGCACGAGCATGTCGGCAACCTCGGCGGTTGAAAGGGTCCAGGTTTGACGGGTGGTACCCGCATCGAACTCGGCTGGTGCCCGCAGGTACCCGGCAAATCCACCCGTGGTCGACGAGATTGAGTACAGGTACCCGAGGGTCTGTCCGGATCCAACCTTGATGGAAGGCAGGGAGAACTGGACACGGGCCGAGCGGCTATCTGACTGGACCTTGAAGGTGAACGGAAGTCCGAGCGGTACGACATTGCCGCCACCAAGGCTTCCCTGCTGCACGGTGTTGAGACCGGCAGGGGTCGGCTCGAACGTCACTGATGTCGCATCGGCCGGGAGGGAAATCCCCGGCGCGACCCCTGAGAGCTTTCCGCTAAGAAGCGGGAAGGTGAGGTCAGGCCAGATGCCGGACTTGCTTCGATTGATGCGCGCGACCTGGCCCGACTTCACGAGGATCGCAACCGTGCGCTTGCCAGTTGTTGCAGAGCGCACGCCAGCGACCTCGACCCCATCGGTCGTGGTTCCGGCAACTGGTGCGTCATCGTCGAGACTGAACGTCTTGGTCTCCTTGCCGTCCGCTGAGACCGCAGTCGTGCCCAATGCAACCTCGGTACCGGGAGCGAGCGTCGACATGAACTGGACGGTCGCCTTGGCCTCCTCTGGAGTGCTGGAAGACATGAGCTTGAGGACTTCAGCAGCCTGGGCAGCCGGAAGGACCGAGAGGGTATTCACGAACGCCTGCGCGGTCGTCGTATCCACGGCCATCAGTGCGGTCGTGACTGTCTGCGCGGCCTCAGCGGTGAGGCCACCTGGGATGGCTGCGAATGCGTTGCTGAGGCCCTCAGTGGAAACCCCGGGAGGTGCCGAAATCGGTGCAGGTGCCGGAGCCGGAACAACGACCGGAGCCGGAACAACGACCGGAGCCGGAACAACAACCGGAGGAACCACTACAGGCGCGGCGACGACGGGAGCAACAACAGCGGCC
>SHXX01000096.1 GCA_009693165.1 Chloroflexota bacterium
TCGGCGTACAGGGTGTCGAAGGCGAGAGAAGACTTGCCCGAACCGGAGACGCCAGGGAGGACCACCAAGGCATCGCGCGGGATGGTGACCGTGACGTTCTTGAGATTATGTTCGCGCGCACCCTGGATGAGGATGTGGTCTGGACGCATCAACGATCTCCAAGTCCTGCCCGGTCCGCACGCACCACCGACGCTGGCGGAAGTGAGGTGATGCGACGGATGGGCAAGCCATCGCAGGGAGGTGCCTTCGTATTGTGACGTGTTGCGCTTCACATCGGGTATTCCTGCAGGAAAACCCTGTCAGTCCCGATCATGTTCGGAACCGACATCCTCACGCGCATCGCGACCCGCTAATCTCTACCGCAACGTATCGGTGCCGGGATGGGTTCCCGTCGGCGGACGTTCGACCCGGTGAACAGCCGGGAAACAGTCCTTCAGAGAGGGCCCCTTACCGTGCCGGTCAGGCCGACAGGCAGCGGGCGCAAGGCAACAAATGAACGACGTACAGAGCCGACCAGACGAGCGACAGGTTGACGTGCAACGTGTCGGCATCAAGCGCGTCGAACTGCCGTGGCGGGTGCAGGAGCGTAGTGGTGGCGTGCAGACGGTCACGGCGATGACACGCCTGTCCGTTGACCTGCCTGCCGGATACAAGGGTACCCACATGTCCCGCCTCGTTGAGATGCTGGAGGTGTGGAAGGACGAACCCCTGACCCCCGCAACCGTTGCCGGACTGCTTTCGGCGACGCAGGTGCGACTGGGTGCGGTGCGCGCCCACGTGGGTCTCACCTTCACCTATTTCATGACGAAGGCAGCCCCAGTCAGCCAGCAGCGCAGCACGATGGGCTACACCTGCCAGGTGGACGCCACCCTGGATGGCGACCATTTTGACCTGGTCATCGGTGCGGACGTACCGATCACGACCGTCTGCCCGTGCAGCAAGGAAATCTCGGTGGCCGGCGCGCACAACCAGCGGGCTTGGCTGCGCCTCCGTGTGCGTCCGACAACCGGTTCCACCCTCACTTTCGAGGACCTGATCCGGCATGGCGAGACCCTGGGAAGTTGCGAGATCTTCCCGTTGGTCAAGCGCGCCGATGAGAAGTTCGTCACGGAACAGGGCTACTTCAATCCGAAGTTCGTGGAGGATGTCCTCCGCGATGCCGTCGTCTGGCTACGCGCCAACACCTCGGTGCGTTGGTTCGAGGTGGAGTGCGAGGCGGATGAAAGCATCCACCTTCACAATGCCTACGCCTACCAGCAGGAACCGGCCGGGACAAGTGGTGCGGGGACTATCCCGGTTGCCTCTGTGCTTGGCATGGCGATGATGACGGGCAACACGGCCTCCGTATCGCCTGACCATGCCGTCGCCATCCAGAGTGCGGTGATGGCGCACGACCGCGCCTGACCAGCCTTGCGATCCGATTTCCTCCGTGTGTTTTTGCCGTACGTCGGGTACGACGGGCGGTCGATGACCGGGGAAAGGATCGGAAGAACGTGGCGACATTCGTGGTGGTTCATGGTGCTTGGGGTGGGGAATCGTCATGGAACAAGTTCGTGGTGCCACGTCTCCAGGCATCGGGACACACGGTTCATGCGGCCACGCTGACGGGTCTGGGCAACCGCACGCATCTGGCGCACCCCGGCATCGATCTGGATACCCATGTGCAGGACGTGGCCAACGTGCTGTTCTACGAGGACCTGCACGACGTGACCCTGGTGGGTCACAGTTACGGAGGCCGGGTGATCACCGGCGTGGCCTGTACGTCTGCCGACCGTCTGGCGCACCTGGTCTATCTGGACGCCTTCGTGCCGACGCCGGAGAACCCGGGCGGGACGACCATCTCGTCGGCGTCACAGGCACGCATCGATGCCGAAGGTGACGGATGGCGCAACCCGCCGGGTGATGCCCCGCCGGACCAACCCCCGGAGATCATCGAGTGGGCACGTCCGCGCCGGTCATGGCAACCGGTGAAGACCTTCACGCAACCGGTGCGGTTCACCAAACCGGCCCTGGCCCGCACCTACGTGTACTGCACCGTGGGCAAGGATCCGTCCAGTCCATTCGCCAAACTGGCGGCGCAAGTGCGCGACGACCCGGCGTGGACCTACCACCAACTGGAGACTGGGCACAACCTGCACCGCCCCCGACGCCCCCGACGCCCCCGTTGCCATCCTTGCGGGGATTGGCGATGCGCAGGACCGCGGCGCGTAACGGCGCCCGGAACGATGATGTGGATGACCCCTCTCCCGCCAAGGTGGGAGAGGGGTCATCAGGAACTACGGTCGGCGTCAGTGCCCGGCGCTGCGATGCAGGTCCACGGCCGGGATGCGCGCCAAGCGGTCCATGAACGAGGTCCGGATGGCCTGGGCACGTTCGGGCGTCACACCCTCGAAGCGGGTCGTGATCGCCGGTTCGGTGTTTGAAGCGCGTACCAATCCCCATCCACCATCGACGACCACGCGTGCACCATCGAGGGAAATGACCTCGTGCACGGAGGCATCATGGGAAAACGCCTCCTGCAGGGCATCGATCACGGCGAACTTGGCGTCATCGGCGCAGTAGAAGCGCTCTTCCGGCGTGGCGTGATACCGGGGCAGATCGGCGACAAGGTGGGACAGCGAGACCGTTTCGCGGGAGAGGGCGGCCAAGAGGTTCGCCCCGGCGAAGGTGCCGTCGTCGAAGTCGATGACCGGATCACCAAAGAAGGTGTGACCCGAGAGTTCGCCGGCGAGGATGGCGTTGGTCTCGCGTCGGCGCGCCATGATGTTGGGGTAGCCGGTGCGTGACATGACCGGCACGCCACCGGCGGCGGTGATGCCATCGATCAGGCCCTGCGAACACTTCACATCGAAGACCACACTGCCACCGGGGTGCGTGCGCAGGGCGTTCCGTGCCAGGATAACGAGGTACTGGTCGGCCCAGAGGATTTCGCCGGCATCATCCACCACACCCAACCGGTCGCCATCGCCATCCAGGGCGATGCCCATGTCGGCCTTGGTCTCCTTGACCTTGGCGATCAGGTCGCGCAGGTTCTCGGGCTTGAGGGGGTCGGGCATGTGGTTGGGAAAGGTGCCATCCGGCTCGCAATAGAGGGGAATGACCTCGCACCCGAGGGCGGTGAAGGTCTGGATGGCGACCGGTCCGGCCACGCCGTTCCCGGCATCGACGACCACTTTCAGGGGACGGGCCAGCCTGATCTGCGTGGCGACGTAGCGCACATAGTCATCCACGACATCATGATGGTCGTGGGCACCGGCGGAGGCTTGGCGGAAGGTGCCTCCCTGGGCAAGCCGGAACAGGTCCTGGATGTCTGACGGACGCAACGGGACACCATTCGGCAGGCCGGTCTCGCGCTTGCGTGCCTTCAGTCCGTTGAACTGCGGCGGGTTGTGACTGGCGGTGATGCACCCGCCACCATTGTTGTTCAAAGTGTTGACCGCGTAATAGAGGAGAGGAGTTGGCACCTGTCCAACGTCGATGACGCGGGCACCGGTGTTGCGCAAGCCCTCGATGAATGTGGCGGCGTAGCGTTGCGACGAAAGGCGGACATCGCGCCCGACAGCAACAGTACCTGGTTCGCCATCGCCGGCGAGGAAGGTTCCCAATGCGCCGCCAAGACGGCCAAGCACCGGTTCGGTGAAGTTCTGATCCACGAACCCTCGGATGTCGTATTCGCGGAACATGGTCTGGTCGACGGCATGAACATCAGGTGTGCCGGCGGTGGTCACGATCTGTCTCCTTCGTTCGAGGCGCGTTACGTGCCGGAGATTGGCCCCAACGGATTTTCACCCCACCCCATCGCCCCTGATTTACATGCGCTGCGCTTGGGCAACCCCATCACCCCTGATTTACGTGCGCTGCGCTTGGGCCACCCCATCGATTGTTTCATACGCTGCGCTCGGCTCACGGTCGGGAAAGGGTGTCAAGGCCGGGGAGGTCGCCGATGCACCCACGGTATGCGCATGGTGTCCCAGAAGACCAGGAGGGCGTGGCCAAGGGTCACCCGCATCCGGGAACCTCCGGCGTTGGTCCACTGCACCGGAACTTCAGCGACATGGTACCCGCGCTGTTGGGCAAGGTAGAGGACTTCCACATCAAAGATGATGCTTCGGATCACGCTTTCGGCGAAGAGTTCGCGGGCAACATCACCGACAAAGAGTTTGAAACCACTCTGGGTGTCCTTGACACCGCGGACGGTGACGGACCCACGGAGGATTCGGAACGCCTTGCCGAAAAGTTGGCGGTAGAGGGGTTGGCTGCGTCGCATGTCGGTGCCATCGGGTTGGACACGTGACCCGATGACGATGTGGGAACCGGCATTCAGCGAAGCGAGAAGGCGGGGGAGTTCCTCGATGGGGGTTGAGAAGTCGGCGTCGGAAAAGAGGACAACATCGCCCCGGGTCGCGAGGATGGCATTGCGGAGACCGGCACCCTTGCCCTGGTTACGCACCGACCGGAGGACACGGACGGCACCGGGGAAGCGCGCTCCGATGCGTTCGGCCACAACGGCGGTGTCGTCTCGGGAACCGTCGTCGTTCAGGACTACCTCGAAGGTGTAACCCTGTGCAGTGAGGAACTCAAGGGCATGGGTCAGCGTTGGCGGCAGGCGTTCGGCCTCGTTGTAGGCGGTGATCGCCAAGCTGAGGTACGGAGGCGAGCCGGCCGCGGGCGCCGATTGCATCGCCCGGAAGGGTAGCAGTGCCGGGCCGTCACCTCACCTCCCCGGCACGATTTGCGAACGCTTCGCCCACATTCCCGGCGAGAGGCTGATCACCGGGGTGGCAGAGCGTGTGTCTCCGGCACCCGGATTGACGCAAACGAGGCAATCAGGCGGTTTCATCAACGATCAGTTGCACGCGAGTGCCGGTCACCTTCTCGGCGGCGGCCAAGGCTTCGGACAATGGGGAGCGTCCCCATCTGGACAGCGCGAAACGGTTTTGCACCCGCACAGTGATGATTGTCTCGCCACCCGAAGGCCGCGTTCCTTCCGGCGGACCTCCCGGTAGATGCCCACCTGGTTCGCTGGCCATCGCCACTCTCCCCAGCCCTTCGCCCCTGATAGGAAGACGCTGCGCTTGCAATGGTGCGACCCATGCGCCGTATGTGGCAGGTGTGAGGGATGCCCTCAGTACCTCGCACAGGTTGGCGAAGGCGGCGGGAACGATCGCCCCGGGGGTTGGTGATGGGTCTTCCACGGTCTCCGGCGACAGACCGGGCAGCTCTCCCGGCTTCGGCGAGATGAGGCCGGGAACAGGCGCGTGCGGCGCGGACATGCTAGGTGCGCCGCGGGCAAGGTCGGCCAGGATTCGGGTGGCGATCACCGCGGGCGGATCGGTTGCCACCTGCCCACTTGCGTCGGAACCCGCCATACCAAGTTTGGCTGCTTCGCCCGCACCATGATCGCGGACTACCGCATAACTGCCGGACGAGGTGCCGGTACGCGGGGCGGTGAAGCCATCGACAATCGCCTGGGCGAGATAGCCACCCGGATTGCGGGGCGCGATGACCCCTGACTGACCAGACCGTGCGCGCGCCAAACGGTCGCGCAACGTTGCCACTTGCGTGTCGATGTGCGCGTCCGGATAACTGGCGACCAGACGCTCGGCCCGTGATGCGGTGATTCCCATCTCCACGAGAGTCTGCACTCTTTGCGCGAAGTCCGCGTCATGGTCCCCTCGCCCGTCACTTGCCAAGGATGGCGACGGCACTGCGGGCGCTTCCGGTGCCCGAACACCATGGCCTGAAGGGGAAGGCAGGAGAAGCGCCGGCGTCATCCGCGGTTCATCGGGGGTCTCTGGTTCGGATGTTGGCAGGACACTTCCGGCACGGCGTCGGGGCCGGGCGTCAAAGGCGGGATCAAACGCATAGCACGCCTTCTCTCCGGCCCCGGGACCCCCGGCCATGGGCAGGTACTGGGCACCGGACAGGTAACCGGTGGCACGCAGTTCCTCATGCGCTTCGGCGAGGCCCACCTTGATGTCCGACTGGAAGCGGTACTCGAGGCCCAGGACATCGGCGAGGGTTCGCAGGCCAATCTCGAAGCTGCCACGCCTGTTCCGGACCTTGTCGAGGTAGCGGAACAGGCGTCGCGAGAGCGGACGGGTCAGGTGGAAGTAATAGGTGGTATCGAGGCCCTTCGTGTAGCGCCGCTCGTAACTCTGGACGAGAGGACTACCCAGACGGGCAAAGGAGACTTCCATCGG
>SHXX01000097.1 GCA_009693165.1 Chloroflexota bacterium
CGCTGGCCAGCGAGGACGAGCGCCAACTTGCACTGGACGCCTTCGTGGAATACTCCAACCACGACCGACCGCACCTTGGCATCAACGGCCTCACCCCCCTCGTCCGCCTCGCTTCCCTGTCAACAACCTTGTGAGAGACAACAACTAGCCTGCGCACCGTGCACGTCCCGGTACGGGTCGTTTCCAACGTACACCGCGTTCGATGGATCCACTCCGATTGCAATCAGTGCGTCATGGAAGATCCGCGTGTCCGGCTTTCGCAGTCCCATGTCCCCAGACACCGTGACGTGCCGGAAGTAGCCGATGAGACCGGTCTCAATGAGTTCCTCGCGTGCGAATGCCCACTGCCCGTCCGTGACAATTGCCAGCGCATAGCGTCGGCTCAGGTCGTCAAGCATCTCGTGGGTCTTCGGAAATGCCCGAAGCCGTCGGCGAGCGAGTGAACGATGCATGCGCGCCAGGTCGAGGGCAATCTGGTACCGGCGTTCGGTCGCGCCGAGACCGTCGCCGCTGAGAATGCCGTGGTCGAAGACCCCTGCGTTCGCCAAGACGTCCCGCCAAATGAGCGTCCAGTCCAGTTCCGGGAACGGTTGGGGGATGGTTCCAAGGTGGTGACGGACGCCGGCCTCAAGCCGCGCCCTCAATTCCTGCCTGCCAAGCCTGACGCCGTGGTATCTCAGGAAGTACTTGAGCGGGGCAAGTGTTTCCTCACCCCAGTCATCGGTCTCGATATCGATCAGCGTGCCGTTGACGTCAAGGAGGACACCTCTGATTTCCATGTGCGCTCCCGAGGTTCGGGCTAGGGACGGATGGCCGTTCTGGTTATGCTCACCCACCGCAAGTCTCAGGGCATCCCGTAACGCAGTAGTTAACAATTTCGATTTGAAAGCAGCCTTGCCGTCATGAGGGGGGCACCCAAGGCGTCTGCGCAATCCACGAAGTCACGACGTAGACAAGCGTGAGGGCGAGGAATGACGTCACCGCGAACGTTGGGTCAGCCGGCGTCAGAGGCGCGGTGCGGAAGTACGTGCGCGTGGTGATACCTGCAAAGCCTCGCGCATCCATCGCGATCGCGAGCCGTGTCGCTCGAAGGATTGCAACAGTCAGCAGGATCCGAAGTTCACCGAACGGTCTCGAAATCCCGTTCGCCCGCCGTCGCAGCGCGCCGCCCCATGTTCCATGGATGCCTCGCTCGTCGGTCACATCCTCACCGCGGACGCGGCGCGCGAGGCGGATTTGCACCAGTTCATCGGCTAGCCCGGGCATGAACCGGTACCCCGCAAGAAGTGCGTATCCCCACTGGTATGGCAATCTGCCGTGATGCACGAGGCTCACCACGAGCAATGTCGGATCGGTTGTCAGGATGAAGAGCAGCCCCACGGCCGCGGTTGAAACGCCACGCATTGCCAGCGAAAACCCTTGCACCACCCCGTGGACCGTCAGGTGAAAGGGCCCCCACTGCCACAGGACGGGTTCACCCTGGGGTATGGCGGCAAGGAACGCGTTGGTCCAGAGGAGACTGAACGCAAACGCGGTTACCGGTCCGAGGAGGCGTGCAAGCCGAAGGGGACGGATCCCGGTCGTCCACGCCACCACCATGATCACTGCAAGCCACGCCAGTGGTGTGAGCGGATTGAACACGAACGTCATCATGAACCCGAGCATGATGACGACGCCAAACTTGACGGTCGGGTTGCGCCGTTCAAGCCAGGTGTCGCGCGGGCCAGGACCAAATGCGTCAGGCGGGGCGCCCATCGATACGGGTTCTCGCAGAGGCGTTGCAGCCGGTGGTTCAACAATCGGTTCCAGATTGAGGGAATCCGAGAAACCAGTGCCACCAGTCGTGGTGCTAACGGTAGGTTTGAGCAATTCAAGGTCGCGTCGGCAGGTGACTGGCGGGGTCGTGAACCCGAGTCGTCGTGCTCGCCACGCCAACTCGGCGGCAGGCGGTCGCCTAAGCGAGCAACTTCTGAGGATTGGGTCACTTTCGAGCAGCTCGGCGGGCGTTCCGTCGAAGATTATCGATCCCTCACGCATTGCGATCACCCGGGTCGCGTGGCAGGCGACGAGGTCCAGGTCGTGAGTGATGACGATTGCGGTGCACCCATCGGCCACCCGCCCGTTCACCGTCGCCATGAGTTGTGCGGTGTGGTGATCGTCTTGCCCGAACGTCGGTTCATCAAGCACGAGGATGTCCGGGCCGGTCAGGAGTGCCCCGGCAACCGAAAGACGCCTTTTCTGCCCATGGCTGAGCGTGAAAGGATTGGCGCGTGCCAGTCCTTCGAGGTCAGCGCGTCGGAGTGCATCATCAACCCGCCGAGCCACGGCGTGCGCATCAAGCTGTTCGACCCGCAAGGCGGCTTCGAGGTCGGCGCGAACGGTTTGTCCCACGAATTGGTGTTCCGGATGCTGGAAGACATACCGGAGCCGCCGACGCTGGTCTCCGGCGGGTACTTCCTCGATTGGCGTGCCATCGAGCAGAACCTTTCCTGCCGTCGGTTGCACGACACCGGCAAGCATGAGTCCAAGAGTGCTCTTTCCGGCGCCGTTCGCTCCCACGATTGCGATCAGTTCCCCGGGAGCGCATGTCAGCGTGACACCCGAGACTGCTTCCCGATCAGTCTCCCGATGCCGGAATGAAACCCCGTTGAGGGCGATGCGGGGTCCAATGAGTGGGGCCCTGTTCGAAGTGGTTCGGGTTTGCGGTTCGGGTTCAACGACGGGCGATGAAGGTGTGCCCGTTCTCCGTGTCCACTCCCCGAACGCGAGCGCGGCCTCGTCAAGCGATCGGGGAAGAGAGGCCGACCCGGTGAGGTGCGCCACCGAGGCCCAGACGGGAAGGCGGGTGCCGAGTGACCGGACCCGTTCCCGGTTGCCAATGAACACGTCGTCGGGCGTGCCGCATAGGGCGACCCGCCCATCTTGGTCGAGAACGATGACGCGGTCAAGCAATGGCAACACGTCATCGGCGGTGTGTTCGATCACGATCAGCGACCGCGACGCATGTCGGGCATTCCGTGCGTCGATGGTCCCCTGGTGGTTCGAGGGCGAGGCAGCCAATGCCTGCGAAACAGGTCGCCCGATGGCTTGGCGTCGTGTGGCGTCTTCGCCAAGAAGCGCAGCAACCGTCGCCCACACGGTTGCTGCGCCAACTGGGTCAAGGTTTGCGACCGGTTCGTCCAGGACAAGCACATCTGGATTGCCTGCCAGCAGACCGGCGAGGGTCAACCTCTGCCGGGCCCCACCGGACAGTCGGTCCACCTGTTCGGGGACCCGGACCTGGTCATCCGCCTCGCGGTCGGAGTTGCGCGCCAAGCCAACCGCCAACCGCGCCCGTGCAATCAACGCGGGCATGTCCGCTGGTGGTATTCCACGGTTCTCCAGTCCGAATGCAATGTCCTCGTCGATTGTGGACAGAACGACCTGCGCGTCCGGATCCTGGAAAAGGATGCCGATCCGCCGCGTCAGGTCACCGGGAGGCAGGGTGCTGGTTGCTTCGCCAGAGATATCGACGGAACCGCTGACCCAGTGGACGTCAACGGAGTGCGGAACCAGGCCGTTCAGGCACAGGGCAAGGGTGCTCTTGCCCGCGCCACTCGGTCCGGCTATCAGGACGCGTTCCCCGGGTGCAATTGTGAGCGATACCTGTTCCAGACAACGGCGCTTTCGGCCCAAGTGCCTGATGGTGAGATCCCGTATGTCAATCCGAGGCGCGTTCACGCCATCTCCAGTCACGACCCCATTGACACCCCGTGGCGGTTCGGTTCGGTCACTTGCCGAACCCCTACACCTCTTCCATTCGGGCGCGACCGATGGCCGTGTCCTTGAGGGCTCCGGTCAGGACAAGCGCATCGCCCAGGGACTTGGCGAGAATTCCGGCAATCGCCACCCCGAGCGTACGGGTCACCAGCATCGTCACAAGAACCGGCACGTCAAGCGCGAAGTAGCCGTAGTCCCACCAGCTGTAGGGCAGCGACACCAGCCCGGCGGCGACACCGGCGATGACCATGGTTGCCAGTGTCCAGCGTCGGTAGCCAAAGAGGGCAAACGTTGCCTCGGCGCCGATCGACTGAAGGACACCGTAGATGACGAGGCTCGGGCCCCACGGCGCGCCAACCAACATCTCGGCAAGCGCCGCCAGGGTCTCCGAGGCCAGCGCGGCACCCGGGCGACGGATCAGATAAGGGCCAAGCAAACCAGCAACAAACCAGAGTCCGTTTGCAGCTTCTTGCGTCGGTGTTCCACCAAACGCAGCGACCCATTCGTAGGGCCCAGCCCACGCGAAATAGATGGCGCCAAAGACGAGTGCCACCACGACCACTACCATCAAGTCAGTGGTACGCCAATTCTGGGACGTCCCGCGCCCGTTCGGGCGGGACGGTTTCACCGTTCGCGGTTCGTTCATGCTTTCCTCCGCCGGCATTACCCGGATCAGGTTCGCAGGGTCGACGCTTGCCGGTTATCCGGCGTACGCCCTCTCAGCCCTCAGGCTCCCCTAGCAGGTATTTGGTTCGGGCCCTCCCATGCACCGGGAGCACGTCAGCAATCACGAGACTGCCATGCGACGCTGACCCCAATACTACGGCATGGATGCGCCCGAGAGGTCCTACAAAGAACTCTGGCCAAGGTTGGCGCGGGCGATGTCGAGGAACCACGCGTGGAATCGTGGGTCGGAAGTCAGTTCCGGATGGAACGATGTCGCAAGCCAAGTGCCTTGCCGTGCGGCCACGATGGTTCCGTCGTCCAGGGTGGCAATCGCCGTGGCATCCGGGCCGACGGATTCGATCTTCGGCGCACGGATGAACATCGCCGGAAATGGCACGTCTTTGTCCATCCCCTCGATGATGAGATCGGTTTCGAAACTCTGGACCTGACGCCCGAAGGCATTGCGACGTATCGAGATATCCATCACGGAAAGAAGCGGTTGGCCGGGCAACGTGTCCGACACGTCTCGCGCCATCAGGATTGCCCCGGCGCACGTTCCCCAGCACGGGAGGCCCTGTGCAATCGCACTTCGCAGTGGCATCAGAACGCCCCACGCCTCGAGAAGCTTGCCGATGGTGGTGCTTTCGCCCCCCGGCAGGATAATGCCGTCAAGGCCTTCAAGGTCATGCGGAAGGCGGACTTCCCGCACGGTTGCGCCAAGTTTCGTCAGGATCCGGAGGTGTTCGACAAACGCGCCCTGCATCGCGAGTACCCCGATGGTGAGCCCGGTGCCGGGTTGGGAAGACGTCTCCCTCCACCCGAGTTGGCTGGAGGGAGGATTGATGGTGCCCGTGGGCATGGTTACCAACCCCGGCTGGCAAGGCGCTCCCCGGCCGGCATGCTTGCGACTTCAAGCCCACGCATCGGTTCGCCGACCCCGCGGCTGACCTCGGCAACGATCCCGGCGTCGCGGAAGTGAGTCGTTGCCATCACGATCGCCCGTGCCATCTTGGCAGGGTTCTCGCTCTTGAAGATCCCGGACCCGACGAAGACGCCGTCAACGCCAATCTGCATCATGAGGGCAGCATCTGACGGCGTTGCGATACCACCCGCAGCGAAGTTGACCACCGGCAGGACACCCGTGGAGTGGATCTCACGGATGAGCTCGTACGGTGCGCCCAGGCGCTTCGCCTCGGTCATCAGTTCCTCGACGGGCAGGCTGCGGATCTTGCGGATTTCACCGAGGACGGCGCGCGCGTGACGCACAGCCTCGACGACGTTGCCGGTTCCGGCCTCACCCTTGGTTCGGATCATGGCCGCACCTTCGCCCACTCGACGCAGCGCCTCACCGAGATCCCGGCATCCGCACACGAATGGCACCTTGAATCCGTGCTTGTCGATGTGGAACTCGTCATCCGCTGGTGTGAGTACCTCGGACTCGTCGATGTAGTCGACGCCGAGTGCCTCAAGGACCTGGGCCTCGACGAAATGTCCGATCCGTGCCTTGGCCATGACCGGGATCGTGACCGATTCGCAGATCGCCCGGATCAGGTCGGGGTCGCTCATGCGTGCTACCCCGCCGGACTTGCGGATATCCGCGGGCACCCGCTCAAGCGCCATGACCGCACAGGCGCCTGCGTCTTCGGCGATCTTGGCTTGGTCGGAAGTGACCACGTCCATGATCACTCCGCCCTTGAGCATCTGAGCGAGCCCACGCTTGACCGCCCATGTGCTTTCGGCACGGTCATGGGCACCCGTGGC
>SHXX01000017.1 GCA_009693165.1 Chloroflexota bacterium
CGCTGGCCAGCGAGGACGAGCGCCAACGTGCACTGGACGCCTTCGTGGAATACTCCAACCACGACCGACCGCACCTTGGCATCAACGGCCTCACCCCCCTCGTCCGCCTCGCTTCCCTGTCAACAACCTTGTGAGAGACAACACCTAGGACACCCCGTCGGCGGCATTCCGCAGGGATTTGGCGAAGGTTCGTAATTCCTGGACATGTGTCTCGGGTGGAGTGTGTTCCATCCGGTCGATGATTGCGCTCGCCACGATTGCCGCGTCGGCGATACCCCGAAGGCGTGCCACATGTTCCGGGCGAGACACACCGAACCCAACCGCCAATGGCAGGTTGGTGACGTTACGCACGCGGGCAAGATAATCGGGCAGGTCGGTTGGAAGCGCCTGCCTTGCGCCGGTGACACCGGTCAGGCTGACGCAATAGATGAACCCCCGCGCCCGGGCGGCGATTGCGCGGAGACGCGGTTCGGGCGTTGTGGGTGCAACGAGGAAGATCGAGTCGATACCCACACGGTCAAGGGCATCAATGAGGTCATCAGACTCTTCGGCAGGCAGGTCGGGAACGATCAGGCCATCTACCCCTGCTTCGCTGGCGTCGATCGCAAAGCGTTCTAGCCCCCTGGATAGGATCGGGTTGTAGTAACTCATGAAGATCAGCGGTGCGGTGATGCCGTCGCTGCGAAGTGTTCGAACGGTATCGAGGGCGATTGAAAGTGTTGCGCCTTGGCGGAGAGCCTCGAATGACGCCCTCTGGATAGTCGTGCCATCGGCTTGAGGATCAGAGAACGGAACGCCGAGCTCGATGAGGTCGAAGCCTCCGTCGATGAGTGCTGGGACGAGGGTCCGGGATGACTGGATAGTTGGAAACCCGATGGTTTGCCAACCAACCAAGGCCATCGTGCCGGCTTCGTGGTGACGGGCCAGGGTTGCGCCAATTCGTGACTGATGTTGCGCCGGTCGGTTGTTCACAGGGTCATTCCCAGGCGGGTCGCGACGGTACTCAGGTCCTTGTCGCCTCGGCCCGAACAGTTGACCACGATGATTTCCGAAGACGGTCGCGATGCGGCGTACTCAGCGGCGTATGCAATGGCATGGGCGGTTTCCAGGGCGGGAATGATCCCCTCGGTCTGGCAGAGGAGTTCGAACCCTGCGAGTGCGCTTGCATCATCGACCGCTACGTACGTGGCGCGACCAGAATCCTTGTACCAGGAGTGTTCTGGACCTACGCCGGGATAGTCGAGACCCGCCGAGATGCTGTGGGTCTCTATGACTTGACCGTCCCTGTCCTGCATCAGGTACGAGAGTGCGCCGTGCAGGACTCCGGGGCGACCTGCCGAAAGCGGTGCCGCATGGCGTCCGGTGGCGACGCCATCGCCTCCGGCCTCGACACCGATCAGGCGCACGGATGCATCGTCGTGGAAGGGATGGAAGATGCCCATGGCATTGCTTCCTCCACCGACGCACGCGATCACGGCATCCGGCAGGTGACCAATCTGCGCGAGGGACTGTTCGCGGGTCTCACGGCCGATGACACTCTGGAAGTCACGCACCATGGTGGGGTACGGGTGCGGCCCTACGACCGACCCGATTATGTAGAAGGTGTCCTTGACATTGGTGACCCAGTCGCGGATTGCCTCGTTGATCGCATCCTTCAGGGTGCGTGACCCCGACTTGACTGGCCGGACTTCGGCGCCGAGAAGTTTCATTCGGAAGACATTTGGTGCCTGGCGGTGTACATCCTCCTCGCCCATGTAGACGATGCACTCCAGGCCAAGCATTGCGCAGACGGTGGCGGTGGCAACCCCATGCTGTCCGGCGCCGGTTTCCGCAATGATGCGCTGCTTGCCCATGCGCCGAGCAAGGAGGCCCTGACCAAGGGCATTGTTGATCTTGTGCGCGCCAGTGTGAGCGAGGTCCTCACGCTTCAAGTACACCTGTGCGCCACCCGCGCGGGCGGTCAGCTTGGTTGCGTGGTAGAGGGGGGTGGGACGGCCGATAAAGTCGCGGGCGAGGGCGTCGTACGTGGCGGTGAAGGTTGGATCGTGACAGGCGATGTCGTATGCGTCGATGAGTTCCACAAGGGAGGGCATGAGGGTCTCGGGCACGAACTGGCCACCGTACGGTCCAAACCGACCGGGCCGCGAGGCTTCGGCAGGTCTGGCTGCTCCGGTGGATGGGCTGATGGTTGCCATCTGCTTTGGTTTCCTTTCATGTCGACCCCCACCCCCCCACCCCCACCCCTGTTGCGACGGGAGAGGGGTGGGGGGGGCCGTGATCATTCGCGGGCTTAGCGCAGGCCCATTGCGGTGCACACACGGCTAAAGGTGCGGTCGGCGATCACTCGCGCTCGGTCGGCGCCATCCCGGAGAAGGTCGTCAAGGTCCGACGAGTTCAGGTGGGAATGGCAACGCGCCTGGATTGGGGAGATTGTGTCCAGGACCGCGTCCGCCAGGACTCGCTTGAGGTCACCATATCCCTTCCCTTCGAACCGTGTCTCGATCTGTTCCCGCGTCTCACCGCTGAGCACCTGATAGATCGTGAGCAAGTTGTAGAGGCCCGGTCGATTGGTGTCGAAGACGATGGTGCGCTCACTATCGGTTGTGGCACGCATGATCGCCTTGCGGATGTCTTCAGGCTTGTCGAAGATGCCGATTGCCTGTCCGGGCAGATTGTCCGACTTGCTCATCTTCTTGGAAGGGTCTGCGAGCCCCATGATCCGTGCACCGGTCTCGGCGATCAGCGGTTTCGGGACGACGAGGATATCACCGTACAGGCGGTTTACCCGCTCAGCGATGTCGCGTGTCAGTTCGACGTGCTGCTTCTGGTCGTCGCCAACGGGGACGAGATTTGCGTCGTACAGAAGAATGTCGGACGCCATCAGGACGGGATAGTCGAACAAGCCGGTTGAGATGCGTTCGCGATTGTCACCTTCCCGGGCCGCCTTGTCCTTGAACTGGGTCATGCGCTCAAGCCATCCCATGGGGGTGATGCAGTTGAGTACCCACCCGAGTTCGGCATGTGCGCTAACGTGGCTCTGGACGAAAACGATTGTCCGGGCAGGGTCGAGACCGGCCGCGATGTAGAAGGCCGCAACCTCACGGGTCTGTTGGCGGAGGGCGACGGGATCCTGAGGCACGGTGATGGCGTGCAGGTCGACGATGCAGAAGACGTTTTCGTACACGTCCTGATCGTCGACCCATCGTTTGATCACTCCAAGGTAGTTGCCCAGATGAAGGCCACCGCTCGGCTTGACCCCAGAGAAGGTCTTCAGTCGCTTGGTCGTCGTGTCGGTCATGATGAGTTCTCCTGATCGGGATAGTTGGGACGAAAGTCATCCCTTCGAAATGAGGGGCCCACCCCCTACCCCTCCCCCATGGCGACGGGAGAGGGGAGTGAGTTCCGGACACTCGTGATGAACGACAACACACGGGCCGGGTCGGTCATCCCATTCGTTTCAACACCACTCGCGACATCGACGCCCCATGGACGCGCATGATGGATCGCTAGTGCCACGGTTTCTGGGGTGAGGCCCCCGGCGACGAACAGGTGCGGTCTGGAACGTGAGGCAAGGGTCCGGACGGTTGCGTAGTCCCATGGTTCGCCGGTCCCGCCCCATGTGCCGGGTGTGTCGGCGAGGAATGCGAAAAGGTTTGGCACGGACAAGTAGGAGTTGACGGGTGTATGGTCGGACGCGGACGTGAGCCGTACGGCTTTGATGACGGGAAGGCCGGTGGTCTCTCCGATAGCCGCGCATTCGTCTGGCGTTTCGTTTCCACTCAACTGCACGATGTCGAGACCACATTCACGCGAGATGTCGTCGATTTCGCGGACTGACTGGTTCACGAAGATGCCGACGGCGCAGGGGGTGGACGCGTGGGCGATGAGGCCCCCTCCCCCTCCCCCGTTGCGACGGGAGAGGGGAGTGAGGCCACCCCATTGCCCCTGATTTGGAGACGATTCGCTTGCTGACCCAAGCGCGGTATCGGCCTTGATGGCGTCGATGGCGCGGGATGCGGTATCGGTATCGGTCCGTCGACGGCTGATGGGGGCAAAGTTGTACCCGAGGAAATCCGCGCCGGCACAGGCGCAGGAAAGTGCCACGTCGACGGACCGGATACCGCAGATCTTCACTCGTACGTGGACGGCGGTGGCTGCGATCACGCCGGATTCCCCCGCCCCGCCCCGCCTGATTGATCTACGCTTCGCGTCCCCGTCGCTCCGAGTGTCACGACTGTTCCGCTCATCTCACGCACTTTGACACCGATATCGGGGGCACGTACCAGGGCTTCGCCGACGAGGATGGCGTGGGCACCCGCGGCGCGAACCCGTTCCACGGCGGCACGGTCATGGAGGCCACTCTCACTCACGATCACGGGACCGTTGGTGCCTCGTGGGAGGCGCATGGCTACGCGTTCGGTTGCGTCGAACGTAGTGATGAATGTGCGGAGATCACGGTTGTTGATGCCGATCACCGCGGCGTTGACCGAAAGCGCGACGGCGGCTTCGGCCTCGTCGTGTACCTCAACCAGGCATTCCAGTCCCGCCGAACGGGCAACGCCAAGGAGGTGGGCAAGACGTTCACGGGCAATTTCGAGGTCCGGAGTGCCGACTTCTAGAGGGTGGTCGAGCGCATCAGCGTTGCCGGGAGTTGCCAGAGGTGAGGCCAGGGCCGCGACGATCAAAAGGGCGGCGTCTGCACCGGCGGCGCGTGCTTCCCACAGTTGGTAGTCGGTGAAAAGGAAGTCCTTGCACAGGACCGGGATTGAGACGGCCTCGCTGACAGCACGGAGGTCTTCCAGACTGCCCCCGAAAAAGAGACCGTCGGTAAGGGTGGAAATCGCACTTGCACCATTCGCCTGGTATGTCCGGGCAAGGATGACCGGGTCTGGAACGTCGGCCATCGCTCCGGCGGACGGTGACCGGCGCTTGATTTCCGCGATCAGTCGCGCGGGGGTACCGGCGGCGGCACGGAGATTCGCGGCGAACGGGCGTGGGGTTGGCTGGCGGAACGCTTCCGAGCGGACCGAATCCAGGGTCCGCCGGCGCATTGAAGCGGCGACTTCGTGGCGCTTATGGGCGAGGATGTTGTGAAGGATCATCGTCTTGCTACTTTCCCGCTGATCTCAGGCGAGGGCCTGGCTGACGCGGATGAGGGTTTCCAGGCGGTGCCGGGCGGCTCCTGACGCGATGAGGTCGCGGGCACGCGCGACGCCGTCTGCCAGCGAGGTGACCCGTCCTGAGGCGACCAGAGCGGCACCGGCGTTCAGGCACACGATGTCGTGACGCGCTCGCGACGCATCGTCCAATGCTGGCGTGCTGAACAACTCGGTGATCAGCTGGGCGTTCTCAGGTGCCGTCCCACCAGCGATGGCTGAACGTGGCGCCGTCGCGATGTCGTGGTCGGAGGGATGGATCGAGTAGGTTGACGATGATGCGCCATCGACGTCATGAACGACCGTCGCGCCGCTGATGCTGATCTCATCTAGATTTCCGTCACCATGGACGACCAGAGTCCGCACGGCGCCCAGGATGATAAGTGCGCCGGCGATCACTGGCATGACTGTCGGTGATGCGACACCGATGACTTGCCTCGTTGCACCGGCGGGGTTGGTGAGCGGACCGAGGACATTGAAGATGGTGCGGATGCCGAGTTCACGGCGCAGTGGGGCCGCGAACTTCATCGCTGGGTGGTAGGCGGGGGCGAACATGAAGGCCAGACCGGCTTGATCAATGCACTGGGCGACAGCATCGGGTCCTAGGAAAATTGAGACGCCGAGGGCTTCGAGGACATCCGCTGATCCACATTTGCTGGTCATGCCACGGTTGCCATGCTTGGCGACGGGCACTCCGGCCGCGGCGACCACGAAGGCGGATGCCGTTGAGACGTTGAAACTGCCGCTGGCATCGCCGCCGGTGCCACAGGTGTCAACGAGCTCGTCCCGGCGATCCGTGGTGACGCGAACGGCCTTCTCGCGCATGACCTGGGCCATGCCGGCCAGTTCGGCGGACGTTTCCCCTTTCAGGCGCAATGCCGTCACGAAAGCACCAAACTGGGCGGGCGTGGCGCGATCCTCCATGATGTCCGCCATCACGGCGGCGGCTTCGTCGACGGTCAGGTCATGTCCGTCGACGACCTTCGCGAGTGCTTCAACGATCATCTCGGTATTCCTCGTCCCACTCCATCGAGATGGGGCCCCCAGCCCCTCCCCCTCCCCCGTTGCGACGGGAAAGGGCACTCAGGCCTCAACATCAGGAGGCAGTCCTCGGTTGGCGTTCATGCGACTGGTTCCAGACGTCGGCGAGATTGAGGAAGTTCCTGAGAAGCTCCTTTCCCGCCTCGGTCTTGATGGACTCGGGGTGGAACTGCACGCCTTCGATCGGATGAACGCGGTGGCGCAGACCCATGATGAGGCCGGTGTCGGTCTGTGCGGTTGGTACAAGGGTGTCTGGCAGGCCCTGCCGGTCCACGATGAGTGAGTGGTAGCGGATTGCCTGGAAGTCCTGGGGCAGGCCCGCGAAGACGCCTTGGCCATCATGGTGGATGCGCGAAGTCTTGCCGTGGACGATTTCTGGCGCGCGGATGACCCGGCCCCCAAACGCTTCACCCATCGACTGGTGCCCGAGGCAGACGCCCAATGTCGGGATCAATGGTCCGAGGGTGCGGATGATCTCGACGGAAATGCCCGCTTCTCGGGGCGTGCATGGGCCAGGCGACACGACGATGGCGCTGGGTGCCATTTCCCGCACATGTTCGACACTCACGGCGTCGTTGCGGAAGATTTCCAGTTCGGCGCCGAGTTCGGCCAAGTACTGGACGAGGTTGTACGTGAACGAGTCGTAGTTGTCGATCATCACGATCATGGCTGGTTCCTCTCCCCGCCCGACCCCACGCCATCACGGCCCCCACCTTCAAGGGCATGACTGTCGGTTATGGTGTCGACCTCGACGGTCTCGGCGAGGTCAAGGGCGCGCAACAGGGCAGCGGCCTTGTTGAGGGTCTCCTGGAACTCGGCCTCCGGTGAAGAGTCGTAGACGACACCTCCGCCGGCTTGCACGTGGGCAACACCGTCCTTGATGACGAGAGTGCGGATCGTGATGGCGGTATCTAGGTTGCCATCGAACGAGAAGTAGCCAACGGCGCCAGCGTACGTGCCACGTCGGCAGGGCTCCAGTTCGGCAATGATCTCCATCGCCCGGATTTTTGGGGCGCCAGAGACGGTTCCGGCGGGGAAGCACGACCGCAATGCATCGAAGGCATCTGCGCCGTCTTTCAGGCGACCCTCCACCTGACTGACGATATGCATGACGTGCGAATACCGTTCGACGATCATGAGATCGGTCACCTGCACCGATCCGGGCTTTGCAACGCGTCCGACATCATTGCGGCCGAGGTCGACAAGCATGATGTGTTCGGCGCGCTCCTTCTCGTCGGCGAGGAGGTCGGCGGCATTGGCGTCGTCGGCCTCGGGATCTGCGCCACGCGGACGGGTCCCGGCGATGGGCCGGGTGCGGATCACGCCGTCCTCGACCTGGACAAGCATCTCGGGCGATGCCCCGGCAATCTGCATGTCGTCGAGGTTCAGGTAGTACATGTACGGGGACGGATTGACGGCTCTAAGGGCTCGGTAGATCGTGAATGGCCGGGCAGCCACCTCCCGGCTGAGCCGTTGGCTGGGAACGACCTGGATGATGTGACCGCTCGCCACGTACTCGCGCGCCCTGCGCACGGCGTCCTGGTAGGCGTTTCGGGTGAACGTGCTTGCGACGTTCGCCGGGACGTCGTCGACACGCCCGCGAGGGACTGTCAGCGGGGCGCGGCCAGGGGTCAGTGTTCCTGGAGACCCGAGGCGCTTGCTGATGGCCTCGATACGGTGCAGGGCGTCGCGGTAGGCCTCGTCGACGTCGCCGCCATGCGCGGTCAGGTCGGCGTGGGCGAGGACGCGCATGCGGTGCTTGACGTGATCGAAGACGACCAGCGTGTCCGCAAGCATCATGATCGCATCCGGGAGTTGGAGGTCGTCACGCGCGGGGACAGGCAGTTTCTCGAAGTAGCGGGCGCATTCGTACGCGAGGTAGCCAACAACACCGCCGACAAACCGTGGCATGTCCGGCAGAGCGACGGGCTTGTATGGCGCGATCAGGCCCCTGATGAAGGCAAGCGGGTCGCTGAATGGTTCGGTTCTCGTCGGGCCCGCGGCGGAGTGGATGGTTGCGAGCCCGTCACGCAGACGTGCTACGACGCGTGGTTCAGTGCCGATGAAGGAGTAGCGCGCCAGGCGTTCGCCACCCTCCACGCTTTCAAGGAGGAAGCTGTATGGACCGGTGGTGACCTTGTCGTAGACCGAGACGGGGGTCTCCATGTCTGCAAGCAAATCGCGATAGACAGGGATGAGGTTTCCGTGACGTGAGAGTTCCCGGGCGTCCTCGAGGGTTGGCGTGATGCCGGAGGCACTGGTTCGAGGTTGCAGCAGCACGGTCATGGCCGCACCCCGGTTGGGAGTTCCTGGAGCATGGCTGTCTGGGTGGCTTGCATCACGTGCACTCTCCGGTCGTCAGTGGGCAACAAAAAAACCTCGCGTCCCTTGGGGACGAGAGGTTGCTTCCAACGACCCGCGGTGCCACCCCGCTTAGTGTCACTTCTGTCTCTCGCAACCGGTTGTGCGCGATGGACAAGTGTCACTCGCTCTTGCCAGACACAGGTGAACGGTTTCAGACAAACCGGCACTGATGCCTGCCACTTGGGTAACGGGTGTGGATACCGGATTGGCTACTTGCCACGTGCAGACCACGCAGTTTCACCGTTCAGCTCACAGGTCCATTCTGTCGCGCGAACCCCGACAGGCTTTCACCGTTGCCTGTCTCTCTGGGGAGGTGCGGCCTGCGACGTACTCGTCCTGATCGTTGCTGGTCACTATGGCGTCCCGGCGCATCGCGGCGAGACGAAATTTATACGAGTATGGGGTCGGGCAATCCGAACTGTCAAGCGATGCGCACTTCGCTGCTTCTTGGTGCATCGACCACACTCGCCCCGTCCGGCGTGAGTTCGTTGAGACCGTCATGGTGACCGACGGCCCTCCCGAACGGGAGACATCACAAAGCGTGCGCTTGCCTGCGAAGGAAAGTCAGACCCTCGCCGTCCTCCGGCGGCAGGCACCGGACGGCACGTCCCACCGGGCGCCAAAGTTTGCGGCACCGGAGCGAACCGAGCTGCAATCTTTGGGAGGGGACTGGGAGAAGCGCCCCCTCCCCCGGAGAGAGAGAGGAGCGAACCTCGCGGTTCGAAGCCTGCGCGTATTCATCGGTTCACTGGCCTTCGTGTTCTTTCTATTCGGTGTCTGGGTCACTTCTCCAGCCTTTGGGGTCCCGATACGTGGCTCAATACCGGACGAACCAGTCTTCGAAGCGTGCGAAGGTGTGATCGAAACATCGGTTCAGAACCCGCCCGGACTACCTGGAGGCTCGCGACACACCATCCGCGTTGTCACTGGTTCGCAGTCCGGGCGTGTGGCGGTGGTGACGCTTGGCGCGCCAAGCATCGTCGTTCGGGCGGGAACGATACCGGTGTACGCGCCCGGTGACCGGGTTGTCCTCCAGTACTGGACGACCCCGTCCGATAGCGCGGGTGCGATGAGCGGTGCACCGGGTATTTCAGGCGGGGGTGCCGTCGATGCGCAGAACGAAAGTTTCCAGATCACTGACCGGGTACGGCGTCCGTGGCTCTACGCCGGGATTGCCGTAATTGCAGTGGCATCGGCGGCCGTGGCTGGTGGCCGCGGTCTCCGCGCGATGGTCGGGCTTGGTGCCGCCGCGTGGATCATCTGGTGGTTTGTCGTGGCACGTCTGCTTGCAGGTCAGGCGCCGGTACCTGTGGCAATCGTGGGCTGCGCCCTCATCGCAGTGACCGCCCTCGTTCTCACCCATGGGTTCACGTGGGAGGCTGGGGTGCCACTGGCCGGGATGGCGGGAAGCCTTGCAGTCGCTGGCGTCGTGTCAGTGGTTGCGGTCCGGTCCGCCAGCCTCTCGGGGCTTGGGTCGAATGAGGAAATCCATCTCGTCCACGCGGCGCTTCGGGGCGAGATTGACACGCAGGGACTGCTTCTGGCCGGGATGTTGCTCGGCGCGGTCGGAGGCCTAATCGATGTCTCCGTGGCGCAGACGGCGGCCGTGTTCGAATTTGCGGACACATCACCGCTGATGTCGCGCACGGAATTGTTCTGGAGAGGGATGAGCGTCGGACGGGCACATGTGGTCGCTGCGGTCCACACCCTGGTATTGGCCTATGCTGGCGCGTCACTGCCAATCCTGCTGCTTTTCGCCCTTTACGCCGACGACCTCGGCGACATCTGGAACCGTGAACTGATCGCTGCCGAACTCCTTCGGGCAGTGACCGGGATCGTCAGCTTGAGCATTGCAATGCCGCTCACTACCTGGATCGCTGCCCGTGCTGCGCCACGACCGGTCACCGAATGATCGGACCGCGCCTGACGTTGGGCGTCTCGCTCAGGATTTCTCGGTGACTTCACCCTCAGCATGAGGTGCCGAAGGAGCATCCGCCGGCGCTACTGGCGTGCGATCAAGTGGCGGTGCGACCGGTGCCGGTTCATCCTCGTCGTTGACAAGGCGGTACAGGGCATACCCGGCGATGCCGAGCGTGGCAAACGTCAGGAGGCGTCCGATTCCAAAAAATGAAAGGATGCTCCAAACAATTCGGAAAGGCAGCGACACGACCCAAAGGGCCAAGCCAACCATCCAGACCACAAGCCTGAACGGCAATGAGACGATCCACAGGAGGCCATTCAACACGAACATCGCGAAGAGTGTAGCGCGTCTGTCAGGCGGTGAGACGTATGCACGCAGTTATCGGGTCTTGTCCCAGTGGCGATTTTCCAGTTGCCCCGATGCCGTGCCACGCCGTGAATCTTCAGAAACCAACGGGTGTTCAGAATGTGACCGGCACCCTGTCTGCGAATACGTATCCGCTGGCATGACGCGACACGATGTGCGATGGGCTGCCCGGATCACTCTCGACTTTCTGTCGCAATCGACGGTCTTAGATCTTGAGGTACGGCCCGAGTCTCGCACCGTCATCGCCCCACAGATGGGTGATCAGTTCGTTGTGTGGCACGACCCGTCCGCGGTTCGCGGCTGGGTATGACAGCAACCGGAACTCGGTAGGACTGAGACGGATATCTGTCGCACCGAGGCTGACCGTGCGTGAGTCGAGATCAATCGATAGGTCAGCGGTGTCAATATGCGCCCAAGACCGGTTCTCATCGTGCCGGTGGATGCGTCTCAACTGGGCCCCGACGCGTGCGATGAGTTCACTGACGTTGAATAGCTTGGTCACATAGTCTTCGGCGCCCGCATCGAGTCCCTGGACGATTTCGGCCTGATTACGAAGGGCGGAAAGCATGATGATCGGCACATCGGAGAGGTCGCGGATACGCAAGCACGTCATAGCCGTTCATTTCCGGCATAAGGACGTCGAGAATGACGGCATCGGTGCGGCTTTCGAGGAACATCGCAATCGCCGAAGCGCTGGATGTCGCGACAAGGGTCGCGAACCCGCCGGTTTCGAGGGCGTCGGCAACCATTCGTGCGTGTAGGGCGGTGTCGTCCACAACCAGGTTCACCGGCCGAGCTTGTCGACTGATCCAATTACGGTCGCGCCAGTACCCAGACCGATCTCGGTTTCTCCGGCAATTGATCAGCAGTCAGGCAATTGATGCGATGGGGGCGGTCTCTGCATCGACGGGTGGCTCGGGTCGCACGTAATCGCGTCGGCCGCGGATCAGGCCGCGCAGGCTAAGCAAGTGTGATAGCCACCACACGATCACCTCGACCTTGATCGCACCTTCGGTGAGCACGCCTGGAACGCCTCCCCAACCTTCCTGCAATCCCAGAGCGTGACTGGCAGGAATCATCACCCACTGCCAGACTGCCAGAGATGCCGGGGCGAAAATCAGGACCGCCCAACTGCTCCACGACGATAGGGTGAACGCGTCATCCCAAGACGCCTGACCGAGAAGAATTGCAAGGCGCGTGGTGTAGGCAAGCCAGCAGCCGACGCCGGCAACCACGGCGAAAAACAGGAGGCCGAGGGGTGGGACGAGGGCGCGGAAGGTGTCCTGGCCCGAGTAGAGGAAGATTGCCCAGTAAAGAAGCGTCGTCATGAGAAACAGGGCCGCCCACAGGCCGTGGTACATCAAGGTGTAGGTAAGGGGCTTCGGGACCTGATCGTTCGAGAGAGATGGCATTTCAGTGCCGTAAGTCTACCGGGAGGCTAGCCGGTCAGTACGCGATGGGACCCTCTTGGTCATGACTGACGCGTAGGTGCCTTCCAGAATGCCGGCAGCATCGTCCCAAGAGAACTGGGTGCGAACGTGTGCCTGCAAGGCCGGACCAAGGACCGCGCGACGGCTGGCGTCGTCCAGAAGGTTGATGATTGAACCCGCCAAAGCGCTGATGTCGCCCATCGGGACATACACCCCCAGATCGCCAAGGAGCTCGCGCGAAACCGGGCTGTCGTAGACGACGGTCGGCAATCCCACCTGCATGTAGTTGAGCAGCTTCCCGTTCGCCTCGGTGGTTGAGCGTTTCGCAGACACGCCGATATCGGCCAGGCTCAGGTGCAGGGGGGCATCTTCGTACGGCACGCGTCCGGTAAAGGTGACATTGTTCAGGATCTGAAGGTCGTACGCCTGACGCCGGTACTGTTCCAAACCTGGATATCCCATGATGAGGAAATGCGTGTCAGGCCGACGTTCGATGACCTGTCGCGCCGCGTAGAGAAGATGGTCGACGCCTTGGTAGTCGACGAGGAGACCCAGGTAGGCGACGATCTGTCTGCCCGGAGGCAATCCAAGGCGTTGGCGCAGTTCAGCGGCCATGGCGTGGTTGATGTCTGGCATGGCGGTGGCAATGCCGTCCGGTACAACCGCGACGTTCTGCAGAGGTGTCCGGTGCCCACTTGCGAGATGTGTCGCGCCGTGCATGGAACTGGTCACGATAGCATCGGCGTTCCGTTCGATCGTTCGCTCAAGCCATTCAAGGGGGCGAAGCAATGCACTGCTCGGTGTCAGGAACCGATGGTCAAGCATTTCCCGGGTCATGCTGCCCTGGTAATCGAAGACGAGGGGGACGCCCCGAAGACGCGCCACGGCGAGACCGATCGCCGCACCCTCATGGAGGTGGGCGTGAACGAGGTCTACTCGCCCCAACGATGAAACGAGCGCTCGTGCGCCGAGAAGCAGGTCGAAGTACAGTTTATGCAGGTGTGATCCTACGCGGACGGTGGAAGCCCATGGCACCCGGGGCATCCGGACAACTTCGATTCCCTGTGGTGTGCGTCCGGAGTGGTATGTGCAAAGCGTGATCCGGTGGCCTCGATCTTGAAGGGCGCGAATTTCCTCAAGGATTCGGACATGGCATCCATAGTCCGCAAAGAAACTTGTCGGCGCGATCGCGAGGATCCGAAGGCCCATCAACTCAGTCCGGAGTTCGTGTCAGGTGTACGCGAAGTATCTCGACATCCGAGGCGGTGGGGTGCGACCGGATAGCCAATGGTACGCACGAGAACGCATCACGACAGAAGCATCGTCGGCACGTTCAGAACGGACGAACCTGTCACGAGGCAAGAACCGTGGCCATCCAGTGAGCAGTGCACTGGGTACGCGACTGGGTGCTGGCGGCGCGACGACAGATCCGAAGGAGAAGAGATGCCATCGATGACGAGTGCCAACGGCGAACTGGACATTGTGAGCCACAGTGCGGCTCAGACCCACCGGATTGGCTTGCGGATGGGCTCAATGTTTACCGGAGGTGAAATCGTCCTGCTTGATGGTGACTTGGGGGCCGGAAAGACGGTCCTCGCGCGTGGCATCGCTGAAGGTGTGGGTGTGACTGATCCGGTAACGAGCCCGACGTTCACGATCATTCACGAGTACGAGGGCAGGTTGCCGCTGGCGCACATCGACCTGTACCGCCTCTCGGGCGATGGGGATATTTCACCAACCGGCATCGACGACTATCTCCGGGGCGATGGTGTCACAGTGGTTGAGTGGCCTGGGCGGGCGCCGGACTACTTTCCCGAGGATCACTTGCTCATCGCGATGCGACATCTTTCGGAGAGCAAGCGGGGCCTCCGGTTCGTCCCTCGCGGGCAGAAGTGGCGTGACTTCGTTGGGCGCCTGGCCAGGGAGGCTTTCGGTGGTTGATCGTCTGGGGATGCCGAGGGGAAATTACCAGGGCGCACCAGTACTCACTCGTTAGCTGGATGTCGATGGTTTGGGCACTGAATCGGTTTGGCGCATGAATAGTCTGTGGAGTCGATTTGGTCGGAATTGGACGTACCATCTGCCTGAAGATGTCCATCTCTCCTGACGGCCTGTCGAACCCTGAACTGGCGGCCGGGGCTGTAGACCTTGGTGTGGATGCGTCGGTCGCCGAGTCGATCCGAGAATGCTCTTCGGCGTGGTGGGATGCCGAAGCGGGGACTGACCTGCTTCTCGCGATCGATTCCTCATCGCGGACCGGAAGCCTTGCGGTACTGCGAGGTCAGTTCGTCCTTGCCGAGGCGTCGTGGACCGCTACAGGTCCGGGAGGGGCGCTTCACCTTGGCTTCGCAGAACTCCTCTTACAGAACCACGGCTATCGGCTGGCCGATTTGAGGGCAATTGCCGTGGCCGTTGGTCCGGGATCATTCACGGGAATCCGGGCGGGGTTGAGCCTTGGACAGGGGCTCGCAAGTGCGCTAGACGTGCCAATCGTCGGGGTTTCCACACTCGAGGCGCTTGCTTGGCAATTGGGCTCCACTTCGAGGCCGGGGGACCTCATCTGTGCAGTGGTCGGTGCCGGGCGAGGCCTGGTGCATCTCGGCATGTCCGAGGTTGTTGGATCCGGATCTTTCGTTCACCGTTCCCCCGCTACCGTGACTGCAGACGAGTTGTGCGTCTCAGTCGCAGCCACGCCGAACCAGTGTGTGGTCGTCGGGGGCGAGATTGAACAGGATCTTGCCTGCCAACTCATGAAGTCCCGTCCGGGAGTGACGATTGCAAATCCGGTGACCGGGCAACGTCGGGCGGCCTATGTCGGGATGTCTGGATTGGTCTCGTTGCGGTCTCGCGTTGGAACCGAAAATCCGCTCCCAGAGACGGTGCAACCGGTCTACCTGAACCGTGAGAATCCGGTGCGGGGGTCGATGTCCGGGTGGTCTGGTGAACGGTAATGGGTCCAATCGCCCCCATGTACGTGTGGGCTGTCTATCCACACCCCGCCGGACGTGTCAAGCAATTGCAATCTTGAGTGATCCGCAAGTGTTGGGAGGGTAGCGGAATGGAGACCTTGGTCTGGGGGGTTCAGGGCTTTCTTGCCTGCGTCTTTCTCATGGCAGGGATCGCTTCAGCCTAAGGGTTCCTGGAAAGACGCGCGTATGCTCAGGGGATCGTGATGCCCATCCAAGGCCTGGCATTCCGGCTGATCGAGATTGCAGAGGTTGCCGGGTCGATTGGTGTCATCGCACCGGTCGCAACAGGGATATTCCCCATTCTTACCCCTCTGGCAGAGGCTGGATTGGTCGTCATCATGGTCGGGGCAACGTTCTTCAACCTGCACTTGGGCAGACGCGTAACGGCCCTCGTGAACATCGGACTGATGACCCTATGTGCCGTGGTGTTCAACGCGTACTGGTACTGACGGGCGTATAGAAGATGCGCAGTCCCACTTGGTCCCTTGCCCACTGGCGTTCGGACTGGCCGGGACCATGACGGCCAAGATGCGAGATTACCCTGTCGGTGCCAGGCCGTCACAGTCTCGCGATTTGATCTCGAAGTGATGAGGTGACGACAAAGGTGGTTCCCTTGGACGGTGTACGCGCTTCGGACCCACCATCCTCGACGCGTCGTCCCCGATGAATGTGCATTTGGGGGTCAGGTTTCTTTGCGCGGAAATGGACGCCAGTGGTTCCAGAATCACGGTTTTTGGCATCACGGTTTCTAGACGCGCACCGTCAGCCAGATAGCAACATTCTCCTAGGTGACAGATTTTGGTGCAGGAACGACCGTCGACGCGACCAGCATTGACGTACCATCACGCTTCACCCCGGCAACTGACCGGGACCGGAGCGTGACACCCTTGCAGTACCGCCTCGACCCCATGCAGGTGCGGGATATCCCGGCGGTTATTGAGGTGGAACGGTCTTCTTTCTCGGTTCCGTGGCCAGCCGGCGCCTATCGGCGGGAACTTGAGGACAACGTCCTCGCGCGGTACCTCGTTCTGCGGGGAATTCCTGACATCGATCAAGGATCCACCGATGTCGAAGGGTCAAGTGCGCGCCCCTTTCCCTTCTCGCTGTTTGGCCGCACCGCCCCCGTCAAGGTTGAGCCCGAAGTGATTGGGTACGCCGGGTTATGGCTGATGATCGATGAAGGGCACGTCACCTCCGTAGCGGTTCGCCCGAGTTACCGGGGGAGGGGGCTCGGACGTCTCCTGATGTGGGGGATGTTTGAGATCGCAAGCAATCTCGGTGCAAGGTGGGTGACCCTTGAGGTTCGCATGACGAATTCCGTTGCGCGCCGGATGTACGAGGGCCTCGGGTTCAAGGATGCCGGGGTGAGGCCCCGGTACTACACCGACAACAATGAAGACGCGCTCATAATGTGGAGTGAAGACCTTCAAACCGAGGCGTTCCAGGATCGCAAGGGATCACTGAAGGCCGATCTCGACCGCCGGTTCGTTTGGCAGAGTTCCGGATGAACCATCGGGTCGTCGAGGCGGACGGCCTTGTCGACTGTCGGAGTTGGCATGTCGGACCGCTGATGACCACGTGGGTTCTCCTCGGCCCCGTCTCCCGTAATTGAAAATCGCTTCGTTACCGAAAGGTTGCCCCCATTGACGACGATCCTTGCAATCGAGACCAGTTGTGACGAGACCGCTGCCGCGGTCGTCGAGAACGGCATGACGGTACGGAGTTCGATCGTTGTCAGCCAGGAGGCGTTGCACCGGCGGTGGGGAGGCGTGGTGCCTGAGTTGGCGTCGCGTGAGCACTCGATTCACATTGCACCGGCGGTGAGGCAGGCACTCGAGGTTGCAGGGATCTCGTGGTCGGGAATCAATGCCGTAGCAGTGACCCACGGGCCGGGACTGGCAGGCGCGCTGGTCGTTGGCGTGAACTTCGCCAAGGCTGTCGCGGCCGCGCGGTCTGTTCCGCTCGTGCCGGTGAACCACCTGGAGGGCCACTTGTACGCCAACTGGCTAGGTGTCCCCGGCGCACTCGTGACTGGTGCGGACCATCACGGCCCTGAGTTCCCGGTTCTCTGCCTCGTCGTTTCGGGTGGTCATACCGAGTTGGTTGTCGTCCGTGGGCATGGAGACCTTTCGGTCGTTGGGCGAACGAGGGACGACGCGGCCGGCGAGGCATTCGACAAGGTTGCCCGGATCCTTGGACTTGGGTATCCCGGCGGTCCGGCAATCCAAGCCGCTGCCATGCTAGCGCCCGGTGAAGCGGCCGCAGACGCGGCGGATGCGTTGACCCGCCCGTGGATGCGAGGCACGCTTGACTTCAGTTTTAGCGGTTTGAAAACCGCCATGCTCCGGCAGGTTGAAGGTGATGCCTTAAACGGTGGGCGACCAGTGGGCAACCCATCGAGGATGGCGGGCGTGGCAAGGTCAGTCGCTGGCCAATCTGGCGAAGTTCCGGAACGTACGGCCCGTCTGGCCCGCGCATTCCAAGAGGCGGTTGTCGATGTCCTTGTCTCGAAGACCTGCGCCGCCGCTGAACACTTCGGTGCAAGGGAAGTGGTGATCGCCGGTGGCGTTGCCGCAAACCTTCGTTTGCGTGAAGTCTTAATTGCCCGGTCGAAGGTGCCAGTGCGGGTACCACCACTGATCTATTGCACTGACAATGCCGCCATGATTGGCGCGGCCGGGTACTTCCGTCTGCAACTCGGCCACGTCGCCGGGTCGTCCCTGGATATTCGGCCGGGACTACGGCTGGACGACGCTAACGGGGCGTAGCGTCTCGGCAGGTCACTTGGGAGTGCGTTCCAGCAATCGGTCAAGCCGTGTCCGCATGGCCCGCGGCTTCAGGCCACCTATCGCGAAGTCCTTGAGGTGTCCATCCGGGCCGATGAAGAAGTGGGTTGGCAGGCCCGAAACCCGGTAATTCTCGGTGATGCGATACTCCTGGTCGACGACTACAGGCAATTGGATCTTGGTGGTCTCCACATACCGGCGCACCGTCTCCGCCGCTTCACCAATGCTGACCAGGATGATCACGAGACCGGAATTCGCGGCTGTTTCGGCAGGGGTCACGTAGTCGCGCGACACCGCCACGATGTCTGGCATTTCAGCGCGGCAGGGTGGGCACCACGACGCCCAGACGTCGATCCATACCGCGCGTCCAAGGTAGTCGGACAACTTGATTGTCGATCCATCGAGGGATGGAAGGGCGAAGTCCGGCGCAGTCGAACCCGCGGCAAGGGCCTTGCCCCCGCGTCCGGCGAACGTGATTGGCACTGGCGCATCGATGTCTTCGGCACGCGATGCCATGACAGCCGCGTATCCGGCCGTCGACGCAATCGTCAGGACACTGATCCCGGTCAGCACGGCGCGCCGCGTTTGCAACCCGCCAGCCGGTTTAGGATCAGAGTCCGGAGTAGGTGTGGAGGCCACCAAGGAAGTAGTTGCCATAGAAGGTAAACAGGACTGCGCCAAACCCGAGGATAAGGAGTGATGCCGCCCGGATGCCACGCCAATGCCGCTGGGCACGGGCGTGCAAGTAGACAGCGTAGATGAGCCACGTGAAGAGGGCGGCGGTCTCCTTCGGATCCCAACTCCAATAGGCACCCCAGGCGACGTTGGCCCAGAGGGCGCCTAGTATCAGCAGCATCGCCTGCGCCGGGAACCCGATCATCACGGCTTTGTGACCGATCTCGTCCAAGACCTCCGGGGCTGGCAGGAAACTAAGGGTGCCATTCCGGTTTACGAGATAAAGGATCCCGGCAGCGAATCCACACGCGAATGTCCCGTAAGAGATGATCGCCATCGCGACGTGTGTCGTGAGCATGGCGTTGTTCTGCAACGCCGAGATCAGTGGGTCAATGCGGGACGGCAAGGTACTGGCGTAGGCAAGCATCCCGAAAGCGATTGTGACCGCTATGAACCCAAGGCTTCGTAGTCGGAACCTGTGTTCAAGATAGAGATAACTCGCAACGGTTCCCCAAGCGAAACTCAAGGAAAACTCGAACTGGTTCGAGTAGGGGGCGTGCCCGGACGCAAACCATCGCAAGCCGAGGGAAGTGGTCAGGAGCAATGCGCCGTTGACCGTGAAGAAGGTCCCATAGCGCCCGGCGCCGCGTCGCTGGCCAATCGTGTACCAGAGGTACGCAAGCAGGGCAATGCCGAGGGTGATGAACGAGGCAGTGAAGGTGTAGTACGACGCCTTTGCCATTGCTGCCTCACCTCACTGTCTGATCTGGTGTCCGGGCCAGCCGGATCGTTGACCACCGGGACGCGCACAAACAAGTGTAGGGGTTTGGGAAACAGAGCCGGGGGCGTGCCGGCGGGGGTTCCACTTGTACGGGAAATGTACGCACGTTCACGATCCGGCCTCGATCCGGTCACCCATGGCGCGCGGTTGCACGGATGCGACGACCGTCCCACCAACTTGCCTCGCAAGGTGTGCGCCCAGATCGGTGAATTCGTGCGCGAAGAGGACTTCATTCACGTGGGCCGACGCAAAGGTCACCAGCGACCCACCGTCGGGTGAGTCTTCGATCCGTGCCCAGATGCGACGCAAAGGCAAGTAGAAGACGGTTATCGACCCGAGCACCATGAGGGCGGCGCCGATCCAGATGACATTAACGACCGGGTTGTCCACGACTTGCAACCCGGAGAACTGGATCTCACGGACAAACTCGAAGGTGAAACCGACAATCTCGCGTTTTTCGCCCTGCGCAAGGGTCTCGACCGCGACAGGTCGAGGCTGCTTCGGGGCGAAAATTTCCAACCGGACACTTCCCGCGGGGATCACCGGATCGGGAGCCTGCAAAGAGGCAGACGGAACGAGGATGAAGACGGCATATTGACGGTTTCCTAGAACGAAGTTCCCGCCGTTTCTTGTCACGCCGTCGCCGTCATATTTGAAACCAAGTGCGGTGCTGTCGTCATAGACGATTGCACCCTCGGCATTTCGCACGCGCATTGCGACCGCGGGACCAAAGAAGGCCTGGTGGAAGCGGACGGTGCCCACGTCCAAGGGTTCGTTCACCCGGATGGTGCCGCGAGCGGCTTCCTTGCCGTCCTTGAGGACCACTACCTCGGACCGGAAGTCGGAAGCGGTGCCGTTCGGAAAGTATTCCTCTACGAACGCCTCATTGCGTAGTACGAGACCGGTGTCGTGGCCGACGGCTCGGGTGGTGCCTTCGGGGACCATGAAGGCGTCTTCGCGCCAACCGGTGACGTTCCCCAGCACCCCGGCGCCGAGGATGATGATGAGGCCGAGGTGGTTCGCAAAGGTGCCGTATTTCCCATATCGGTTCCGATCGGCATAGATGGCGGGGGTTGTGCCGTCATCCCAATCAATCGTCCGGTAGCCGTGGCGACGGATTACCGTCGAAAGACGTGAACGGAGTGCCGCCGGCTGGTCCGGGACGGAGACCGTGATTTGGAGCGGTGCCCGACTGAAGAAGCGTGTCGGCACCTTGACGGGTGGTCGCCGGACAACGGCGATGATCCCGGGCGTGCGCGACGCCACATTGACCATGATGGAGAGCGAGAGGAGGGCCAGGAGACCGCGGAACCAGAGGCTCTGGAACACGCGGTAGAATCGCAAGGCCTCGAACATGGACGCCCAGGGTTCGCCATAGCGCCCGCGTGGTCCCAGGACCCATGCGTCGAACAGTTCGGAAGATGCCTGAACGTCTCCGGGCGCCTGCATGATGACTGTGCCAATGAACACGCTTATGGCGGTCAGTGCGATCAAGACCACCCCAAACCGGATCGAGCCCAGGACATTCCAAATGTGGTCGAACCAGTCGCGCCGGGGCTTTCCCACACGGGGTGCAGGTGACTTGCCGCGTTCCATTGGTTCCGGAGCCAATGGTTCCGCCACCGGGTCGGTCAGTTCGTCCGGCGTGAGCGTTCCCGTCGCGGTCATCTCGGTATCCGCTTCTAGTCTACCGATGAGACTGTCGCCAAAGGTTGTCACGCGGGACGATTAGCAGTCTTCCGCGGAGAGTGCTAGACTTGTGATGCCAACGTTCCGCCCAGGCGATGTAGTTCGGATGCGCCACCTCGATCGCAGCAGATGATTGGATTGGGGTGTCCGGAGGTTATTGCCTGAGCCTTGCCCGATTCCGCGGCCGCGATGATGCGTGAGTATCCGCGACCGCGAACGATTACGATGCGAGCCGGATGACCCGGCGTGACCGATTAGGGAGGTCAGACCACATGTCTACGGCAACCGCGACTCGGCTTAAGCCACTGGGTGACAAAGTGGTAGTGCGGCCGACGCAGCGAGAAGAAACGACAAAGAGCGGAATCGTCCTGCCGGACACCGCCAAAGAGAAGCCTCAGGAAGGCGTGATCATCGCTGTTGGCACCGGACGGGTGCTTGACAACGGTGAGCGGATCGCCCTCGAGGTCCATGAGGGTCAGAAGGTTCTCTACGCGAAGTATGCCGGGACCGAGATCAAGCTCGACGGCGAGGAACTCCTGATCTTGTCCGAGAAGGACGTGCTCGCCGTCGTCGAGGACTAATCCTCGGGGATACGGTCCACGCCTTGTCGGCGGACCTTGGTACAAGTTAGGCGGGGACGCTCCACGGCGTCCCCGCTTTTTTGTGCTGACGGTCAAATCAGTCTGGGGTGTGGGCCTCTAGTTCAAGGTCCGCGTCGACCATCAGGTTTACAAGCCCCTCGAAGGTGATCTTGGGTTCCCATCCGAGTTTTTCCTTCGCCTTCGCCGGGTCTCCAATCAGGAGATCAACTTCAGCCGGACGCAGAAGCGCTGGGTCGATCACGATGTAATCGCGCCAGTTGTTGATCCCGACCCGCCGGAAAGCGAGTTCGACCAGTTCGGAAACCGTGTGTGTTTCGCCGGTGGCGATCACGTAGTCGTCCGGTGTGGGCTGCTGAAGCATCATCCACATTGCCCGCACGTAGTCGCCAGCAAATCCCCAGTCGCGACGGGCATCAAGGTTGCCCAGGCGGATTTCCTGTTGCTTGCCCAACTTGATTCGTGCAACCGCGCGGGCAATCTTGCGCGGGGCGAACTCGAGGCCACGGCGAGGTGACTCGTGGTTGAACAGGATCCCGGAACACGCGTACATGTTGTAGGACTCGCGGTAGTTGACGGTGATCCAGTGCCCGTACACCTTCGCGACACCGTATGGGCTGCGCGGGTAGAAGGGTGTGCGTTCGGTCTGCGGGACTTCCATGACCTTGCCAAACATCTCCGACGAGGATGCCTGGTAGAAGCGAATCGGATGGTCCGCCACCCGGACGGCCTCCAGCATCTTGGTCACACCCAAGGCTGTGAACTCGCCAGTGAGGACTGGCTGGCCCCACGAGGTGGGCACGAACGACTGAGCGGCAAGATTGTAGACCTCATCCGGACGTGCATGCTGGATCGCCTTGATGAGGGAAAGTTGGTCGAGGAGGTCTCCATCAAGCAATTCGACATGGTTTATGAGATGGCGGATGCGCTGGTCGGTCACGACGCTTGACCGTCGGATGAGCCCGAAGACGTCGTAGCCCTTCTCGAGAAGGAGTTCGGCCAGGTAACTGCCGTCCTGGCCAGTGATGCCGGTGACAAGTGCGCGAGGCATTGCAGGGTTCCTCCTTGGCGATGCCCTTGCCGGAGAATTTCCCGGCAGAGGCGCAGTTGGTGTTGTTCGTAACGTCCCGGGGTGGCTCACGGTACGTTTATGTTGACTGTGGAGAAAACCTGGTGTAAACATATTTCCTAGTAATCAACATGACGGAACTCGAGCTGCCAGAGAGACGCCCTTCATCCGAACAGCCAGTGTTTCTCGCCCCGCAACCGCCGGTGGCGAGACGGACGCGCCAGGTTAGACAGGCATTCGATCCTCGTTTGCTCGGCACCTCTGTTCGCGAGGCACGCACCACGCGACGGCCAAGCCTGACCCTTGCTGCCCTTGCATCCGCTGTCGGATGTTCGGTTGCACTCCTGAGCAAGGTGGAAAACGGGGTGGTGGTTCCCTCACTGCCCATGTTGTCGGCGATTGCAAACGCAATCGGAGTTCCCCTCTGGTCGTTGATGGACGACGCATCTCGGGCTGGCCCGACCGGCCATCTAGAGGCTCAACTCCAGCACGTCCATGCCTCCCGCCTACTTGGTTGGCGCCCGGACCTCACACCACTGGTTGATGCAGAGCGCCTTCGAAACCTTGATGTCGAGATGCGCACCCGCATTCTGGCGCTGCTTGCAGCATATGATCAGGACCCCGTGTCTCGAGCCTCCCGCATTGCCGACGCCATCGCCCTCGTCACGCCGGGACGTATGGGTGCGAACCCCGTTTCGCATACGCCAGACGTTCGCGCCGAGGTGCTGATGACTGCCGGGGAATTAGCGTTGACGCGTAGTGATGCAGCCGAGGCAACGACTCTTTGGGGGCGAGGTCTCGCCTGTGCAACTGGCACTGGCATGTGGCAAACGATGGTTCGCGCTCGCCTTGCCCTGAACCTGGCAAGGCTCATAGAAGGATCGAACACCTCAACAGCCGCGCTCACTCTGGCACGGGAGTCACTCGAACTCGTCTCGGATCCCGCCATAGTTGCAAGGTGTGAGGCAAACCTCGAAGGAGACGGCCCCGCGACTGGCACCGTTCTCGCACTTGCGATCATCGCGACCGCACGCGGATTACTCGCAGAGGTAGTCGGGCGGATCGCGGTCTCATCGGTGAGGCGAGATGCCCTCACTGACCAAGTAGTCAGGCCGGATGTCTCGCATAGCCGTCACTTGCGATAGGTTGCCACGAGGGAACCCCAGGCCAGCGCGGAGGCAACATCGCAATCCGAGCGGAGGCGTGGGTAACGCTACCGGGGGCTCCTCAGTACGGCGCCGAAGGTCTCATGGGCGGTGGTTCGTCGTCCAGGCCGATTGCACTCCGGGTGACCTCGACCGCTTGCAGGTCGAGCGCGGCAGCCACGTCATCGGGTCGACCGGCGCCAGTTGCATCGTGTCTCACCACCAACCAGAGGCGCGCAACCGCTGGACTGATCTCTCCCAGTCCCTGGCTCTCACCGGCAAGCGGGGGAGGGGCGTCCCATAGCCACGATGCATCGATAAGGAATGGACGGATGTCGACGTTGCTGGACTTGCCTTCGCGCGTGCGAGGGACGAGTGCATGAGTGCTCTCCAGAAGGGCTCTCAGCCGTGTGTCCAGTTCGGCCCGTGGTGGCAAGGGCGTAGTTGGGGTCATGGGTGCAAGCCACTCGGCTGGCGGGCGTAACGGATCCTCATCGTGCAGTCTATGCGGGTTCGGCACGAGCGGCGAGGCTGTCTGGGTGGGAGTGCTCAGGTCGCGTTCCGTCGGGAACGACCCATCGTCGTTTGGGGTTCGGTCCGACAACGGCACGGGTTCGCCTCTGCGCCGGTCGTTCGCGGTTCCAGAACGCGGTGGCGAGGCGATGACCGCCGGGTCCGGGACGCGACGCGCCCATCTCGTGCCGCTCTCGCTCGCCAGCGATGTCTCGGTCACTGATGGATTGGACACCGTAATAACGAATGACGCCCACTTCATGACCGCGGTCATTGACGGCGCTTCGAGGTCGACCGGGGAGGCATCGCAAATGTCGCAACCCGGTGGCAACTGTGATCCGAGCGCCGTGGCGACGTCCAGGGGCGAAACACTCTCCGAAAGATGGATATCGACGCGTTCGCGCAGGCCGACGGCACCAAGGGATAGAGGTGCCGCAAACGCGATGCGAGGCCGGGGTGTGAAACCATGAGAGTAGGCGACTGGCAATCGGGCGCGACGCACCGCTCGTTCCCAAACCCGGGCGAGGTCAAGATGCCCGATGTACCGGAGTGGACCGAGTTTGGTGAACGTCAGCCGGACGCGCACCACGGCAGGGCGCATTGTCCGTTCGGTGACCAGTCGTCCGGTCGGGATCCCGTCCGGGGGTTCATCCAGGGTCGGTAGGTCCATCGCGCCGACGAGGTCTGCGGGTTCGGTGGTCATTGCCGTTGGTCATACCATGCGAGCGTAGGTCGTCACGCCAGAGGCACCGGGGCGTTTCAGTAGAAGCGGCACCATAGGGGATCGACCCAGGGACTTGTGTGAGGAGGTTCGGCCCCAATCTTAAAGGGAGAGTTGGCGTGCCAATTCTATGGATTGGACACACCGGGGCACGTTTGATGGGCGGAAGGCGAGCACATTGGCACGAATGCTGATCCGTCGCCGGTCGTTTAGGGAAGAGGCGCCTGGCCCACGGACACTTCTCATCGTCCTGCTGTCTGGACTTCTGTTGCTCGGCGGTTGCGGCATCGGGCTTGCCGGTGGGGCGGGCCTTGCCTACACGGCGGTCATGCGTGACCTTCCACGGGCGGCCAACCTGAAGTCTCGCCCGATGGCCCAGGTCACGAGCCTTTACGAACGTACTGGCACCCAACTGCTTTACGAGTTCTACGAGGAACGTCGGTTCTGGGTCGACCTTCGCGATGTCAACCCGGTCATGATCAAGGCCACCCTTGCCGCGGAGGATGTCAGTTTCTATTCCCATCCTGGTTTCGACGTCCGCGGGATTATTCGGGCAGTAGTGAACGACCTGACCCGGCGCCGAAGCGGGACGCAGGGCGGATCAACCATCACGCAACAGTTGGTGAAAAGGCTCCTGCTTTCCAGCGAGCAGACCTACATCCGCAAGATGCGCGAGTTGGTGCTCGCGGTTCAGGTTGAACGGGTTTATTCAAAGGATGAGGTACTTGAGCTGTACCTTAACCAGGTCTTTTACGGGAACCAGTCGTACGGGATCGAGGCAGCCGCGCTGTCGTATTTCGACAAGCACGCCAGCGAACTCAACCTCGCCGAGGCGACGATTCTTGCCGGGCTCGTGCAGGCCCCATCCGATTATGATCCGGTCATCAACCCCAAGGCGGCGCTTGACCGTCAGGATGATGTGCTTTCCGTGATGGTGCGCTACCAAATGGCGACGCAGGCGGAGGCTGATGCGGCCCGGCTCGAGGCTGAGACATTTACTTACAAGCAGTTGCGCACCGACATCAAGGTTCCCCATTTCGCCTTCTATGCGCGCGAGCAACTATCACGCAGGGTCGACCCGGAGGCATTGCGTGGGGGCCTGTCGGTCATCACGACGATCGACCTAGCACAGCAGCAGATGGCGCAGGACATCGTGGCAAAGCGGGTCGCCGGACTGAAGTCGCAGCGCGTCAACAACGGTGCGCTCGTCTCCATCAATCCGCGAACCGGCGAAATCCTCGCGATGGTCGGGAGTGTCGATTTTAACAATGCCGAGATTGACGGGCAGGTGAACGTAGCGACGTCGCTGCGACAGCCGGGTTCCTCGTTCAAGCCTCTGGCATTCGCGGCGCTCTTCGCGACCAGGAAGTGGGTTCCGGCGACGACGGTGCTTGACGAACCGATGACCCGTCCGGACACCAGTGCACCGTCAGGCATCTACCGCCCGGTCAATTACGACGGAAAGTTCCACGGAACCGTCACGCTCAGGTCGGCGCTTGCGAACTCGTACAACATTCCGGCACTGCTGGTGCAGGAGACGATTGGCACCAAGGAACTGATCCGGATTGCCCGGGCCCTGGGGATCGTGACCCCGCTGCCAGAGGTGCAAAGTCTGACACTTGGCGCTGGCACGGTGCGCCTCCTCGATATGGTGGGAGCATACGGTGCATTCGCGAACGACGGGATGCGCGTTGATCCGACACCATTCCTACGGATCTCGAATAAGTCTGGAACCGTGATCTGGGATGCAAACGAAGTCCGGGGGGAACGTGTCTTGCCGTCCGAAGCCGCGTACGTGGTCACATCGATCCTGTCGGAAAATCGGGCACGTTACCCGATGTTCGGTACCGTACTGGACCTCGCGGGTGGTCGGATTGCGGCCGTGAAAACCGGGACAACTAACGATTACAAGGATTCGCTCACGATCGGGTACACGCCGAGCCTGGTGGTCGGTGTGTGGGTTGGCAATACCGACTCAAAGCCGATGATGCAGGTTGCGGGCAGTCTTGGTGCGGGTGGGATCTGGAAGGAGTTCATGGACACATGGCTCAAGGGTCGCCCGCTAGAGACGTTCCCGATGCCTTCCACGGTGAGGACGGGGACGGTGTGTGGCGTGCCGGAACTTGTGTACGTCGGAGCGCCTCCACCACAGTGCGGCATTGCCGGTGCCGGGCCGGTTCGTACGCCCCGGCCGACGCCTGACCTGCCTCCTGCCTGACCGCTTGGGGCGCCCCGCATCCTCGTTCGTGTGTGTCGTGACAATGCGACATGTCGCTCCCTTGACAACAAGGCACTCAAGTATTATGCTGTTAGCAATACCAGCGTGGTCGTGACCGGCCAGCGCCCGAGGTGAAAACTTGTCTGACTTGGTGGCCCCGGAACGTGCAAAACCCCGGCGTCGCCGTGGGTCCCGCGATCTCCCCGCATTCCTGCCGGTCCTGCCTCTGATCAATACTGTGGTCTTCCCGAGAATGACTGTGCCTCTCCTCGTCGAGATGCCTGCGTCGATCAGTGCGGTCCTGTCGGCGAATACCGACCGTCCGGTCGTGATGCTTGTCGCTCAGCGACGCGAGGACTTGGGCCTGGTAAATCCCGATGATCTCTATCAGGTTGGCACCGTTGCCCAGGTGGTGCAGTCCATTCGGGTACCGAGTGGTGGCCTGCAAGTGGTAGTGCAGGGTCTGACACGGGCCAAGGTGATCGCGTGCACGAGTGTCGACTACGCGACTGGCGAACCGCGTGCCCCGGAATTGCCGACGGCTGAAGGTACCGAACCAGTAGGGACACCCGTGGACGCAGAGGCTGACGGCGGGTCCGATCGTGATGGTGCTGGTGAAGACGCGGTGGCGCCCACGACTGGACCGGGACCGACATTCCTGAGGACCACGTACGAAGCGCTTTCAGAAGGTGATACCCGCACGCTTACCACCGAAGCGCTCATGCGGTTGGTGATGAACCAGCTTGAGCAACTGATCGAGAAGGGTCGTTCGGGCCATCCGGAAGTGCTCACGACGGCGCGTAGCACTGAGGAACCGGGCTGGTTGGCCGATATCGCGGCATTCGCACCCGACCTGACGGTTCCCCAGAGGCAGCAGCTTCTCGAGATCACTGATCCCACGGACCGCTTGCGTGCCGTTTCAGGGTTCCTTTCGCATCACTTGGACATTGTCGATCTAAAGATCAAGATCCAGGGTGAAATCCACAAGGGCATGGAGAAGACGCAGAGGGAATATTTCCTCCGCGAACAGATCAAGGCCATCCACCGGGAACTCGGTGATGGCGATCCGCAGCAAACGGAGATCGAAGGCCTGCGTCAACGGGTTGTCCAGGCCGGAATGCCCGAGGCAGTCCGGGAACGGGCCACACGTGAGATTGACCGGTTGCCGATGATTCCGCCCGGGTCGCCCGAGACGGGCATCGTCCGTACCTATGTCGACTGGCTTGTCAGCCTGCCGTGGTCCAAGGAGACGCCCGACTCGCTTCACCTTCGCGACGCCGAACGGATTCTTGATGAGGATCACTTCGGTCTCGATAAGGTCAAGGAGCGGATCATCGAGTTCCTCGCGGTCCGTCGGCTGTCCGGGAAGTTGCGTAGCCCGATCCTTTGCCTTGCCGGACCTCCGGGTGTCGGGAAGACCAGTCTGGGCCGGAGCATCGCCCGCGCCATGGGGCGGACGTTTGTCCGCATCAGTCTCGGTGGCGTGCGGGATGAGGCGGAGATACGCGGGCATCGGCGCACGTATGTCGGCGCGATGCCGGGTCGAATCCTTCGCGGGATGCGCGACGCGGGCGCTCGCAACCCGATCTTCATGCTCGATGAGATCGACAAGATCGGTCGCGACTTCCGGGGTGATCCGTCGAGTGCGTTGCTTGAGGTGCTTGACCCGGAGCAGAATGCCACCTTCTCCGATCACTACCTCGAAGCGCCCTTTGATCTGTCACGTGTGCTCTTCATCACGACGGCCAACTTGCTGGACCCAATCCCGCCGGCGCTTCGGGATCGCATGGAGGTGATCTCCATTCCCGGATACACCGAGGAGGAAAAGGTCCAGATCGCAGCCCGGTTCGTGGTTCCGCGGCAACTGGAGCAGCATGGGGTCACGAGTTCTCACGTGCAGATCGATGATGAGGCACTACGCCTGATCATCCGTGGGCATACCCGTGAAGCGGGGGTGCGCAATCTTGATCGGCAGATCGCACAGGTTTGCCGCAAGGTGGCGCGTACGGTCGCAGAAGCGGCGGATGACGCGGCTGCGCAGGCAGTGAATGTTCAGGTGACGGCCGAAACGATTGACGGGTTCCTCGGGCCGGTTAGGTTCGAAACAGGTGAGGGCGCCCGTCGCGATGAAACCGGGGTGGCCTTTGGCTTGGCGGTGACCGAGACTGGTGGCGACCTGATCGAAGTGGAGGCCACGTGGGTTCCGGGCCGGGCCGATGCCCAGACTCCGCTGGTGTTGACCGGCCAACTTGGCGACGTCATGCAGGAATCGGTGCGTGCGGCGTTCAGTTACGTGCGGGGACGTGCGGCTGACTTCGGCGTTACGCCCAATTTCTTCGAGACGCACGGGGTCCACGTGCATGTCCCGGCCGGGGGGCAGCCGAAGGATGGGCCATCCGCGGGCATCACGATGACCACGGCGATTGCTTCGGCCCTTTCCGGCCGTGCCGTCCGGTCCGATGTCGCGATGACCGGGGAAGTCACATTGCGGGGCAAGGTACTGGCAATCGGTGGCGTCAAGCAGAAGGCGCTCGCGGCGCATCGCGCCGGAATGAAGGTGCTGATCCTGCCCGCCGAGAACCGCAAGGATCTTCCGGACATCCCGCCGGATATCCGGAAGGCGCTCCGGATCGTATGGGTCGAGGAGGTTGATGAAGTGTTGCGACTGGCATTGCGTCCGACACCGAAGGGTTCGGCACGCATTCCGGCCCGACCAACCACACCGTAGGGAAGCCTGTCAGGGTTTCCACAACCGCCC
>SHXX01000098.1 GCA_009693165.1 Chloroflexota bacterium
GAAGGCGTCAGGGCACCTGGAGAACTTCACGGATCCGTTGGTTGAGTGCCGAAACTGCCACAACCGCTTCCGTGCTGACCAGATTGACTTGGCCCGTAACTGCACGGTCTGCGGAAAGTTTGACTGGACTGATATCAAGCAGTTCAACACCATGTTCAAGACCTTTGTTGGCCCCGTTGAGGAAGAGGCGAGCGTGGCGTATCTCCGCCCGGAGACTTGCCAGGCAATCTTTGTAAATTTCCGCCTCGTCCAAGGAGCAATGCGCAAGAAGCTTCCGTTTGGAATTGCCCAGATTGGGAAGGCGTTTCGGAACGAGATCACGACGGGGAATTTCATATTTCGGCTGCGTGAACTCGAGCAGATGGAACTCGAATACTTCGTGCGACCTGACCAGGCTGATGCGGCGTTCGAGGAACTGCTCGGGATCAATGTGGAGTGGCTCGTCACTCACGGTGTGAGGCGGTCCAAACTGGACCTTTACGAGCATCCAGATGGCGCACGAGCGCATTACTCTCGCCGGACGGTTGACATCATGTACGACTTCCCCTTCGGCAAGAGTGAGTTGCAGGGTGTAGCCAATCGCGGCGACTTCGACCTAACCCAGCACGCGAAGGCGTCCGGTCGCGACCTCGACTACTTCGATGACGAGACCAATGAGAAGGTGACCCCCTATGTCATTGAGCCCTCAATCGGAGTTGATCGATCGAGCCTCGTCTTCATGCTCGAGGCATATGATGAGGAGGCTGACAAGGAAGGCATTCGCACCGTGATGCGCTTCCACCCGCGCCTCGCACCTGTAAAAGCTGCCGTGTTGCCTCTTGTCAAGAAAGACGCCGCCCTTGTGGCACTTTCACATGAGGTATTTGGCTCCCTCCGAGGCGAGATGCTCGTCCTGTACGACGAATCTGGCGCTGTAGGTCGACGATATCGGCGGCAGGACGAAATCGGAACGCCGTATTGCATAACCGTCGATAGTCAATCCTTGGAAGACCGGACGGTCACCATCCGTGACCGGGATAGCATGGAACAAGTGCGATTTCCAATGGAGGGTATCCGCGATGAGATCAATCGTCGACTGCGCCTTCCGTGGACCCGTCCCAACTGATCTGACCTCGCCCGGTCATCAAACTTGAGTGCAGCAGCCAGTGTGTGTTCGGCACCCGGAAGGGGTGCCTTTCGCACCGTCATGCAATGCGCCTCCGTATACTTTGGCGGATATGCGCGCCTGTTTGATGGTCTTGAGACCACAAGCGCAAACACCCGGGGACTAGGCTGCAAGATGGCCATCGTCGTCCCCTAACCGAATGGACAGGATAATCACAATGCCATCATCGAAGGGCGCAGATACGCCGAACAAGTGGGTATGGCTGTTCCGTGAAGGGAACGGCACACTGCGCGACTTGCTGGGAGGCAAGGGTGCCGGCTTGTCTGAAATGACGAATGCCGGACTTCCGGTGCCTCCAGGTTTCACGATTACTACGGAAACTTGCGTCGACTACTACCGGAACGACAAGCACTTTCCTGCGGGCTGTTGGGACCAGATCGCGGTCGCACTTGCCGACGTTGAACACGCGAGTGGGAAGAAGTTCGGCGATCCGGTCAATCCACTTCTGGTCTCAGTCCGCTCCGGCGCGAAGTTCTCAATGCCGGGGATGATGGACACCATCCTGAACCTGGGTCTGAACGATACAACTGTTGAGGGTCTGGCTAAGGCTACCGGGAACCCGCGTTTCGCATATGACTCTTATCGCCGTTTCATCCAGATGTTCGGAAGCGTGGTCCTCGAGATTGAGAAGGACGCGTTTGAGCATGCGCTTTCAGCGCAGCGCGTCAAGGCTGGCGTGCAGTCCGACCCCGAACTTTCTGCGTCCGATCTTCTTGCGGTCATTGCAGCGTACAAGGGGATCATTGAGCACCACACCGGCCACGCGTTTCCTTCGGACCCGAATGAGCAGCTCCGAGGCGCAGTTGAGGCAGTGTTCCGTTCCTGGAACAACGACCGGGCGATCGTCTACCGTCGTCGCGAGAAAATCTCGGATGATCTGGGAACGGGCGTGAACATCCAGACCATGGTGTTTGGAAACATGGGGGATGACTCTGGTACCGGGGTAGCTTTCACGCGGAACCCATCAACCGGCGTGAAGGAACTCTTTGGAGACTACCTTCGAAATGCGCAAGGTGAGGACGTCGTCGCAGGTATCCGTACGCCAAAGCACATCACCGAGATGCGTGATGACCCGATGCTTCCGGGTGTCTACAACGAGTTCGTCGCGATTGCCGAACGCCTTGAGAAGCATTATCGAGACATGCAAGATCTTGAGTTCACGATCGAGCGTGGCAAGTTGTACATGCTGCAGACCCGTGGCGGGAAGCGAACCGGTGGGGCCGCGGTGCGCATCGCGGTGGACCTTGCAAACGAGGGCGTGATTGATCGCAAGACCGCCGTGCAACGCGTCCCGCCTGGTGATCTCGTTCAGCTTCTCTACCCGGTTATTGACCCGAAGTCGGGTGCCAAGCCAATCGCGACGGGGATCAAGGCCGGCCCCGGGGCTGCAATTGGCAAAGTGTGTTTTACTGCCCAGACCGCCGAGGCCGAGGGCAAGGCTGGTGAGAAGGTCATTCTGGTGCGTCGCGAGACATCGCCTGAAGACCTGCGAGGGATGATCGAGGCGCAGGGCATCCTGACGTCCACGGGTGGCCCAACCAGCCATGCTGCCGTCGTGGCGCGCGGAATGGGTAAGTCATGCATCGTTGGCGCCAAGGACATTGTAATTAGTGATGACGAAAGCCACTTCATGTGCCACGGCGTGCGCGTGAATGTTGGAGATTTCATCACTCTGGACGGCACGACGGGAAACATCTATGTCGGCCTGGTCCCGACCGTAGAGCCGGAATTGGGCGACGATTTCGGCACATTGATGACTTGGTCTGACGAGTTCCGCACCATGCGCGTACGTGCGAACGCGGACGTTCCGCGGGATGCCATCAAGGCACGTGAGTTCGGGGCCGAGGGTATCGGTCTGTGCCGAACTGAACACATGTTCTTCGATGACCCGAATCATCCCGAAGAGCCACGCACCCGCACCATGCGTGAAATGATCCTGGCAGACACGGTGGCTGATCGTCGCCACGCGCTAGAGAACCTGTTGCCATTTCAGCAGCGGGACTTCGAAGGCCTGTTCCGGGCGATGGATGGGTTTCCGGTCACGATCCGCACCCTTGACCCGCCGCTTCATGAGTTCCTTCCACGTGAAGACGAACAGATTGAAGAACTCGCTCATGTCACCGGTCGCACCTCTCATGAAGTGAGGCAGCGGATCGAAGCCCTGCATGAGCAGAACCCGATGCTTGGGTTCCGTGGTTGCCGACTTGGGATCCAGTACCCGGAAATCACCGAGATGCAAGCGCGAGCGATTTTCCGCGCTGCGGTTGTCGTGGCTCGGGAAGGTGTGGTTGTCCATCCGGAAATCATGATCCCGTTGGTGAGCGACCTGAACGAGTATCGGGCGCAAGAGATCATTGTTCGCCGGGTCGCCCAGGAGGAACTGGACGGTTCTGGCGTTGATATCGAGTACATGGTTGGCACCATGATCGAGTTGCCTCGCGCTGCCCTTCTTGCGGACAAGATTGCCGAACTTGCAGAGTTCTTCTCGTTCGGCACCAATGACCTCACGCAGACGACGTTCGGTTTGTCGCGCGACGACTCAAGCCGGTTCCTGCCCATGTATGTCGAGCGGCGCATTCTGAATGACGATCCATTCCAGGTCCTAGATCGGGAAGGCGTAGGGCAGTTGCTCGAGATCGGCACGACCCGCGGACGCAAGACCCGCCCAAATCTCAAGGTCGGGATTTGTGGCGAGCATGGAGGCGAACCGTCTTCTGTGGAATTCTGTTTCCAGACTGGTCTCGATTACGTGTCGTGTTCACCTTTCCGGGTTGTCATTGCACGACTCGCGGCGGCGCAAGCGGCGCTTGCTACCGGAGAGCGCGATCGCTAGACGTCCACGGAAGATCAGGGTGCTACCTGATCGCTGTTCAAGGTGAAATGCGCGATGATTGTGAGGTCCTTCCCGGCAACGGGTTGGGCCTCACGTATTTTTTTGCGCCGAGTTTGCATCCCAGCCAACTGGTGAGGGGTCCGCGTTATTCCCGCGGACGGTCCGTTTAGAGATCAATGCCAGATCCAACGATCGACGCCATAAAGTCACGGATAGACCTCTCCGAAGTTATCGGTGCGAGGGTCGCGCTCAAGCGTGCCGGTCGCCTGATGAAGGGGCTGTGTCCATTCCATCAGGAAAAGTCGCCGTCGTTTGTGGTGTATCCAGATGAAGGCCGCTATCACTGCTTCGGTTGCGGCAAATCCGGCGATGTGTTCACGTGGTTTCAAGACACGCAAGGTCTGGACTTCGCCGATACGTTGAAGGAACTCTCACGTCGGACCGGCGTGCCTCTTCCGGAACGGACGGTAGAGCCAGACGATACACCCGCTCCGGAATCCCAAGCGGCGGTCCAGGCACTTGCTGAGGCGTCTGCTCACTTTACGCGACAACTCCTGGATGGCAGGGATGCGGGTGAGGCTCGCGCTTACTTGCGCCGACGCGGAGTAACTCGTGCCACGATCGAACAGTTCGGGATCGGGTGGGCATCAGACGAATGGGAGGGTCTCACCACATCGCTCGTCCGGCGTGGTTTCACTTTCGAGCAACTTGAACTCGCGGGACTCGGGATGGTTACCGAACATGGGCGTCGAGACCGGTTTCGATCTCGCGTGATGTTCCCCATCCGAGATCCGAACGGTCAGGTTCGGGGCTTCGGTGGACGAACGCTTGGCGACGGGGTTCCAAAGTACCTGAACAGTCCGCAGACCCCGTTCTTTGACAAGTCGGCCACCCTGTTTGGCCTTGATTTGGCCAAAGGCCCGATCAGGCAAGCTGGACAAGCCGTGATCGTGGAAGGCTACATGGATGTGGTCTTGCCTCATCAGGAGGGGTTCAAGAACGTTATTGCTTCGCTCGGGACCGCGTTGACCGAGCGGCAGATCGTGCTCTTGAGGCGGTATACGCGAACCATCGTTCTCGCGCTCGATTCGGATGCTGCCGGGCAGGCGGCGACTGTGCGAGGTTTGGAAGTTGCCCGTAGTGCATTGGGAATGTCCGCGCGCCCAGCGCATGGAAGTATTGCGCGCGGGGGCTTCCTGGCGACCCAGAATGCCCAACTTCGGATAGCCGTTCTATCTGGTGGCAAGGACCCGGACGAGATCGTTCGTGAGGATCCTGCACGATGGAAAGCGTTGATCGATGCGTCTGTCCCGATGATGGATCACAAGATCGAGTTGGAAATTGCGGCCGTTTCGATGGATGAGCCACAGAGCAAGCTTCACGCGGTCCGCGAAATCGCCAAGTTTCTCGTCTTGGTTCCTGATCCCGTCGAGTGGAGTCACTACATCGACCGGATTGCCCAGCGACTTCGTCTCGATCTCCGGGCAGTCCAGTCCGAAGTGAGCCGCGCTGAGGGTGTAGTCAGGCAGGCGATGCGTCTTGATTCTGCCAGGACCGCTACGCAACTGCAGGCACGCGCGACAGACGCAGGTATGACAGAAGCCCGCGGTGGATCCCAGGTCAATTCCCCACGTGACGCGTCTCCGCCTGATCTGCCTTCACACCAATCTGGCGTCGGTTCGGGACAGCTTGGACGCAGTTCGCAGGCCCAGGACTTGACTGATCCGGAAGATCCCCTTGAGCGGTTTATTGTGAAGGAGCTCATCGCTAACCTGATCCTTATTCAGCATGTGCGATATATTATTGGTCCGGAGGATTTTCTTCAATCCGAGTGGCGTGTCGTGATTGAGCGTTTGATGGTAGTGCCGGATGGTGAGATGTTTGTTCCTGATGAGGTGATCGGTAGGGTGATTGATCGGTTGCGGGTGCCTGCGGGGCGTCCAATGCCGCTGAACGCAACGCGGGAGGCGGACGCCCATCAAGTGCCAAGCCTGATCGCGGCCGCGCGTCGATTGCGCGAACGTCGCCTGCGTGAAAAGATCAGGGATG
>SHXX01000099.1 GCA_009693165.1 Chloroflexota bacterium
GTGTGATCGTGGTGGTCGGTGTGATCGTGGTGGTCGGTGTGATCGTGGTGGTCGGTGTGATCGTGGTGGTCGGTGTGATCGTGGTGGTCGGTGTGATCGTGGTGGTGGGTCGCAGCGCGCCCTGAAGACTACCGTGTGGGCAGGCGCAGCGTGTTGCAATGCAGGTTGATCGGGTGGACCAAGCACACCACCTTAGTCCGCTTCCCGTGTCGGATAGGGTGCTAGGCGGACGCAGTGGCGTGAGGCGCATCCATCCCGACACGGTCATCAGCGAGTGGGTCATCGTGGGGTTGCGCAGGTTCCCCGGCGACCGGCCAGATTGCTGCGGACAATGCCGACCACTCGGCCAATGTCAGCGTTTCCGCCCGGCGGGTGCGGGCAATCCCGGTCGACCCAAGGGCCGCATCGATGCGTCCAGTGCCAGTGCCAAGGTCACCCAAGGCGTTGTGCAACTGCTTGCGCCGGTGCGCGAAGCCAGCCCGGACCGTCTGGAGAAACCGGGCCGGCGATGGCAGTAGCGGAACACACGGTTCGTCGTACGGTCTCAAGCGGATCACCGCCGACGTCACATCCGGAGGTGGGAAGAAAGCCTGCGGAGGCACCTCGAACAGGACCTGTACATCCGCCATGACCTGCACCTGAACACCAAGAACCGACAGGTCTCCCGGACGGGCGGCCATCCGGTTCGCCACCTCGCGCTGGATCATCACCACGATCTCACGCGGGCGGTCAACCGCCGGGAATGACAGCATGCGCCGGATCAGGGCCGTCGCCACGTTGTACGGCAGGTTCGCCACCAGCGAATATGGCCGCCCCTCGAACAGCGTCGCCGGATCAATCGCCAAGGCGTCAGCCTCGACAATCTCGAGGTTGGGTGCATCAACCGTTGTCCGCAATGCCCGCACCATGCGTCGGTCAACCTCGACGGCAACCACGCGTCGCACCCGCGTGACCAGTTCGGCAGTCAGGGCACCGGCACCCGGGCCAACCTCGAGCACCTCAAGTTTCGGATGGAGGCGCGCGGACAGGACAATCCGGTTAAGCACCACCTCATCGGTCAACAGGTGCTGACCAAGCGTCTTGGTCAGCCAGATGCCATGATTTGCCAGCAAGTCACGAACGGTCGACACATCGGTCAACCGCCGTGCACTGACCGGCTTGGCACTACCCGCTGACGCCGGCATTCCGCCGCTATCGTCCCCGTCCCGGGCAGTGCCCGGTGCAGCGACTCCCCTTGATCTCCGGTCGCGACTGGTTGGGGAATTGGGCACCGTCTCAGGCCGGGACGCACGTGGACCCTGCGCGCTATCCCCACCCCGCCCTGCCAGATTCATGTTCGCTCCGCCTGGCCCACTTCGACGCCCGCGGCTAGTGGACGCCTCGCCTGTCCGTGAATCCGGTGTTCGTCCACGCATCGTCAGATCGTACCGGTCAACCGGGCCAAGCAGAACACGCAAGCGAAGCGTAAGCACACCTGACGGGGTGGGGGTGGGCAAGGATCAGCGTCGACGGGGTGGACCAGTCTCCCCACTCCCCCTGGGGGAGGGGGAGTGGCTGGGGGCCTGCCGGCCCATCGAACGTCGCCCGGACATGGCTATTCAAGGACGTAGACGTTGACCGCGCGTCGCCCCCACTGGATTGCCTCCCAGTAGGTAGAAAATCCGAGGTCAACCCGATAACCCTGGATGTCGGACCCGGTGTCCGCCGCAACCCCGAACCCGTAACCGGGCACCCACACACGGGTGAAGAACGGGATGATGCGCGGATCCACCGCGACGATGCCAGGGGCAAACCGCACACCGGTGGCGGTGATCCCGTATCCGGGATCGCCCGGGCGCTTGCCAGTGCTTTCCGGTCCGGGGTCATACGCCGTCGAGACCATCTTCACAACACGTCGGGCATTCAAGCCGGGAGGTGGTCCATGGGTGTCGAGGCCGAGCAGACCGGCACCCGGCACACTGATCGAAGGAATGGACAGTGCCGGTTCCGCAATGATCTCCGTCAGGGGGGTGCGCACCATCGTGTCCTGGCGCACTTCCTGACCAGCCTGCTCGCCATTCTCGATCGTGGTCAGGATCGTCCGCTGACGCAACCCGTCTGATCCGCTACGGAGGGTGATGCGCGCGCCCGGGGCCAATCCCGGCAGCTTCACCACCTGGGTCTGGAAAGGCAGCGTCTCGAACTCGATCCGTTCCTCTTCCCGCACCCGAACCACCCGGACCGTGCCGAAGACCGGCACCGGAGCATCCAGACCCGGTTCAACCCGATCAAGTTCACCAAGGTCGATGGATTGTTCGGCCAGAAGTTGAGCAACCGTTGAAACACGGGTACGGGTCGTCACCACCGAGTCACCCTCGGCAACCGTCACCGCCGGGGCACGCATCACCGAGACACGCAGTCCGGGCATCAGCGGTGCCTCAAGTGTCGGAACGACCACATCAGCCGCATCGACATCAATCCCGACCGACCGCAAGGCCTCGCCCACCGTCGATGCAGCCGCCCGGACCTGTTCCGTAATCCCATCCTCGGACAGTCGGAACGGTGTTGCGCGTTGCACAACAATCCGCCCTGTGCCTCCGCTCGGTGATCCGCGATCAACCACATTGCCATACATCTGACCGAGGCGCTCAAGGACAAGCGGTGCCGCGCGCATTGGTGCCGAACTGGGCACGACCGCCCGCGGCGGAACAACCACCTGACCAGCACCAATCTGTTCGCCGGTGTCCGTCGTCACGCCAGGCGCGGTCACACTGCGTCGGATACCTCCGGCCACGACCTCCGTCAACGCCGGGCCACCATGGGGAACAACCAGGATGCGGTCGTCCGGATCCAGCGTGAACCCCGCGCCAGCCAATGCCTCCGCAATCGTTCCATTCGAGGTCAGGGCACGCACCGTCTGACCATCAACCTCGACCAGCGTCCACCAATCCTGTCCACCGTTGATGCCGCTACGCAGCCGTGCAAGCACCACATGGCCAGCGTGGGGCGCGACTTCCATTGCGCGGCGTAGCGATGCCTCGGCAACCCCGAGGCGGTCCGACGCATCGGCAGCGACCGTGCCGGCAAGCACCACCGCGGATGCCAGTGGAAGCGGGACGGTCACGACCGGCTGTTCGAGGGTCACGCGCAGCAACAACAGCACGACCGCACTCGTCCACAACACAACGGCCACGACCGGCGCCATACCGTGCCAGCGTCGCCGAGTCAGCACCTCGCCCGGGTACTCAAGACCCAGCGCCGACTGGTTCGCAAACGTGTCGCCCGCGCGTTCGCCGGGCATGGCTGTCAGAAGTGACAGACGCTGGAAGGTGCGCACCCCTTCGGAGGCACCCTCAGCGACCATCCCCATGTACGGCCGCGGTCGGATCTGTTCCCGCCGCAGGGGTGCGGCCCCGGTGAGCGAGATGCGCGGTCCAAACCGTTCCAGTTCACCGCGTGCCCAGCGGGCATCCATGCGCCCCATGCGCCCCATGCGCCCCATGCGCATCGGCAGGGCGGGAAGCCCCGTCCCGCGCATGGTGGGTGTCTCCACCCGATCCATTGTGGTCCCGATGAGTCTGCTCCTGATCGTCTTCCATGCGCGGTTACCGGACCCAAAATCCCCGGACTACCCGGCGCGCCACATGGACAAACACATGCCCCCATGCGTGAGACGTTATGTAAAACAGCACCCTGACATTTGTCAGGCGATGAAGGCATCGTACACGACGCGGCCGCGATGCGGCATCACTGATGGCGCCACCGTACCGGACAACCAACCCACTTTGCCCAAAACCAGACCTGAACGACATAACATCGACCACAATCGTCACGATTACGCAACCATGTGTTGCCGCATTCGTTGCCGCGACTGCTCACCGGTGACCGCACCACCGTATCCCGGAAAACGGCAAATCGGGCAGGCATCCCGTTGGGGATCCCTGCCCGACCGTGCGTGCATCCGCGTCACGGCACCCACCCGGTGCGGGTGCCAATCCGAGGCTACTTCTTCTCTTCGATCAGCTTGTTGGCCTTGGATGCCGCGTCGTCAAGCGCAGCCTTGGCGGTCATCTTGCCGGTGATCGTCGCCGTCAGCGCATCCTGCAGGATGCCACGGATGTCCTGCCACGCCGGGATCTGCGGTTCGGCCCGGACCAGGTCGCTCAGGTCGAAGGCCTGCTTGCCCTGCGGATCCTTCTCCCAGTTGGCCTTGACCTCAGGGTTCTCAGCCGCCGACTTCCGCAAGGGCATGTATCCGGTCTTGATCGGGAAGACCGCGGAGTTGTCCTTGTTCGTGAAGAACTTGATCCACTCCCAACCAGCCGCCGGCCGAACCTTGTCCTTGTTGTCGAACACCACCACGTTCCCGCCGAACAGGACCGAGATCGGCTTGTTCGGATCCTTCTGCGGGATCATCCCGATCAGCCACTTGTACTTCTCGGGATCCTTGCCGTCATTCGAAAGCGCCTTGCGAACCCATGGACGACCGGTGGTGGTGTCGTGGAAACCGGCCACCTTCCCGGCACCGAAGTCATTCTGGTACGCACTGTCCTTGTTGTTCTCGTACGCCTCGCCGTTCTTCACCATCTCGGCCCACATCTCGAAGATCTGGACACCGGCATCCTGGTTGAAGGTCACCTTGGCCTGGTCCTTGTCCAGGACCTCGCCACCGTTGGCGAAGATGAACGCGTCAATGTACGAGGTGTCGATCTTGACGTGTGCGCCGTACACCGAGGCCTTGCCGTCGGCACCCTTCTTCGTCAGGGCTGCCGTCGCCTTCTTGTAGTCGTCGAAGGACATGATCTGGCCTTTCTGGCCATTCTTCGCGACCCCGGCAGCCTTCAGGAAGTCCTCGTTCCAGTACTGGACCGCAAGGCTCTTGGTGAAGGGGAAGGTGAGCATCTTGTTCTGGAACATCGGGTACTTGTTCGACTCGATGTAGATCGGGAAGATGTCCTTGAGGTCATCGGCCGAAAGCGCCTGTCCGCCCCTGAGGGCGTAATCGTCCAGTGCGACGATGGCCTTGGCCTTCATGTACTCCACGGCCATCGACTCGTAGCCAACCGCCACGTCCGGGGTCTGACCGGCCTGGATGGCGGCCATGGCCTTCTGGTAGACGCCGGTGTAGCTGCCCGGGATCGTCTCGGCCTTGACGGTGATCTTCTTCCCGTTGCCCTTGTTGAACTCGGCCACGATGGCATCCAGGGCGGCCAGGTTGCCACCAGTCTGGGTGTGCCAGAACGTGATCTCGGTCGGCTTGTCAAAGTTCACCGTCGTGCCGGCAACCGTGGGGGCCACGATCGGTTGCGCCGCCGGCGCGACCGTCGGCGCGGCCGCCGGGGCCTTGGTCGGATCAGCCTTCGCCGCTGCCGTCGGGGCCGCCGCCGGGGCCGCCTCGCCACCGCAGGCTGCCAGGAACGCCGCCAAGCCACTCACCCCACCGATGCGCGCCATCATTGTCCGTCGGGAAACTGCCATGGTTCAGACTTCCTTCTCTCTGTCCTCGCGCTTCGCGCGCGGCCTTGGGACTCATGCGGGCCACGCCTCCGCGTGACACACCGCCAAACACTACCCCTTCAAGCCGGTCCGGGTGATTCCCTCCACGAAATGCCTTTGCGCAATCAGGTAGACCACCGCGGTCGGCAGGATCACGAACGTCGATGCCGCCATCAGTTCCGCGTACCGCGTCCCCCCGTCGGTACTGAATGCGGACAACCCGACCTGGATCGGTCGCATCGCCGCACCACGCGTCACCAGCAACGGCCAGAGGAACGCATTCCACGCCCCAAGGAAGTTCAGCAGCCCGACCGTGATCAGCGCCGGCCGCGACAACGGCACGACGATCGACCACAGGAACCGCAACTGCCCGCAGCCATCCATCACCGCCGCATCCTCAAGATCCTTCGGGATCGTCATGAAGAACTGCCTCAGCAGGAAGATCGCGAACACACTCCCCAGATACGGAACCACCTGCGCCTGATACGTGTCATACCACCCCAGCCACTTCGTGACGATCACGAAGTTCGGGATCAACGTCACCTCCCC
>SHXX01000100.1 GCA_009693165.1 Chloroflexota bacterium
CGGGTACTCAACTGGCGCTCAGCCAGCACGCAGGCGTACTTCCCGAACCAGAATTGCCCCGACCCTGTCCTGGCAAAACTGTTTGCCACTCCCGAGTTCCGGCAGGCTTTGAACATCTCCATCAACCGGGATGAGATCGCCGAGATCGTCTATAACGGGCTTGGAGTTGGACGGCAGGCCAGCCCGGTAACCGGTTCTCCCGAGTTCGATGCCGACCTCGTCAAGATGTGGGCCGAATACGACCCGAAGAAGGCGAATGACCTTCTGGACAAGCTTGGCCTCGCCAAGGGTCCGGACGGTATCCGCAAGCGTCCGGATGGCAAGGCGCTTGAAGTCGTTGTTGAACACACTTCGCCTACTGGTTCGCCTGAGAATGACCAGCATGAGTTGGTCAAGGGATACTGGGAAGCGATCGGCATAAGAGCAACGATGAAGGCCGTGGAGCGGTCCCTCTACGAGGAACATTGCCGAACGGGTGAGATCGAAATCGGTAACTGGGGCTTCGACCGCTCTTCCGTGGTCAAGGCGGATCCGGGACGCTGGCTCGGAACCATCACTGACGGGCCGTGGGCACCAACGTACGGTAATTGGTACTCCAAATCTCCGTTCAAGCAGGAAGAACCACCAGCAGACCACCCGATCAGGAAGATCTGGGATCTGTGGGATAAGGTTCAGGTCGAGCCCGACGAAGCCCGTCGAAACGCCCTGTTCCAGGATCTCCTTGGTGTCCACAAGGCAGCGCCGATGGTCATCGGTGTGGTCGGCGAAATCGTGGCCCCGCAAGTCGCGTCGAACGCCTTCGGAAACACGATGGCCGGTTACATCGCCGATGACACCCTTCGCGATTACGGCCTGATCGCTCCACAACAGTTCTACATCGGGCGCGCATAACTCTGCCTTGCCCAGACTTTGGGCAGTTGGATGGTGGCCGGCTTGATTGTCGGTCACCGTCTGTCAACGACATTCGGAAGGGTGTTCCCCGGTGCATTCCCGGCCGTCGCGAGGCATCAATGCTTGTCTACACCTTTAAGCGTCTGCTGCTGTCCATTCCCACGCTGTTCGTCATTTCGCTGCTGTCGTTCGTTTTGATCCAGTTGCCCCCGGGAGACTTCCTGTCTACGTACGCCGCGACCCTGGCGTCGATGGGCGAACAGGTCAGCGGCGACAACTTGGCATTGCTCAGGGAGGCGTATGGACTGGATCAGCCGCTGTACGTCCAGTACCTCAAGTGGATCGGCGGGATCATCCTGCGCGGCGACTTCGGCCTGAGCCTGGAATGGCGTCAGCCGGTCGCTTCCCTCATCTGGGAGCGAATGGGACTGACGATTGCCCTGACGCTGTCGACGCTCCTGTTCACGTGGTTGCTGGCAATCCCCATAGGGATCTACTCGGCCACGAACCAGTACAGCCTGCTGGACTACGTGTTCACGATGATCGGATTCATCGGGCTTGGAGTTCCCGGATTCATGCTTGCACTGGTCGTGATGTGGGTATCGTTCTCGTACTTCGGGGCGGACGTTGGTGGTCTCTTCTCTGATGCCTACAAGAACGCGCCGTGGACATTCGGACGCGTTCTGGATCTCCTATCCCACCTCTGGATACCCATGGCCATTCTCGGCATGGAAGGTTCGGCCGGTCTCATCCGGACGATGCGGGCGAATGTCCTCGACGAACTCCATAAGCCATACGTCACCGCGGCCCGTGCCCGGGGCCTCGACGAGACCGTACTTACCTATGAGTACCCGGTTCAGGTGGCATTGAACCCGTTCATCTCCACACTTGGATGGGCTCTGCCCGGGTTGGTGAACGGTGGCACGATCATCTCCGTGACGCTGAGCCTGCCTACCGCCGGTCCCTTGCTTCTGCGTGCCCTCCAGTCACAGGACATGTATCTGGCCGGCGCGTTCATCCTCCTGCTGGGAAGCCTGACGATATTCGGCACACTCGTGTCTGACCTCTTGCTCGCGTGGATTGACCCGCGCATCCGCCTGGACGAGTAGGAACGATCGGTGACAACGACCGCATCCTCAATGCCTTCCCCGGTTTCGGCGGCTCCGGATCCGCGTGCCCCGCTGCCCATTGCAACTCCTCGATCCGAGGACAGCAAGGTACTGGTCGCATCCCAGTGGAAACTGATGTTCTGGCGCTTTCGCCGCCACCGGCTCGCAATGGTCTGCACCGTAGTGGTGCTCTTCTTCTATGTTGTGGCCCTTTTTGCGGAAGTCATTGCGCCGCTCGACCCGAACAAGGTTTACAACCTCTACCGGTATGCGCCACCCCAGCCGATCAGCTTCCTGGACAAGGACGGAGGCTTCTCATTACGGCCGTTTGTCCTTGGCATGAAGAGTTCCCGCAATACCGAGACACTGCGGATCACCTATGTTCCGGATCCGACCAAGCGCTTTCCGGTGAATTTCTTCGTCAAGGGCGAGAGGTACAAGTTCTGGGGTCTTTGGGAATCCGACGTACACCTCCTGGGGCTCGCCCCCGACGCGCCAGCGAACACTCCGTTCTTCCTGCTGGGGACTGACCGGCTTGGAAGAGACATGTTCTCGCGCATTGTGTATGGCGCACGGATTTCACTCTCTATCGGTCTCGTCGGGGTGCTCCTGAGCCTCGTGTTCGGAATCCTGCTGGGAGGCATCTCGGGATACTACGGCGGGTGGCTCGACGCGGTGATCCAGCGGATCATCGAGTTCATCAGGTCGCTGCCGACAATCCCGGTGTGGATGGCCCTTGGCGCCGCGATGCCTCCAAAGTGGCCACCGGAATATGTCTACTTCGGGATCACAATCATCCTTTCGCTGCTGGGTTGGACCGGCCTTGCGCGTGTCGTCCGTGGTCGGTTCCTTGCCCTCCGGGAGGAAGACTTCGTCCTCGCTGCACGGCTCACCAACTGCTCGGAAAGCCGGATCATCTTCAGGCACATGGTGCCAAGCTTTGCGAGCCACATCATTGCCAGCATCACCCTGGCCGTCCCGGGAATGATCATGTCTGAGACGAGCCTGAGTTTCCTCGGGTTGGGCCTGCGCTCTCCGGTCATCAGTTGGGGGGTCCTGCTTCAGGAAGCCCAGAACATTCAGACGGTCGCACTCTTCCCATGGCTCCTGATCCCTGGTGCCGCGGTGATCCTGATAGTCCTTGCATTCAGTTTTGTCGGCGATGGGTTGCGTGATGCAGCCGACCCGTACGGCCGATGATCATGCACACCACCCCGGGAGATGCCATTGACCTCCCGCATCCGGTCCTTCGTGAGCAGGAAGCGCACGCCAAATGATGACTTCGACTGATGCCGTCCGCGTCGGCACGCCAAGCGCACCACGCCCAATGGACACGCCGGTCCTGCTTGACGTCAACGACCTTCGCACGCACTTCAAGATGCCGGGTGGAACCGTCCGCGCTGTCGACGGAGTGAGTTACCGGCTTCACCGCGGGCGAACTCTGGGAATCGTCGGGGAAAGTGGTTGCGGCAAGTCCGTCACCGCCCAGTCAATCCTTGGCATCGTGCCCCGCCCGGGCAAGGTCGTCAGCGGAAGCATGGTGCTTACCCGAGGAGACGGATCCACCTTGGAACTCGCCGGCCTCGACCCGAAGGGCAAGACGATCCGGAGCGTGCGAGGCAACGAGATCGCCTACATCTTCCAGGAACCGATGTCGGCGCTTAGCCCGATCCACACGATCGGTCATCAGATCACCGAGGTCATCCGCCTCCACACCGGCGCGAACCGTGACCAGGCAAGGGAACGCGCCGAGACGGTCATGCGTCAGGTCGGTCTGCCTCGGCCAGATGAGGTGCTGGTCCGATATCCACACCAGTTATCTGGCGGCATGCGGCAGCGTGCGGTTATCGGAATTGCCCTTGCGTGCAACCCGAGCATCCTCATCGCCGATGAGCCGACCACCGCCCTGGACGTCACGACGGAAGCTGTCATTCTCGACCTGGTTCGCAGCTTGCAGGAAACCACTGGCATGGCGATCCAGTTCATCACCCACAACCTTGGAGTGATCGCTGAGATCGCGGATGAGGTTGTGGTGATGTACATGGGGAGGCAGGTGGAACGCGCGTCGGTTACCGACTTGTTCCTTCGTCCCCAACACCCGTACACGCAGGCACTACTCCGCAGCATGCCCCGCTTGGGCAGGCGTGTGCAAGCACGACTGGAAGCCATCGAAGGCATGGTGCCCGATCCATTCAGCGTGCCGGCCGGGTGCGCCTTCCATACGCGGTGCCGGCACTACGTGCCGGTGCGATGCGATCAGCCAGAATATCTTGAAGTCGCCCCGGGTCATTGGGTTCGATGCAGTCGTGCCGGAGAGGTGGCCTGATGACGACGAACACTCCAGTCCAGACCGGCACGGTTCCTGCCGGGGCCGTGGATGGTGATCTGCTTGTGGTGCGCGACTTGGTCAAGCACTTCCCCATCCGGAAGGGGTTCTGGTCGAAGGTGGTCGGCCATGTCCGTGCGGTCGACGGCGTGTCATTCAATGTTCGTCAGGGTGAGACGCTCGGGCTAGTCGGAGAGTCGGGTTGCGGAAAGACCACGACAAGCCGACTGGTGATGCGCGCCTATCAGCCGACTGGGGGCACAATCCACTTCCGTGACCGCACTCAGGGATGGCTCGACATTCCGACGGCATCCGCCACCCAAGTGCGCGGGGTTCGTCGCAACCTGCAGATGATCTTCCAGGATCCCTACAGTTCGCTGAACCCGCGAATGACCCTCCTGGACATCATTGGCGAGCCACTCATGGTGAATGGCGTTGCCAAGGGCAGCGAATTGCAGGATCGGGTTGCTGAACTGCTGCGTCTCGTCGGACTTCATCCGGAGTACATGGCGCGGTATCCCCACGCCTTCTCCGGTGGACAACGCCAACGGGTCGGCATCGCAAGGGCTATCGCACTTGAGCCCCAACTCGTGGTCTGTGACGAACCGGTTTCCGCACTTGATGTCAGTATCCAGGCACAGACCCTCAACCTTCTTGAAGACCTGCAGGCTCGTCTGGGCCTGACCTACATCTTCGTCGCACATGACCTTTCGGTTGTGCAGCACGTCAGCACTCGCGTCGCCGTGATGTACGTCGGCCGAATCGTGGAGTGCGCGCCAACCGAGGACCTCTTCTTTTCGCCAAAGCATCCATATACGGAAGCGCTCCTGTCAGCCGTGCCGACGCCAGATCCCACGCGACGGGGGTCACGCATCTTCCTCGCGGGAGAGGTGCCTGACGCATCGAACCCGCCACCCGGATGCCACTTCCATCCACGGTGCCGATACGCTGCCGACATTTGCCGGACAACCGTGCCTCCGCTGACCGAAATCGCACCCGGCCATACCGTGGCCTGCCATATGTCCGGCCAGTTGTCCCTGACTGGTGTCCATGCGTAACAGCAACGCCGGGACCAATTGGCGCGACTTGGCGCATCATGGTTGGTTGCCGCCCGTTCAGTTGACGTTATGTCACTCCCAACTGACGCAAACCACTTTGGACTATACGACGACGTGTCGGTGTCGCTGGATGCCGACCTTGAGCGGATTGAGCGCGAACTCGAAGCTTGCCGTTCAGGGTTAGCGGCCTTGCAGTCCGCGCTTGCGGAAGCGCGACGAGACTCCGGTGGTCTCGCGACAGTTACCGCGGTCTTCAATGAAATGAGAACCGGGGGCGGAACCTCCGCGACCGCGAGGCAGGTCTTGCCACGCCTCTTCCAAGCGCAGGCACGCCCTAATGGTGACGACTAGAGATTCCGGTGCTTCCCCGAGGCCAACCGGTTGATTGCCTCGTACAGGGTATCGGGAAGGGAA
>SHXX01000018.1 GCA_009693165.1 Chloroflexota bacterium
ACCAAGCAAGCCATGAGCATCACGCTTCTGGCGCTGATCATTGCCAGTCTTGCCTGGATGGGACCGACGAGAACCATCCGTGCCCAGGTCCTTTCCCTTCGCGAACGGCCCTTCCTGCAAGCGGCACGGCTCTCCGGCATGAACAGCATCGAGATCATCTTCCTGGAACTCATGCCGAACCTCTTGCCCTACCTCGCGGCAAGCCTTGTCGGATCCGTCACCGGCGGGATATTTGCATCGATCGGTCTCGAAGCATTCGGTCTCGGTGCCATGCGCGAACCGACCCTCGGCATGACCATCTACTGGGTCATCTACTACAGCGCCCTCCTCAAGGGCATGTGGTGGTGGGCGATGGCTCCCGTCAGCGTCATCATCATCATCTTCGTGGGGCTGTTCAGCCTCGGCGCCGGTCTTGATGAACTGGCAAACCCGCGCACCAGGAGGGTCTTGTGAGCGCAGATTCCACTGGCCGTTCTGGCGTTGCTTCGGGAACGAAGCCAGTTCTTAGCGTCAAGGACCTGTGCGTTGATTACTACACCGATGCCGGACGTCTCCGTGCATGCGACAACGTGTCGTTCAGCCTCTACCCTGGGCAGCGTCTTGGCCTGGTCGGCGAGTCGGGATCTGGCAAGTCGACCATCGCCCTTGCATTGATGCGCATGATCAAGCCACCGGGACGCATTGCCGGCGGACGCGTCATGGTCGGCGATGATGACCTGACCGCGATGTCCGACAACGAGATGCGGAGCGCGCGCATGCGCCTGATCGGCATGGTGCCACAGGCTGCGATGAGTGCGCTGAACCCGGTCATCCGGATCAGGGCGCAGATCCAGGATGTTCTGCAGGTCCACGAACCAAACCTGACCTATTCGCAAGTGCAGGCGCGGATCATCGAGGTCCTTGAAGCCGTCGAACTCCGTCCGGAGGTCGCGAACCTCTATCCTCACGAACTGTCCGGTGGCATGAAGCAGCGCGTATGCATCGCCATCGCCGTCGCACTTCGTCCAAAGGTGATCATCGCGGACGAGCCGACCAGCGCCCTCGACGTCATCGTGCAGCGGCAGGTGATGGAGACCATCGGACGCATTCAGCGCGAGATGAACATTGCCGTCGTTCTCATCGGTCACGACATGGGTCTCATGGCTCAGTTCGTAGACCATCTCGCAGTCATGTATGCCGGGAAACTGGCCGAGATCGGTCCGACACCGACCCTTTTTGCCAAACCGAATCATCCATATACCCACATGCTCATCAGCAGCCTCCCGACCCTCGGCCAGAAGGGGGTATTCCGGGGCATCCCCGGCATCACTCCGTCACTCCTGGCGTTGCCAACGGGTTGCTACTTCCGGACGCGCTGTCCGTACGCCATGGACGTCTGTTCGTCCGAGGCACCAGCCCAGGTTGCCTTTGATGGTGGTCACGTGGCGTCTTGCCACCTCTCCTCCGTGCCCGGTGGCCTGACCGGCAGGGTTGAGGCCGAGCGCGACGCCGAGGCCAAGCTTCACCCCGCTAGCGCGGAGACGGGCACCGGCGACGCCGGCCCCAACAAAACCGGAGGCTTTTCATGACCGCCCTCCTTGAGCTCCGTAATTGCAGCAAGGTCTACAAGAGCGGCTTTTTCTCGCCAAAGGTGACGGTTGCCCTTGACGACTTCAGCCTGATCATCGACGAAGCGAACCCCACCATCACCGCGGTCGTTGGTGAGTCGGGTTCAGGCAAGTCGACCCTCGGATCCTTGCTCATGGGGTTCATAGGTCCAACCACGGGTCAGGTCTTCTACCGAGGCAAGGACATGACCAGGCTTAGCGGTCCGGAGAGATGGCAGTTCCGGCAGGATGTCCAGGCGATCTTCCAGGACCCATTCGCCGCGTACAACCCCTTCTACAAGGTTGATCATGTGCTGACGGTGCCAATCCGGAAGTTCGGTCTGGCACGCAACAAGGAAGAGGCGAGGGAGATGATGGGCGACGCCCTCCGCAAGGTGGGTCTTCGCCCCGAAGAGATCCTCGATCGCTACCCGCATCAGTTGTCAGGTGGCCAGCGCCAACGCATCATCGTTGCCCGGGCAATGCTTTTGAAGCCCAAGATCATCGTTGCGGATGAACCGGTATCAATGGTCGACGCGTCGCTTCGCGCAACCATCCTCGAATCGATCTACACCTTGCACAAGGAACTCGGGGTTTCTGTCCTCTACATCACGCATGACCTCACCACGGCCTATCACGTTTCCAACCAGATCGTCGTCCTGTACAAGGGGTCGGTGATGGAGGGGGGTGAGGTCTCGAACGTGGTGAAGCAGCCACAGCATCCGTACACCCGGCTACTGATCGATTCCATTCCGTGGCCGGATGTCAACCTGCAATGGGGCAAGGAACCGGTCATCAAGGATGACGGGTCAAGTCCCACGACAACGAACGGCTGCAAGTTCGCGTCCCGTTGCCCGCACGTCATGCCCAAGTGTCGCGAAGCCGCACCGACGTTCTTCGAGGTCAATCCGCAGCAGGCATCGGCATGCTACCTCAGCGAAAGTTCGCCGGCGCTGGCCAAGTCGGACCTTCAACGCGTCTTGAACAAGGCATAGCGAAGCGCTTCATCATCTGAACCGAAGAAAGGACGGCCCAGGCGCTTCCGCCCGGGCCGTCTTTCGTGACCGACTGAAGCGGCCCCACCCGTCACGCCGGGCGCGGGTATAGCGATGAGGCCAGTGCCTGTGCCTGCGAGACCAGGCCCTCCAACTCAACCAGACCCTTCTGCCAGAACGAAGCCTCAGTGATGTCTATGCCGAGCGGTCGAAGGAGCGCCTCGGGCGTGTCACTTCCTCCGCGCGCAAGAAGCTCGGTGAACCGCGGCACAAATGACAGGCCCTCTTCCTTGTACATTCGATACAAGGCCAAGACGAGCAGTTGCCCAAACACATAGGCGTAACAGTAGAACGGGGTATGAATGAAGTGGGGAATGTACGACCAGCCCCACCGGTACCCGTCGGTCAGTGTGACGGCATCGCCGTAGTACGCGCGGTTCGACGCTATCCAGAGATCACCAAGTTGCCGTGACGTCAGGCGGCCGTCCTCCCTCGCGGAAAACACGGATTGCTCGAACCGTGTCAGCACATTCTGACGGTAGACCGTCGCAAAACTGTCCTCGATCTTCCCCGCAAGCATGTTCAGCCGGATGCGTGGGTCAGTTTCACGTTGAACCAACCGGTCAAACACGACCATCTCACCAAATACGCTCGCCGTCTCGGCGAGAGGCAGCGTCGAGTGATAGTTGAAGAGGGTCTGCTTCCTCGACAGCATCGCGTGCAGCCCGTGACCCAGCTCGTGGGCCACGGTCATGACATCGCGAGGAGTCCCCGTATAGCTGCACAAGATCCACGCGTGAAGCTTTGGTGTCGGATATGAACAATACGCACCACCACGTTTGCCATCGCGCGGCTCGGCATCAATCCACTGACGCTCAAAGAACTCGGTGGCAAGCGCGCCAAACTGGGTGTCAATCGCCCGGTAACTCTCAAGGACAAGGTCGCGTGCGTCTCCCCACGGCATTTTTTGGGAATGTGCGTCCAACGGGGCGTATTGGTCGTACACCATCATCTCAGGGAGGCCCAACAGTGATCCCTTGAGTTTGAAATAGGACTGGGCAAGCGGATAGCTGCCCTCGACGGCGTGCATCATGGCCTCAACCGCTGCGGCCGGGATCTCATTGCCAAGATGGCGCAGGGTCATTGGGTCGGGATACTTCCGCAACCGGTCCATCGTCCGCTTGTCGTGCACGAGGGTGTCGTACAAGTACGTGAGGGTTGGCCCCTGTTCCTCCAGTTTGGCGTACAGTGCGTCGTGGCCGTGACGGCGGGTCTCCCGGTCAGGATCGTGAAGAAGCGCGAGGGTCTGCGCCATGTTCAGCTGCCTGACCTCTCCGTCGCGCTCGACGGCGAAGGTCAGTGATGACGTCAGCTCGGTGTGAAGCCGCGCCCACGCACTGTTGCCCGTCACATCCTTCTCGTTGACGAGTTTCTCTTCGACCTCGGAGAGACGGTGGGGCCTGTACAGACGCTGGCTCTCGAGATGGTGCCTGTAATCAGCAAGCAACGGGTCTGCCACAATCCGACGTGCGTCCTCATCGGACACTTCAAGCCACTCGAGACCAAAGAAGAGAAGCAGATTACCGGTGCGTGTCAGGCGCTCCTCGACCTTCTGGCTGAGAGATCGTGAAGTCTCATCCCGCGTGTCCTCGTCATATCGCAAGTGCGCGTAGCCGCTAACGCGCCCCTGACGCTCATAGAGGTCCTCGAGCGCAACGACCCCTCCCCGAAGGTGCCTCGGATCGGGCCCGCCCGGGACGGCTATCGTGCCCCGGTACCGGGTTGCAAACGCTGCGGCATCCGCATCCAACGATGTCAATGACGCCTGGATCTTGGGGTCATCCGGTCCCGCAAAAAGGTCGGAAAGATCCCACCGCACACCCTTCGCCGATGCAGCATCGGCCGCTGAACTCCCCACGTCGCTCGGAGGCAACCCAACGGAATGCCGACTTGCCATCCCCCATGGGATGGGATCTTTTCCGGTTCTGAACATCGCTTCTACCACTTTCCTGACGGAGGAACCAGGGTCCAACCTGCTTCTCGGCCGGACCGGGTGCAATCAAAGTTACGGGATGTCGATGGTGCAGACGGCCCGGGTGTTGGCGTCGCAGTACCACAGGGCTCCATCCAGATAGGTCATTCCGTGCGGTTCCGGCCCTTCGGACGGACCGTCATCCATTCTCAGGACACGGTCGGCTGTACCGTCCAAGCGGTAACCGGTAATCGTCCGGTGTGACGTCTCAACGACCCACAGCAGGTGTCCGTCCCACGCGATCCCATGCGGCCGGTTTCCCGGTGCGGGGAACTGCCAAAGGATCGCGCCGGTCGCAGGGTCTAGCTGATACGTCGTGGCGGACGGAGGGACGGTCACCCAAAGCTTGCCATCGATCCACTCGAGACCGTGGGCGCCACTCTTCTCGGACGCCCCCGGTGTCGGCAGTCTTCGTAGTTCGTGTCCATCCGCGGAGTACCGGAAAAGTTCAATCGGGGTGAACGTTGAGGCAATCCAGAGGGCTGCACCGTCCCACGTGATGCCACTCGAGTGGCTCGTCACCGTCGGAAACTGCCTGATCGTGTGTCCGGTCGCGGGATCGAGCAAGTAGCACTCCAGATCGTGTTGATCGATGACCCAGATGCCCGCCGAGGTGGCCTGCATTCCATTTGGCTGAGGGCCCGGCGTGTACCAGCGGAAATGTGCGTGGACTGTCTCGTCGCGAACGCTCACGGTATTCTCCCCCTCGATTCATGTTGATGCATTGCGGTGCATCGGCGCGGCCGACAGGTCAGACGCAAGACGCGTTACCATCCTGCGCGGTGCCAACCATCGTCGTTGATCCCAGTGAACCACCCGCACGGGCTTGGAGATCCCGACCCGGACATGCTACCCGTCACTGATGCAGGGTGAACACCATCGGTCACCCAGGAAAGTTGACTACGACTTGAGTGCCAACATACACCAGTGGTCCGGAGAGGCGGTGTACGTCCTTACCGACGACACCGGCGCAACGGCCCACGTGATCCCGGATGTCGGGGCAAACTGCATTGCGTTTTCGACACCCGTGGGTACTCAGCGCGCGCATCTGCTTTCCACGCCGGCATCGAGCCAAGACCTCAGGGGACGGCCGACACTCTGCGGCTACCCAATCCTGTCCCCTTATCCCGGGCGCCATACGACCCCATTCTCATGGGAAGGTGCGACCTACAACGTCGAAACCGTTGAGCGCCCAGGAGTCATGCTCCACGGATTTGCCGCTCGCGCAAGGTGGCAAGTGGTCGAAGCCAGCTCCGACACTCTGGTGTGCGTCCTGAACTCGGAAACCGTCCCGGATCGAGGTCTCTCCTGGCCGTTCCCGTTCACCCTCGTCGCCACGCACCGGGTAGCCTCAGGTGCGCATTCCCTGACCCTCGAACTCACGAACCGTAGCGACTGCGAAATCCCGCACCTCCTTGGCCTCCATCCATATTTCCCACTCCGGTTCACCACTCACGACGCGTCCCTACTCGTCCTTCCCACCGCATCCGAACTGGTCGGACCAGATGCCACGGGTACGCGGGAAACCTGTCACCCCTGGGTCCACGCCGACGACTGGTGGGAAATGGTCGCCGGCCTTGGCACGGGCCGCGTTGAAGGTCTCGCATCGGATGCAAGCACCCAAACCGACTTGCGTCTTCCAAGGTCAGTTGCGGAACTCGAACGCACCCTCGCATGGTCTGGTACGCCGGGTGTCATCCCGCCCGGCACGGCTCCGAGGCTGCCAGTCCTCCTGTACGGTGATCGCGGCGCGCTGTCGGGTGCCCGCCAAGGCCGTGCCCCTTGGGCTGCTGGTGGCATCACGAGTGGGGTCGACGACCACGCCTCGGGAATTCGCGCAACGCTCGCAACAAGCGCCGGGTTCCCTGCAAATGCGCTGTTCTGCCCGCCAGGTTTCCCGTTCGTATCGTTGGAGCCGAGATCAGCCATCTCCAACGCGCTGGGACTACACAGCAGTCACCCTGATCTCGACACCGGCATCTTCCGGCTCGCGCCAGGCGAAACCTGGCGGGCGTGGGCACACCTCTCCGCCTCGGCTCTATGATGGCGCGGTCGGCTACCTGCCGACCGAGGAGCCGGTTTTTCCATTTTCCCGGCAAAGGAGCAACGAACGTGACAACCCGCGACGCCGACGAGCAGATTGCGCAGAACTTGAAGCACGGTTCCGTCGCAACCCTGACCCACTGGCTCAACACACGTGGGTACCGGAACGCCTTCATCGGCGGGCTGCTTTCCGTCAATCCAGGCATCCGCATGGCCGGACCAGCGCGCACGATCCGGTTCGTTCCCGCCCGCCCGGACTTCGCCGAGATGTGGCCAGATCGCGAAAGCAACCCTCACCGCAAGTGTGTTGAACACATCGGCGCCGGGGAGGTCCTCGTCGTCGACGCCGGGGGAAATGCCGAGGGTGGCGTCTTTGGCGACATCATGACCGCGCGCCTGCGCGGACGCAACGCCGCCGGCCTCGTGGTGGACGGAAGCCTGCGAGACATCTGGCAAATCCGGCAAATCGACTTGCCGGTCTATGCCAAGCACACGAACGCCGCCGCAATCCAGCGCGCCGTCGTCGCGGTGGAAATGGACGGGATCATCAACTGCGGAGGTGTCGCTGTCCGCCCAGGTGACTGGATTGCAGGTGACCCCGACGGTGTCGTCGTGATCCCAGCGGCCCATGTTGCCGAAGCAGCGGCATACGCAGCCGAGCACGAAGACCTCGAGATTTTCCTCCGGGAGCAGGTCCTTGCGGGCGCGTCGCTTGCCGACGCCTATCCCCCGAACGAAACCATCAAGGCGCTCTATACCGCAAAGACCGGCCGACCAGCGCACTGACCGTCGAGACGTGGCGTGGCCTCGAGCTGCGAAGGGGCCACGCCTGGAGTCGCCCATGGCCGACGATGACGTCGAACTCTACGCCCGAACCTACACGACGCTGCTGCGGAGCCGGAGTGACGTACGTGTCCAGGCGTTTGTGCCAGCACACATCCGCATGGGTTCAAGCCTGCATGCGTTGGCCGATCAACCGGTACCGGATGCCGGCGCATTCATCTACGCGATGCAACGGCTTCCGGAATGCGTTGCGCAAGTCGAGCGCGTCGTCCTTGGCCAAGAAGGCGACCAATTCCGGGCCGTCCTTGGCGAGCAAGTGGATCGTTGGTCGCGCGTCGAGGCGCGCGCACGACGCCGCGCGTGGCGTTGGGACGGCAATCACACCCTGACCGTCCACGTTTCCTCGCCATCAGACCTGGATGATGTACTGCCGTGCCTCGTGGCCTACCAGGCCGAGTGGAACAAGCTGCACACCGCCCTGAAGGTCCATCAGCGAAACCATCACGTCGCAAAGATCCTGTCCAGCCCGGAGCACGGCAACGGTGACCGCATTGCCGAGTCGTTGCGCGAACTAGGAAACGTGCTGCACATCGGGACCGACGATTGGGATCGGCTGTCCTCCATCCTGGGCACCGGCCTCGTCGCCTGGATTCACCGGGTGGCGCAGGCCGAGAAAGACATCACCGTCCGCCTGTTGGGTGGCTTCGACGTTGCGTACACGCGACTGGTCCGCCGATGGTGGAACCCCGTTGGGGATGTGCTTTCCCAGCGTGGCATCGAGGGACGGCCCCTCTATTTCGTGTCCTCCAACCTTCACGCGATTGTCAACCTGCTGTCGGGGTACGTGAAGCGTCGCCGACAAACACTTTGGGAATTCGTCGACCAAGCTACCTCGGCATCGGACGTTCACTCCGAGGTTGCCGAACTCAGAAGCCTCAAGGGACTTTCGAACGCCGAGAACATCCTGTACTACGCATCCCGCCTGTGGCACCGCGCCGACCGCAACCCGAAAATTCGCGAAGTGCGGCGCCTCGAGGAGGCATCCAGAGGGATCACGCAAGTAGACGCATCGGGTGGCTTCGAGGTTGGCGCACAGGTGATCGAACTAAAGTGCATTCAAGCGGCGGATCTGGATCCCCGTCTCGCGAGATTCGCGTCGGTTCTGGAACGCTCTGACGCGGTCGTCCTGAATGTCGACTATCCCCTTGGCCTTGCGTCCTACCACATCGTCCGCGAGGTGGCGACGGTTACTCCGGACCTACGTGCCATCTACGCCGTCGGAAAGGCCGCAACGCTGAACGCGGCTTTCGGGGACGTGATGTTGTCCGAAACGGTGTTCGACGAACACTCGCGGAATACGTACGCATTCCCGAATGCGTTTACGGCGGCAGCCGTGGCAACATTCCTCGAACGCGGATCCGCCCTCGACAACCAGACTGCCGTTACGGTTCGAGGCACTTTCCTGCAGAACTTTGCCTCACTCGAGCGCTACTACCGTGACCGTCATACCGTCGTGGAGATGGAAGCTGGACCAATTCTCTCGGCGGTCTTCGAGGCAACCCGCCCGCAGCGGCATCCAACAGGTGAGCGCGTCTACTTTCGGGAACTGCCGTTCGACTTCGGCATCATCCACTACGCCTCGGACACGCCGTACACTCAAGCACGGACACTGGGGAGCCGAGGTCTGTCTGTTGAAGGCGTTGATGCAACCTATGCGTCCGCGCTGGCGGTGGTTACCAGGATCCTTACCGTCGAAGCACAACGCCTGGGACTGTCCATTGCCCCCTGAAAGCCCGTTCAGGCAGTAGGGGAACCCGAGAGTTGGTGGGCAAATGCGCACGGATGTACTGGTACGTCACACCCGGACGGGGAGACGAACCGACCCCGAACTGACGGCCATCGCCACACATGACCCTGCAGGGAACTGGAGGCGGGCGTGACTAGTTCTGACGGCGCTCCCAAGTCGGTAGGACAGGAAGTGCACGGAGTCACGGGTGCAGTTCCGAGTACACCAACGCTGACGATGGCCCGCACGACGCAAGTTGAAACCCACGACACCTCGCGTCTCGAGGCGCCAGGAAGGCGCGCTGACCGGTTCCTGAATGCCCAAGTGAGCGTCCTGCACTTTCATGAGCGCGTACTCGAGGAAGCCCGCGACGTCTCCCACCCGCTGCTCGAGCGTGTGAAGTTTCTTGCCATCTCCCACGCAAACCTTGATGAGTTCTTCGAGGTTCACGTGTCCGGCCTTCGAAACCAGCGGGAAGGCACCCTGATCGGCACCGCCGGTCTCCTGCCGGACGGGCGGACACCGTCCGAGGCGTTAACGATGGTCGAACGTGTGGTGCGGCCAATCCTCGAGGCGCAGGATGAATGCTGGGTCCACCTCCGGAAACTCCTCAACGACAACGGGATCCATGTCCTCGAGACCCGGGGGCTGTCGCCGGAGCAGCGGGCGTACACCCGTGAGTACTTCGAACGCGAGGTCTTTCCCGTCCTGACCCCACTCGCAGTGGACCCGGGCCACCCGTTCCCGCACATATCCCACTTGAGCCTGAACCTGGCAGTTGTGCTTGATCATCCCGAGGCCGGTGAGCGGTTCGCGAGGCTGAAGATCCCGCAAAACCTGCCAAGGCTTGTGCAACTGCCCCCAGTCAGCCAGGAGGCTGAAAGCCCGGATCCGACAGTCCATCCACCCGTTTCCTTCGTGTGGCTGGAGTCGCTGATCGCTGAGCATCTCGATCTCCTGTTTCCTGGGGTGCCAGTTCGCGCGAGCTACGCCTTTCGTGTGACGCGCGACGCCGATCAGGCAATCCAGGAACACGACTCCATTGACCTTCTCGCCAGTGTGCAGGAAAGCCTTCGCGAACGCGCCTGGGGCGTCGTCGTTCGGGTCGAGACTGAACATGACCTGCCTCACAGTCTCCGTACCCGCCTGCTTGAGGAACTCGAGGCGAGCGACGCAATTGCCGATGCCCGAAGCGCGCCGTTGGGGCGCGGAGACCTGATGGCACTGGCCTCGGTTGATCGTCCCGACCTCAAGTACCCGCCGTTTGTCCCGCGGATCCCACCGTCGCTGGCGCCAGGCGAGGACATCTTCGCGGCAATCAAGCGGCGCGACATCCTTCTGCACCACCCCTTCGATTCGTTCGCTCCGGTTGTCCAATTCATTGAAGCCGCCGCTGCGGACCCGGATGTCCTTGCAATCAAGCAGACGCTGTATCGGGTAGGCAAGAACTCACCCATCGTCCAGGCACTTGTCCGGGCGCGCCAGAATGACAAGCAGGTAGCCGTCCTCGTCGAACTCAAGGCCCGCGGTGACGAGGAAAACAACATCGAGTGGGCCCAGACACTTGAAAGCGAAGGTGTCCACGTCGCCTATGGTCTTATGGGACTGAAGACGCATTGCAAGACCACCTTGGTTGTGCGTCGCGAACCGGACGGGTTGCGACGTTACGTCCATCTTGCGACTGGCAACTACAACGCCACCACTGCACGCATGTACACCGATATCGGCTACTTCACCTGCCGTCCTGAGATCGGTGCGGACATGACCGACCTGTTCAACACGCTCACCGGGTACTCTCGCAAGGATCAGTACCGCGCCCTGCTCCTGTCGCCGCGTTCCTGGCGCCGGCGCCTCGTAGAACTGATCGACCGAGAAATGTCATGGCAAGCGCGGGGCGAAGCCGGGCGCATCGTGATCAAGGTGAACGGTCTCACCGATCCGCGCATCATCGATCTTCTCTACCGAGCCTCAAACGCGGGAGTCTCGATTGACCTCCTCGTCCGGGGCATGTGCTGCCTTCGGCCCGGCGTCAAGGGACTGTCCGAAAACATCCGTGTCACGAGTGTGGTGGGCCGCTTTCTCGAACACAGCCGCATCTTCTACTTCCGGAATGGTGGAAACGAGGAAACGTTTCTCGGCAGTGCGGACCTGATGCCTCGCAACCTTGACCGGAGGATTGAGGTGGTCTTCCCGGTCCTTGATGAAGGGTGGCGGTCCTACCTGAGAGACCATGTGCTACGCCTCTACCTCCGAGACACCGCACGAGCGCGAGCACTCAAGCCCGATGGCACGTACGTGCGTCTCTCACCGAAGCGGAAGGGCGAATTGTCCGTCGACGCCCAACAGGCGCTTCTCGCGGCCGCTCGTTCGGGGGCATAACCCGTCACGGGATTGGACAAGGGCCGCGACCTGCCGGACCCGGGCGTCAAGACTTCAGGGTTACTGTCTTGGCCTCAGTGCGTCCTGCGTGGCAAGCCAGGCCACTGGGTCGCCGGTGTCGTGACGGGTCCCAGACACGACCGCCGCGAGATACGGCTCCTCGGCGCAGAGGCGTCCCTGCGCCGAGGTAAGTTGGATCTCGCCCCTCTCCTTGCGACCAAGGCGGTAGTCGTCTTCCAGGATTTCAAACAGCCGCGGGGTCATCGCGTGGATACCGAACCACGATAGGTACGTTCCCGCAGCTAATCCCGGGACGCGAAGGCGCGACCTTGCGGTCGCAACGTCGGGCTTCTCCACAATTTCCGAGACGGCATAGGTGCCTTGGTGTTCCTCAAGTTCAACCGCAGCAACGGTGCCAAACCCACCAATATCGGCCTCCGGAGTGACTGCCACACCAGATGTGGCCATCCCATGCCGGGCGAACGTATCCAGTACCTGGCCCGCACAGGTCACCGGTGCGTTGGTCGTATACACGTGGTCCCCAAGCACGACAAGCACCGGTTCGTCCACCGTGAAATTGCGCCCACACCAGATGGCGTGGCCAAACCCGAGTGGCTCCGGTTGCGTCGCAAAGGTAACGCGAATGTCGCAAGTGTCAGCGTCCAGACCCGCCCGGGCGAGTACGTCGAAGAAACGGCGGTACGCCCGGTCATCGCCAGGTCCAGTCACCAGGCAAACCTCAGTGATTCCCGCCTTTTGCAGTTCTGCGAGGATCAGGCCTATGACCGGGCGCGCGACTCCATCCGGATCAATCAGCGGAAAGAGCGCCTTCGGGATTGCGAGGCTCGCGGGCCACAGGCGGGAGGCTCTTCCGGCCAGAGGCACGATTGCCCGTCGCGGGCGGTATCCGCGCCATCGTCCTAGTGCGGAAGCGTCGCTCACGTTCATCGGTCAGTTCCAAAACCGGTGATTTCAGGACGGCGCATGCCTGGCAGTTCCCGCCGACGACCCTTCAAGGCAAACAGATCTTGGCAAGGACCATCAGGATCGTTCCACCGGATACCCAGCGTCCGTCCAAGCCTCAAGGCCGCCAGCCAGGGCGCAAACGTCACGCACTCCCGCCTGGGCCAGTAGGAACGCCCCACGGGCGCTCGTGTGTTCTGATGGTCACGTGCAGTAGAAGACGGCGAGGGTTCCACTAACCATCCGTCGACGCGCGTCAGTCGGATCGCGCTCGATATCGGCAACGGGAAGGTTGATCGCACCCTTCGCATGGCCCGCGGAAAAATATTCCGCACCACGAGTGTCGTAAAGGGTTGCCTTCCCCGCCTGGACACGGTTGAACGCATCCAATGCGGTCACGCGGGTCACCTCATCATCACTTTTGGGGGCAGTGTTCACGGCGCGCGACACGATCAACCCCTCACTCGGGTCGCGGACCGACACGCCGCATCCCGCAACCCATGGTCCGAGGACACCGGCAAAGACGACCGATCGTCGGGTGCGCGGCATCGCTCCTTACTCTTCCGATCGAGGTTCGTCAGCCACACGGTCAGGAATGATGTACCCGGCACCGGGGACCGTTCGTACATACACTGGGAACTGGGGATCATCCTCGATCTTTTGGCGCAGTCGGTGAACGTGGACCTTCACAAGATCCTCATTTCCAGATCCGACGTATCCCCAGACGTGTTCGACAATCGCCGCACTCCCGAGGACCCTGCCCTGGTTTCGAAGCAGGAACACCATGATCTTGTATTCCAATGGCGTCAAGTGGATGACCTCGCCACGGCGGGTCATGGTCCTGGTTCGCATATCCAGGTGCAAGTCACTCGACCGAAGTTCTTCCGGCTCGGACGGAGCAACACCCTTCGCACTTGATGTCGCACGCCGCAGGACCGCCTTCACGCGCGCGACCAATTGCCTGGGTGAGAAGGGCTTGGTCACATAATCATCGGCACCGAGCCCAAGTGCCCGGATGATGTCTACCTCTTCAGCCCGCGCGGTAAGCATGACGACCGGAACCGTAGATGCCGCGCGAATGCGTCGGCATACCTCAAGACCGTCAATTCCTGGCATGTTGATATCGAGGATGACGAGACTTGGCTGATCACTTTGGAACTGTCGCCATGCACCCTCGCCATCGAACGCCGCAACAATCGAAAACCCCTCGCGTTGCAGGACGTAGGTGAGGACCTCCACGAGGTCTCGGTCATCGTCGACAAGAAGCAGTCGCATGCTTCTAAGGTACGCGCAGCACGACCTGTTTTGCCATAGAAGGTGGGGAACCTGCGTGCAATTGCCGTCACGCCTCGCCCAAGGTGACCCAAACGGTCGTCCCGCGTCCGTGATCACTTTCGATCCCGACCTGACCACCATGCGCCTCAATGATTGCGCGGGTAATCGCAAGGCCGAGACCGGTTCCCGGTGCGGCAAGCACGGCCGATGAGGCCCGAAAATGCCTCTCAAACACATCGGCCTGTTCAGGCAACGGGATCCCGGGGCCGTTATCCGACACGGACACTCGCACCGTCGAAGAACGCCCGGAGACCCCGGCTTCCTCGCGAGCAAGACGGATCGTGATGGTATCCCCAGCAGGGCCATATTTGGAAGCATTACTCAGCAAGTTTGCGAACACTTGGCCGAGGCGTCGCTCGTCTCCCCATACAAGCGGGAAGTGCCCGGTAGCCATGGTTGTGTCGCGTGATGATCCACCCGGTGCGTCCGAAACTACCACTCGTGAAACCTGACCCTTCTCCTCGAACAGTGGGGAGACCGTCGCGAGTGCCTGGTCAATAACGTCATCCAGATCGACCTTGCCCATGCGGACTGAAAATCGACCAGCCCTCAGGCTTCCCGCGTCAAGCACATTCTCGACGAGGGTGTTGAGGCGCACGACTGCCCGCGCGACGCGTCCGATATTCGCTCGCACTTCCACCTCTGGCATGCGGCCGAGATCGTCGGTCATGACCTCGACGATTGCGACCAGCGATGACATTGGCGTTCGGATTTCATGGGCAACCGAGAACAAGTATTCATCTTTCAGTGTATTCAATTCTTGGAGTTGCGAGTACGTCGAGGCGATACTTGCACGCATCTCGTCCATCTGCTGGGCGAGACGGCCAACCTCATCGCGAGACGATGCACCGGGGATCGGCGTCACAAAATCGCCACTGCCCATCCGTTCGGCACTGATCGCCAGCCTCCTCAGCGGTACCGAAAGAACGACCGAGCCTAGTGAGGCCAGAACCAGCGCGGCGATTGCGACCGCCCCCATGACCGGCACATAGACATTCAGAATTTGCGCTCGTGCATCAAGAACAGACTGAACCGGGTTCCCGACCCCGTACATGCCGATCGCCCGTCCCTCGAAATCGACAAGGGGCACCCATCGCGCCCGGTACTCGCGTCCGCCAGGGAGGGTCAGCGTCGCCTCATACGCTGATGCCCTGCCAATCACCGCACTTGTCACATCTGCCGGTGCGCGGGCACCCGGCGCACCCGTGCCACCGGGCAAAGTCGTGGCGAGCAATCTGTCTCCGCAGTAAATACTTGAATCGAGTCCCGTGTCAGTCTTGACCTGACGCACGAATTCCTCGTCGAGCGGAAATCGCAGCTGGATCACACCCAACGGCAATCGGTCGTCGCCAAGCACCGGCGCACTGACAGACACCATCAGTTGACAGTCCGGCATCGCCGTGAGGGCACTGATTGTCGTTCCCGACTCGAGTGCCTCCGCCGCACCGGGTATGCCAAAGATGCGGGTATCAACCACTGACCGCGCACGAGGCTTGGGGGCGCGGGCCAGAATCACGCCCGTAGCATCAGCAATGATGAGGCTGTAATAGGGCCTCAATGTCGGCACTGGATCGATAATCGACATCAATGACGCGACATTTCGGGTCTCGATGGCGTCTGCGGACTGCGGACGTTCGCTCAATTGGCGGATCACAAGCTCAGCTTCGGCTACCCGTTGCTGATACATCGACGCAAACGTGAAAGTCGCGATATTCAATCGGTCAGTCGAAGACTGTTCCAGGAGACGGTCGAGGATTTGCCAACCCGCCGCCGCCGAACCACCAGCACCGATAACGACCAGTGCGACAGAGAAGACGGCCAACTTGGTACGCAGGCCAATTGCCCCAAGGCCCCGCGCAGGTCGCGTCCACGCCAGAGTTGCCCAGTTCGCAATGACCCCGGAGAGGCCAGCCACGCGCGTGGAACCGTGCGGGTCTCCGGATCCGCCAATCCCCCGGTCAGGCCTTTCTGCCAAAGCTTTGGGAGACACCACCCCAGTTCCCATGGTTTCCCGCACCCTCCAAGGCTATCGGTTGCGCGAACAACCCAACCGGCGTGCCTCGGAACCACCAGTCCCGGTCTCGCTCGCACTCTCTGCGTGATTCACATATCCATCGAAAGGGGCTTGATCATGCGAACGTGAGGAATCCCATCCTCTAGGAAAATGCTTCCCGCCCCGTCAATGGCGTACCCAAGGCGATCATAGAACGCTTTCGCCTGAACCTGCGCATGGATCATGACCCGTGTCGAACCCCGGGCAAGGGCCACTTCCTCCAGCAACCTCATGAGCCGGCCACCCAAGCCGGTGCCTCGGAACGCGGGAAGAACCGCTACGCGACCGATCTGCGCTATCCCCTCGGGGCGTCTCACAAGCCGAGCACCACCGATCGCGTGGGCGGTACGTCCATCATCCTTATGGCCCCCGCGAGCACCTGCCAAGCTCATTGGCAAATAGCGACCGGCCTGGGCACTCGCCCGAAGTGCTGCCCCCTGACGCGTCACCGCCACCCCGGCGGGAACCTCATCTCCGCCGACGATCATCGCCACCGCATGCACCGCGCTCCGATCGTGTTCGTCGAGTTCCCCTGACACCGGAACGCCCTGTTCATCACAGAAGACAGAAAGGCGAACCGCAACAAGGCCGATCCACTCGCCGGGAGTCTCAGCGAGCTTGACGCGGATGGTCTCGGTCCAGGAAGCATCCGTCACATCGTCTTGCTTCATCTAGGGCCAATCCAGCGCACGTTCAACATCTGAGGCAAGGCCTTGAGCATCCGGTGCAACGCACTCGAAACCTGACCTCACATGGCACAGCTGCGGCCATCCAAGGCCGTCAGTGGTGCACCGAGGATAACCCACTGGGGGTCGCGTTTCGCCATTCACCGCGCCCGGTCAGCCCTGACGCAGTCACGGTGTTCTCGTGGCCCGCAACCCTCTCGTTACCGGTCCAGGCCTAGCCGGACACGGCATCTCGGAACCCGCCCGGGACTCAGCACTACGTTGACCGGGCGCAACACCCGATGCCACCAGCCACTCTTCAACGACTGCAGCGAGACGCGTCACATCAACGTCGGAACCAAGATCTGCACCTCGCGCCGCGAGTTCGATTCGCAGCGCAAACCAGGTTGCATCGGACGCACTCTCGAAACCCCAAACCGGAACTGAGGGCAGCACCTCCAATGGAGGTCCGGCCTTCAATATCCGGCCACCCGGACCAAGAAGGTAGACCCGGTCGGCGATATCTGGTACCGATTGCAAGTAATGGGTCGTGAGGATGACCGCCGTCCCGTGCCTCGCGCTCATTTCGAGGATCAGATCAGTCAGCGTCTTCCTCCCGACGGGATCCAGGGCTGCAAATGGTTCATCAAGAACAACCAGCTTCGGACCGTATGCCTCGCCGTCGCACAACACAAGGGCACCTGCAAGCGCCAGCCTCCTGCGCTCTCCAACCGATAGCGCGTGGACTACCCGGTCACCAGCTTCCCATAGCCCAAACCGGCGCAAACTCGACTCAACCAGACGTGCGACATCGACGCGAACGAGACCAAGGTTCACGGGAAGGAATGCGACATCATCCTTCACGGTCGGACCGATGAGTTGGTCATCGGGGTTCTGAACGACGGCAGCGATGTGTGCCCGAAGGTCGTCCGGCAGCAAATCAGATGGCTGTCCCAGCGTGCGCACCGTTCCGCCAAGAGGCTTCGACAATCCAAGAATGTGGTTCAGGATTGTGCTCTTCCCGGACCCGTTTGGACCGATCAGGACGACGCACTCCCCCGGGAAGACCTCGAGACGAATTTCGCCGGTTCTAATGACTGTCCCATCCTCAAAGCGATGGCGAAGATCATCGACCTCCACGACGGGGGTACTGACCGCATTCCGCCACGCGTTCGCGTCGACGTCGGAGTTCATGCTCTTACACACCCGCCCGCGCAACAAGTTCCAATAAACGGTCGCCAGACAATCATGCTGCCACCTGCCAGCCCATGAGACGGATTGCCGTCGCAGCACCCACCAAAAGCGCGCACCCACCCCAAAGGAAAATCCCGGCGGGCATCCGGCGTGTGCCCTCTCGTCTGGTCGGATGCATCAGACCGCGATAGCCCCTCAGCCGCAATGCGTCCTCGTACGTGTTGCCGAGATCAATCGCACGGATGATCGCCATTCCGACGATCATCCCGCCGACCTGGGGCAAGCGAACCCACGGTGTGCCGGTTGCGTCCCAAGGCAAGTCATACACCCGACGGTGCCGTATCCCGCCGCGCACCTGGATCGCTCGGCGGACACTCGCCAAGCGGTCCCACAAGGTGAAGACGGCACGGTACGTCAGGACCAGACTATTTCCCAGGATTGCTGGCAGCCACTGTGTCGGTCCGGCAAGCAGATCCGGAGCTGGTGTCGTCAGCATCAGCAAAAGGGAGGCTTCGACCGTGACCATTCCCTTTGCCAGGATGACAGCGACGACTGACCACTCCCCTTGCCAGTGGGAAAATGCATACAGCCCTACCATAGGGACCGGGAGTATCGTAGCCAGCGCAATCCGCGCGACCGGCAGGGACGCTGACCACGCGACCGCCATCAGTACGGCGTACCCCGTCACCAGCGGCAATGGGGACGACGAGACTGCAGCAACGCCGAAACCTGCGATTGGCAGGGAGACCTTGTCGGCGATGGAAGCCCTATGAAGCCAACTGGATCCTGACGTCGCGAGATAATCGACCGAAGGAAGCCTCATTCTGTCAGCCGCCCCTGCCCGCCCGGATCGCCGGACATCCCCACCAGACCCGGCCTGATCCGCGCAAGAAAGGCCACGGTAACGCCCGTGACCAATCCCTCGATCACCCAACCGATTGCACCTAGGAAGAGAGTCGCACCAGCGAACCACGTGAATGGCGTCAATGCCGCAGTAGTCTCCTCCGGATGGTGAACTTCCCCTGGCAGGTGGACGCTGACCAGTCCCTCCGAAAGCGTCTCGACATCGAACCTGCCTGAAGCGACGTCAAAAGCCCCGGTGTGGATTGCCCGTCCTGGGTCAACGCCCGAAAGCGCGATGATGGCAAGAAACACCAAGGTCGAGACTGCCAGACTGACCGCCGTGGCGATCCCGCCACACAGGCTTGCCCTACCGCGCAAAGCGAATGGGAGGAGCGATGCGAATGGGAGGAGCGATGCGAAGACCACTGAACCAATGGCCATTTCGAGCCAGGTGATAACCGTATTCAGTCCGATGTTCGTGATCGCGCCATCGCCGAGGAATGCCCTCGAGACATTGAACAGCAAGGCAGAAATCGCGCCGAACCACGGACCGACGACGATGCCGGCCAGAACCGTGCCATGAAGTTCGTACCCGATCGGCACGATTTCCACCGACATGACGACGATCATGAGTGCCGTCATCACCGCCGTGGCCGGGACCGCGCGTCTGGATCCGACGCGCGAAACTTGGCGCGATGCAATTGACACGAGCAGCACGGCAGCCAAGATGCCCGCGGTTGAAATCCACCACGGCAACACGCCATCACCAACCATGATATGGGTCACCAAGCTTCTCCTTGAGTGTCGCCGTTCATCAGACAACGTCTGTGCAGGGGTCCCCTCCAAGGGTGGGGTGGGGGGCGGCACAACCCACAGTTCTAGGGTTGAAAGTCGTACACGAGGTCGTAGTCGACCAGTCCGAGATCGTTCACGCCCGGGTCATCAAGACCACCGACAAGCCTGCGGGCATTGCTTCCATCAGCGTAGGCAACCCACACCTCAAGCCGGCCACCGCGTGCTCCCGCCAGGTTCGCCGGACCGGTGCCTAGGCGTCTGGCAAAGACAATCGTCTTGGCGTCACGTGCCCACTCAGGTTGATCATCAGAAACACCCTGTGGCACCGTAGCCGCAGGCAGCAGCGATCGTTTCTGCTTGCCGTCAAAGCCTACAACCCAGATGCGGCGGTTTGCCAACGTCTTCGCAACGTCGTTTCCCGCCACACCCAGACTGGGTCCAACGCTGTACGCCATCGTCGTCCCAGTCAGCGGGAGCGATGGCATTCCCGGAGAAAGTTGCTCGGATGCCTCCAGGACAACCCGCTTGACTTGGGATTGGCCGTTGGGTGCTGCGGTCGGCTCGGTCACCAGAAGCCGCTTCCGGTTCGTCCAAGGTTTATCGCCACCATCGATGAATGGCGTCACCGCCCCGGTTCCACCTGCACCAACCAGACCACGGAGCATGAGACTGGATGCACTTAATTCCACAGGTTCGGAGCTCGATGCTTCCGCTATGAGCAGCCTCGCCGTCGCTCCCGGTGCATCCTCACTCAAAGGAACCTGCCAGAAAAGGATGTACTGATCATTACCCGTCCAACAACAGAGGCGTAGGCCAGTCACGCCTGTCGCCAGATAGACAGGCATCGCGACCGGGTTCCTGGACACGGTGTCTACAACCCATATGCCTTCCCGGCTGTAGCCGTCCCGCACCGGACGACGCCTCTCGAACGCAATCTTGGTCCCATTCGCCGCCCATGCCGCCGTGGATCCAACGCCACTTCCTGGGGCATCAAATTGGCGGGACCCCCTCTCGCCGATCCGCGGGTCAAAAGTCATGAGGGCGCCGTCGGCCGTCGTATACACCAGAGCGACGTTGTAGTACGACCACCGCGCCGTCTCCGGCCGAGTTCCATTGGGGAGCTGATACTCGGCCGAACCGTCGGTGTGTGCGATGAACAACGCGCCATTGCGATCAAAGGCCGCAAACTGGCCCCCCGGCGCAACCCGGGGACGCGAAACACCTCCCGAGCGGGTGACGCGGGTCGTCGACCCCTGCGCAATGTCGATAACGTAGGCATCGCCGTCGTTCACATAGCCGAGGTAGCCCATCGCGCCGATCAGCACCGGATTGGTCTTGCCTGTGCCTCCCCGGTTCGGAGGCGTCCGCCGTATGGTTTCCCTGAAGTTTGGGAAGAAGACCAAAGCCAGAATGAACCCAAGCACGAGCGCGGCAAGTACGAGACCAATACGGCGACTCATCGTGGTCCTAGTGTACGCGGATGCCACCTCGACGACCTGAACCCACACGCAACTTGCCAACCCGGCGGTGCCGCTACCCGACCTGAAATTGCTTCCTGGGGGATGCTTCGATGAACGTGGAACACCAGCTGCGCCCACTGGAATCCGAGGCCCGGGTTCCCCTCCGCATTGCCGTCGTCGGCACCGGTTTGCTCGGCGAACGTCACGCGCGGTTCTGGGGACAACAGGACAATGTGGACCTCGTCGGCATTGTTGACCTGGACCTCGGTCGCGCCAACCGCGCCTCGGAGCGGCTCGCAACCACCTTCGGAATCCCACGACCGCCGGTGTTCATGTCTCTCGACACCCTTCTTGCCTCAGCTGCCGCCGACGCAGTGTCCGTGGCAACACCCGACTTCGCGCACCGAGTCCCAGTTGTCCAGGCGCTCGATGCCGGGTTGCACGTCCTTGTTGAGAAGCCTTTGGCAATGACGACCGCCGATGCGATGGTCATGGCCGATGCGGCACGCCGGGCTGGACGATGGCTCATGGTGAACCATTCCATGCGATGGATCCCTCGTTACCGTGCGGTACATGATGCGATTCGCACCGGTGAGTGGGGCCAAATGGTCGTCGCCCATTCTGCAAAGTCTGACGTAATTCATGTGCCCACGGAGATGCTCCGGTGGGCGTCGCGATCGTCCGCAGCATATTTCCTGACGGCGCACGACCTTGATCTCGTCCGATGGTTTACCGGAGACCGCATCGTCCGCGTCTTCGCCCAGGGTGCACGCGGCGTCCTGGATCGAAGAGGAATTGACGCATACGACGCAATCCAATCTTCAGTTACGTTCGCCAGCGGGTCAATCGCAAGTTTCGAGGCGTCATGGATCCACCCGAACACCTACCCGTCCTTTACTGATGACTACATGCATGTCATTTGCGAAAAGGGTGTCGCGTACCTCGACCGTGGGAGGGAAGGTACTGAGGTGTTTGACACAGACCGGGTGAGGCATCCGAAGCACAGCACCGTATATGAGCAAGATGGACGGATCTACGGGTCATTCCGACACTCGCTCGAACATTTCACACGAAGCATCAGGGCGGGCACCGAGCCGCTGACTTCAGCACGGCGGGTAATGGGGGTCGTCAGCGCCCTGGAAGCGATCCACCGATCACTGGAGACCGGAATGCCCGAAACAGTTGATGATCAACCGGTTTATTGATCGAGCGTTGCCGTGCAAGGTCAGCAAACGTGCAACACATGGTCGGGGAGAGAGGATTTGAACCTCCGACCACCTGAACCCCATTCAGGTGCGCTACCGGGCTGCGCCACTCCCCGCTTGCTTCGTGCACCCACGAACCCCCGGCGCGGTCATTGGACCCCACGAGGCGGCTGCATCCGCAGATGCAGCGTACCACAGGATCGGTGGCGCGATTTTCGGTCACGCCGTTGCTACTATTGTCTCCAAACTGATTACGCGAGGATATCGAGACATGGCAGCAAGCAAGGGCGGCCTCGGCAAGACCGCACGTTCATCGACGATCTTCGACCGCGAAGCCGGCAACAAGCCGAGCGGTCACGTATGCGTCTCCTGCACCAAGCCAATCATCATCCGAGAGCACCTGCCGGTAATGCAGATACCCGGTCGCCGGATGGCGCATTACCATCGCGCCTGCTATCAGGCATCCTGACCCCACCCACTCGGTTTGGATTTCACGGCCAGAGACCACTTTGCGGTGGTAGGTGGCCGTTTCTTTTTCGTGGTGCGTCGATGCGGTTGCCTCAAGCGACAGTACGGCCGGCAAATGCAGCGAACTGATCGCTTCGCAAAGGCTGGATCACTTCCATTACCATCACCGTCCCGCATCGCCCATGTCACACGTTCTGCCAACTAGGCGTGCGGTCACCAAAGGCAATTCGGAAACTTGCGCCACCCCACGCGTCATGCCATTGGCCCGCACGATTGACGCGATCAAGCACTCATGACCTGACTTGATGGGACACCCACTGAACTCTGTGCCATCCTCTAACAAGGCGTCCAGACGCGCGCTACTACGACGCATTGCGTCGGCGGTCCTCGTTCCGGACATCGCCGGAGGGGCAATCCCAGATACGGGGACCGGGACCACGGTGATCCCAATACCAACTCGCGTCGTCTCACCGTCGCCGGTTCCCGCCCTCCGCACGCCGGAGGGTCCCTCACCGTCCACCCCATCCACGCCGCTCGCTGAAGCCAGGGCAATGCGGCTGGACGGCGATTACCGCAACGCCTACCTTGCATTCCACGGCGAAGCGATGAGTTCCCGCGACCGGGACGTGCGAGCGCTTGCAACGCTTGGATCCGCCGAAACTCTCCTTACAGATCGCAATCCCGGACAGGCGCTTGAGATCCTGGACGAATGGATTGACACGTACCCCGAACATCCACAGCAATACACCGCTAGATGCCTTCGCGCCCGATCGCTTGAGTTGCTCGGTCCGTCCAAACGATCCGATTGCGTGACGGCGTACCGCGAAGCCTTGTACGTGGCAAACCCCGCTCATCCTGAAGTGTTGCGGGTACGAATTGCAAACCACCTGTTTGCCCTCGGCCAAGCAAGCGACGCCTGGCAGGAACTTCAGCTGGCCGCGTCGGGTCCAACTATTACCGCGACCGAGGCTGGGCGTCTCGTGGTCCTGGAAGCACTGAATGGCAGGTACGCCGAGGCACGCGATCCGGTGCGAGTAGCCGCGACCGCCCTCGCGTCGCTCGATGCGGCCGCCCTTGTCGGACGCATTCCCGAAGAACTCGCCGAGATTGCGTGGCGTGCGGTCACCGCGTCAATGGCAATCGGCGACAACGAAACCGCGAACCTGATCAGATGGAGGATCGTGACCGACTGGCCCGAGACGCCGACTGCATTCCTCGCCCTCACTGAACTCGGTTCGTCGACAGTCCCGGCCTGGGCACGCGCCCGGATCGCGATCACAAATTCGAAGTGGCAGACTGCCCGGGACGCACTCGACTGGCTCCTCGCGAACTCACCCACCGACCCAAACCGCGGACGAATCCGCGCGATGCGGGCAGTCGCGGCCAATGCCCTCGGTGATCCGGGTGCCCGAGTCCAGTTGGACGCCTCGGCAGCCGAAGCCCCGGGGGATCGTTGGGGTGCCCGGGCACTGTGGGAGGCCGCCGAAAGTCGCCGTGACGGCGGAGACCTCGCAGGCGCCTCAATTCGGTACGCAAAGCTTGCAACTGACTTCCCAGGATCCACCGAGGCCGCCCGTGCTCTGTATCGCCTTGGCCGATTGCTGCCAGAACTCGGCGACGTCGCCGCCGGGAATCGCGCAATGAACGGTGCCGCCGACCTGGGACCAATCGGGTTTCACACCTACCGGGCGCGCGCAATCCTTGGCCGACGTCCAGCCCGGTCACCATCCACGCTTCCCGCATTCATCGCCTCCGGAGCCCTGACTGAAAGCGACCGGCGAATATGGGATGACTGGCTCGCCACGCGCAGCCTGATCAGCGCCGACGCGCGAACCGGTCTGGGTGCACCCGACCTGGCAAAGCCACTGACCCGTCTGGAATCGCTGCTCGCGACCGGGTTTGTTGACGAAGCCGAAGACGCGGCCCGGGAAGTCTGCCAGTTGCGTCAATTCTCTCCGTCCATCGTCGCCTCGGTCGCGGCTCGTGTCCAATCCGGTGGTCACATCCCCTTTTCAATGTCCCTCGGACATCGATTGCTTCGTATCCTCGCCGACGCCGGCGAAGCTTCACTGCTCGCACTCCCGAATGTCGCCCGCAAACTGGCGTACCCACTTGCTTACGGGCGACTGGTTGGTGCTAGCGCTGCACGGTCAGCCGTCGATCCATATCTCGTCATGGCGGTCATGAAGCAAGAGAGTTGGTTTCGCCCCGAGGTCACTTCGGCGGCGAACGCCCGGGGACTGACGCAGTTCATCCGGCCAACCGCCGAAAGCGTCGCGCGGGAACTGAACTGGCCGAACTGGAACTGGGATGACATGACGCGCCCATATGTCTCGGTGCCCTTCGGTGCCCATCACATTGCGCAGCTCATCGACATGTTCCGAGGCAACGTGCTCTTTGCCATCGCCTCGTACAACGCCGGGCCTGGGCCGATCCTCAAGTGGGCCAACGGTGACTATCGACGCGATGATGACCTGTTTGTCGAGGGGATCACCTACCGCGAAACTCGCGAATATGTCACATCGGTTGCTACATACGCCGAGTGTTACCGCGAAATCTACGGTGTCAACTGAGGTCATCGCACCGACGACGTTGCCCTACCCGAGGGTTTCTTCCACGTCGACTATCTTGCCGTCCGACCGGCACCGTTCCATCGGTGTCCCGTCGATTGTCAACCCGACAAGTGCCTCGCTCATCCGGGCGATCCGGACCATGAACTGGACATCATGTACCCGAATGATGTGCGCTCCGCGGGCAATGCTGAACGCATTGACAGCCGCCGTTCCCTCGAGGCTCTCCTTTGACGGCAATCCAAGCACATTCCCGATCATGGTCTTTCGCGACGCAGCAATAAGGATTGGGAACCCGAGCAGGTGCAGTTCGGGGATCCGACGAAAGATTTCCAGATCCTGACCGATCAGCTTCCCGAACTCGATCCCGGGGTCGACGCAAATGCGATCCCGACCAACGCCTGCAGAAACCGCCTGGTCAGTCCGCGCCTCGAGAAACCTGATGATGTCTCCAAGAACTGTCCGGTAGTGCCAGTTCGGAGGAAAACTCTTGGGTACGCCTAGGATGTGCATCACGCAGACACCAGCGTCACCACGACCGATTACCGAAGCCATGTCCGGATCTCCAAGACCGGTGATGTCGTTGATCAATGTCGCGCCGAGGTCTAGCACCGCTGCAGCCGTCTCGGCGCGATGAGTATCGACCGCAACCGGCACGGCGACTTGTCGCGCAAGTGCCTTCACGACGGGCCCGACACGACGGATCTCTTCGGCGGCATCGATCGCTGGCGCCTCACCATTGGCACTGTCACCACCAACATCGATGATGTCCGCGCCCTCCTGCACCATCGCCAACCCGCGTTCGACGGCACGGTCGGGGTCAAAATACCGCCCACCATCGAAGAAACTATCCGGCGTCACATTCAGGATGCCCATCACGCCGACCCGTCGCCCGAGATCTATGGCGTGAGGACCCATGCGAAAGACACCGGCGCCCCACATCGTCGAGGCAAGCGCCTGGCGAACGGTGCTTTCAAGTCCTCCACCTCTGGCGGCGAGTGAGGTTGCGAGTGTCTCGAATTGCATGACGGTTCCAAGCAGGATCAGGTCAAGCGCATCGTCCGCTGCACCGTGTCCGCGATACGCACTCGGCCCGGCAGTGGCAGCGCCGCCGGTTCGCCCGAATTCCCCGACGATGGCTTGTGCCAACGTCGGGGACACACCGTCGAACCGCAGCGTTCGACCGCTCCCGCGCCGGACTGTCTGTTCCGCTTCCCTGCGCGAGACCCCAAGCTTGATGAGATCGATGACGGTCTGTGTGTCATTGAACGGATGCAGGACACGCACCGAATGGCGGGGAAGGGTTATCAAACCTTCTAGCCCAGTTCCCAAGTCAGGTTCAATCGACACTGCGAGCCTCCGATCCGGTCGTCGCGCTAGGTGAAACCATCGTCACTGCTCAGGATCCTTCACGGATAGTCGATACGCGGGATACGTTCTATTTCGACAGCCGCCCAGTCGATGATGCTTCCCTTTACAGGAGCCTCAGGCTTGCGGACACGCACCCGGATGCACTCGAGGTCCGGGAAGACGAGCGCGATCGAGCGGGCAATCCCGTCGGCGACGGCCTCCAAAAGGTTCAAGCTCGGACCCTCAACCACCTGCCTCGTAAGCTTGAACAGCGCTGCATAACTGACGGTGTCAGCCACATCGTCTGATGCGCCGGCTTTCCGCAAGTCCCGCTCTACCCTCAGGTCGACAATGAACCGCTGTCCAAGGGCCTTTTCTGCCGGATCCACACCGTGGAAACCGTAAAATTTCATACCCTCGACATGAATGCGATCGGTCCTCACGGCAACCCTCCACCCTTCCGGAACGTGATCCTGGCGCTGGAACGTTCTCACGTTCACCCGAACCAAAGACGCCAAATCATGCCAGAGCCCTCGTGCCAGGTCTCGTCGGGTGAGACAGCACACCACCCGGCGTTGCTGGAAAGACTGGTATAAGCAAGCGGGACGGTCGCGCGACCAAGGCCCTCCATCTGCATCTGGGAGACCCCTTCTGATGGCGTTGACACCATCCAACGGAACGACATCCACTACCAGTTTCGACTACGACATCGTCGTGGTCGGCGGCGGGCCCGCCGGCCTCTGCGCAGGTCTGTACGCGGCGCGCGCGAAACTCAGCACCCTTGTCATCGACAAGGCGACGCCCGGTGGCCAAATCCTCAACACGCACCTGATCGAGGACTACCCTGGTTTCCTGTCAATCGAAGGATCGGAACTGGCGGCACGCATGCAGGAACAAGCCGAACACTTCGGCGCCAAAGTCATCATGGCCGATGTCGAGGCGGTCCGCTCGACCGGCGATGGCGGTATTGTCAAGGTTGTTCAGACCACCGAACGCAGTTACACCGCACGTGCAGTAATCCTCACCGCTGGCGGAAGTCCGGTGAAACTTGATGTGCCTGGCGAGGAGCGCCTTAACGCCCGGGGAGTGTCGTACTGCGCCGTGTGTGATGGGCCGTTCTTCAACGGCAAGATCCTGGCCGTCGTAGGGGGGGGGGATGCCGCGGTCGAAGAAGCGAGTTACCTCACCAAGTACGCATCCAAGGTGATCCTGATCCATCGACGGGACAAACTTCGCGCCCAGAAAATCATTCAGGACAGGTTCTTCGCAAATCCCAAGGCCGCAGTTATCTGGGATAGCGTCGTGGAAGAGATTACTGGCGACGGATCGGTGTCCGCGGTCAAGGTCCGGAACGTGAAATCTGGCGAAGCCTCCACGATTGACGTCGGCGGCGTCTTCATCTTTATCGGGTTCCAACCGAACGGCGATATCCTCGCCGACGCGGGCGTTACCCGGGATCACGGCGGACACATCGTGACAACCGTGAACATGGAGACTGGCGTGCCCGGGATTTTCGCGGCCGGCGATGTGCGGGCACAACTCGCCCGACAAGTGACCACCGCAGTCGGCGACGCAACCACCGCTGCACTCGCCGCGGAAAAGTACATCGAGGCAATGGACCGGGTGGGTTGATCAGTACGACGACTCAGGAAATGGGTGCCCTTTCGGGCACCCGAGTGCGCTAATCGTCGCCGACGGTCCGGTACGCACGCAATGGCGAACCAGACGAACTGACCCCGGGGACACGGTACTGGCCGGACTTGACCAACAGTGCCAACGCTGCCACCCGGGCGGCTTGCGCCGGACCCGCGTACGACCTCCCTGCACGCACGACCGTTGAGAGATCGCCCGTCGTCCCTGACGGTTCCATCACGTCAATTGCCCGTGCCCTCCCTCTGGAGACTTCAACCATGGTGCCCTCCCTGGCTCCTTGATGCATGACGTCGATGACAGACCCAACCCTGGAAATAGCTTCTCCGCGTTGACGCCTGCCGCAACCTGTCCTCTCGAGTATCGAAAAGCCGCTACATCTCTGAAGGGGTCGGACAACCGCAGCGGGCGTCGCTAGGTGTTGTCTCTCACAAGGTTGTTGACAGGGAAGCGAGGCGGACGAGGGGGGTGAGGCCGTTGATGCCAAGGTGCGGTCGGTCGTGGTTGGAGTATTCCACGAAGGCGTCCAGTGCACGTTGGCGCTCGTCCTCGCTCGCCAGCGGGCGGAGGGAGAGGCATTCGCGCAGGACAGTCTGGAACCAGCGCTCGACCTTCCCGTTCGTCTGGGGCCGGTACGGCCGGGTCCGGCGGGCACCCACGCCCAGGTCTGCGCACGATGCCTTCCATGCTGCAGAGACGTACGGGCTCCCGTTGTCCGTGAGCACCCGCTGCACCGGGACCCCGAGTCCGCGGAAGTGCGCTTCCATCCGGCGCAGGAACCCGGAGGCCGTCACCCCGCGCTCGTCG
>SHXX01000019.1 GCA_009693165.1 Chloroflexota bacterium
GTCGCACTAGGGATATGGCCGGCGCGTTGGGCCGTCTCAGCCATGCCCGGAGGCGCAATCACCTGCCCCGTGTATTCAGCGGGTGAGCGGACATCGACCATCGCCCGGCCAGGGGTATCGATGTACTCTCGCACTTGCTGGGAGAAGGCCCGGATTGACAAGTCGGCATCATGGGCGTGATGGGTGGTCGCAGCGAAATGAGGGACCTCGGTCACCAATGGCCGGTTCTCGAGTTCCCACTTCTTGCGCCCGCCATTCATGAGGCTCACGTGCCTGTGGCCGTAAAGCGTCGCCACCCAGTAGGCAAACGCTGCGAACCAGTTGTTGTTGTCGCCGTAGAACACAATGTGCGTGTCGGTGGCGATACCGGTCGACGACAGGAGTGCCTCCCACGAGGCCTTGGATGGGATGTCACGCCGGATGGTGTCGCCAAGTTGGGTCTGCCAATTCCAGCCAGCAGCATTGGCGATGTGTCCCGAAGCGTAGGCGGTAACGTCAACGTCGACCTCAACGAGGCGAACGTGGGCATCGTGCCCGTGGGCTACAACCCATTCGGTCGAGACAAGTGCGGATGGTTTGGCGTACTCGTTCGGGGTGGCCATTGGTCAACTCCTCCGTGCATGGCGGGGTGGCACGAACAGCTTGTCACCCGCCGGGATTTACCAGGAACGCAGATCACCATCGTCAATGCACGCCCCTCGTGTGGACTGCATGACGAGGAAGTTCACACTTGCGGGCAATGCGACGGCATGGCTTATCCAGTGGGTGCGCTCAGCCTCCGGGATCCGTTCACCAAGATCCCGCGCACAGATATGCACGAGCACCTGGGAAGCCTGCCCCGGCACTTCACCCGAGATACCAAAATCGAGGCGCCAATCTGCCCCACGCACCCGCCCAACGGTGTTGGTTCGGACGAGTTGGCATCCTGGAAGACCTCGATACCGGTCCAGGACACTGGCGCGGAACCAGATTTGCACGAGACCCGGTTCACCCGACGCAACGCGTTGCAGCATTCGGGTACGCGCCCGAGACATCAATGCGGTTGCGACCGCGTCAGTCACACCGCCTTCCGCAACCGGGGTTTCGAGTGCCATGATGATTGCTTCCTGAGACCCGCAATGATGACTAAGCTGGTCATCTTTATCGTGTACACGAAAGGTAGCATGGTTCCGGCGCATGGTCAAGCATCGTGGCCCATTTCCATCCGGCTGTCGCCACACAACGGGTTTACCTGGACCTCGCTACGAAGCATCGAATGCGCGGCCGAACTCCCATTCGGTCACCTGTGACTTGTACGTCTGCCACTCCTGCTCGCTGGCCGTGAGGAGCCGATCGTGGACCTGACTTCCGAGCGTATCGCGCACGACACCATCCCAAGCCAGCTCAGTGAGGGCTTCGCCAAGTGAAACCGGGAGCATGTCAACGTTTCCAGCCGGCATGCCATGCTCCAGGAGGCCCAGGGGTTCTGGAGCGGAAAGGCCCTGCCGGATACCGTCGAGCCCGGCGCCAAGGGCAACTGCAATCGCCAGATATGGATTGCACGAGGGGTCGGCACACCGAAGTTCCACTCTGATCGGACGCGCACGCCCATCGGGAGAACGTCCGGGCAACCCTGGACGTGGAACCCGGATCATTGCCTGGGACGCCCGTTGGCTCCAACCGATAACTGACGGCGCGTCAAACCCACGCCCGAGACGCTTGTAAGAATTGACCTGAGGCGCGAGCACTGCACAAGCTGCGCGTGCGTGACCCAGTTGTCCGGCAATGTACGCGCGGGCCGTCGCGGAAAGCCCATGTTCATCAATCGGGTCCGAAAAGACATCGGTCCCATCCGCAGACCTCAGAACTTGGTGGAGATGAAGCCCCGATCCTGCCACGCCTGCGAGTGGTTTCGGCATGAAGGTCGGGGCGAGACCGCGTCGGCGCGCAACCGCCTTCACGGCGTACTTCACGGCAACGATCGCATCGGCCGCCAATGCTGCGGGCATCAACGGCAGGTCAATCTCGTGCTGGCCCGGTGCTATTTCGTGATGAGACGCATCAACGGCCACGTTCATCGCATTGAGGTGCCGGACGATCTCTTCACGCACCCGCACGCCGGTGTCGCTGGCAAGGTCGAAGTATCCGGCCCTGTCCGCGGGAAGACGGCGTCCATCACTCATGGACTGAAACAGGAAAAACTCCAGTTCCGGCGCGACAAAAAGTTCAAACCCGAGATCACCAGCGTCGGCGATTGCGCGAGCGAGGACTGCCCGCGGATCTGCAGGGAATGGGTCGCCATCCGGAGTGCGGATGTCGCACAACACCCGAGCCATCCCTTCCGCCTGCACCCATGGCACAAGCGACCATGTCCGGAGGTCCGGCCAAAGCATTAGGTCGGTTTCGGTAGTACGCGCCCCGCCCTCGAGCGATGATCCGTCGAACCAGTGGCCGTACGTCAATGCGTCTGCAATCTGGGACGAAGGGACCACGACCCCCTTGAGGGCGCCACTGACATCGGTGAACTGCAACTCGACAAATTGGCACCGGCCCGATGAGACATCGCGCAGTGCGTCTGCAACTGTGGCGGAGGGGTCCTGTTCGGTTGACGTGTTGGATGGGGCCGACGACGTCGGTTCGGAATCACGTGCGTCCATGGTCACCCTCCACACCTCAAACGGCGAATCGTCACACGCAATTCCAAGACGTCCACATGCCCATCAGCAGTCCGCCACCGGCCGACGCGTGCCAATCTCCCACGGATGTACCGCACATCAGCCTCCACGCAATCCGGACAGAAGCCTTGCAATTCGCCCGGGGGGAGATGCCGGCTTTGCCTGCCCGGCCTCGACGACCCGGACGCATTGAACAGTCACATTGTCGCCACCACCGTGCGCGCACGCCATCTCAATCAGGTGATCACACGCCTCGCCGACCGGTCTTTCGAGTTCGTGGGCAATATCCGCATCAGCAACTTCGCCCCAGAGTCCATCAGAGCACAAGAGGTAGACATCGCCATCCTCGACACCGTGCCTACCGAAATCAGGGCGCAACTGCAGCGACCCGCCGAATGTCCGTGTCAGAACACTCCGTCGAGGATGGTTCGCGGCCTGGACCGGAGTTATCAGACGAAGGCGCAGGAGCTCCGCTGCCTCAGAGTGATCCGCAGTAAGTTGCGTCAGGGTGCCTCGGCGTAGCCGATAGACCCGCGTGTCCCCAGCGTGCGCAATATATGCCTGACGACCGGCGATCACAAGCGCTGATAGGGTCGTCTGCATTCCGTTAAGCTCCGGCGACGCTTGCTGAGCCAAGGCATACACCCTACGGTTCGCGGCCTCAGCCGCAAGCCGGAGTGCCGCCTCAATGCCGAACGGAGCCCGAGGCGAAAAGTACGCGTCAGCCACAACCCTCACTGCAGTCTGGCTGGCAACTTCACCAGCGGCAAGCCCGCCGACGCCATCAGCGACCGAAAACAGCGCTCCGCGCGTGGAGAGGATTTCAGGCCTTTCGGGAATCAGGTATCCAACAGCGTCTTCGTTGTTGGGACGCACGATCCCCGGATGAGAGACGGCGGCGCATTCGAGGATCATCGACCAAACCAGCCGGCAAAAAGTGGTGATTTTTTGACGGGCGACCACAACCAGACCCAGAGTTCCGGTCCAAGGGCCGCGAGGCCCGGGGCGCGCACTGACGGCCGCACTGGCATCAAAACGCCTGTCCCTTGAAGCTGAGCGAGCGAATGCGACGTGCTACAGCACCATTGCAAAGCACTCCCGCCGATGGGACAACCCCCAGCAGTTCGATCCCGAAACGTCTGGCCACGAACGCCTTACTCATTCCCGACCTGAGGCGTCCCAGACAACCCAACCACAGCTACCGACCGTCGTCGATGCGGTTGTTCGTGCGTCTCATCGGCGCCATCGCCGAAGGTGCCCCGACTTTGGAACCCACTTCACCCCGCCCCACTTGACTGCACTCCGTCATGCACATCGCCGCGCCGCCTGAGCATGTCGCAACGGTCAAACCAGTTCGTAACTGAATGGTAGGTTCACGCGGTCCTCCGACCCACGTGCGGGGTACCCAATCTTTGGCGACCAGCACTGTGCAGGGTGCACAGGGAATGCATCCTTGCCCCGCCAGAACGGCAGGGGAAACGCACCGAAAGCGCAACATGCGCTGTCTTGCCGACCCAATCTGGCGGGTCGACTTCGGAGAATGACGGTCATGCACTTCACGAACGAACGTGGTCGGGGAGAGAGGACTTGAACCTCCGACTTCCACGTCCCAAACGTGGCGCTCTACCGGGCTGAGCTACTCCCCGCGTCCTGAGAGTGTAACCAACGGGTGGCCGGTCGATCCCAAGCCATCGGGTCCGGGGTACGATGTCGGCACCATCATGACCAATCGCCAGTCACACCTTCGACAAGCCGTCATCGTGAGTGCTGTCCGAACGCCGATCGGACGGTTCCTTGGCAGCCTTGCCTCGTACACAGCCCCGCAACTTGGCGGAATTGCCATTCGGAGTGCCGTGGACCGTGCACGAATTGATCCGGCCTCAGTCGACGGCGTGTACATGGGAAGCGTCCTGCAGGCCGGCCTCGGGATGGCCCCGGCCCGCCAGGCGATGCTGCACGCGGGCCTGCCGGATCACGTTCCGGCGGCAACCATCAACAAGGTGTGCGGGAGCGGCCTCATGGCAGTCGCACTTGCGGCCCAGCAGATCATGCTTGGCGAAGCCGACGTGATGGTTGCGGGTGGCATGGAAAGCATGAGCAACGCACCCCACTTGTTCCCGGGACTGCGCACCGGGCAGAAGGCCGGTGACGCAACCCTTCGCGACGCAATGATCCTCGATGGTCTCTGGTCACCGTGGGACGACGAACACGTGGGCTATTCAGCGGAGGCGATTGCAAAACGGGACGGCGTTTCTCGTGCAGCCCAGGATAATTGGGCCCTTCGAAGCCATCAGCGGGCCGTCGCGGCTATTGATGGCGGAGCGTTCCGCGATGAGATTGTCCCGATCTCCATCGCGGGCAAGCGCGGAAGTCCGGCGGTCATCATTGACACCGATGAATGTCCCCGACGTGACACGTCAGCGTCGGCCCTTGCCTCGCTGAGACCGGCATTCACCAACCATCGCGATGGCACATTCGAAGCGTCGGTAACTGCGGGGAACGCGTCGCAACTTGCGGACGGCGCGAGCGCCCTGGTGGTGATGAGTGCAGATCGCGCCCATGACCTGGGGATCACGCCAATGGCTCGGTACGTGGCGAGTGCAAACGCAGCGGTGGCACCCGAATGGCTTTTTGAAGCACCAGTTCCAACCATCCTCCGCCTGCTCGCGAAGACCGGTACGACGCTTTCCGACTTCGACCTGTTCGAACTCAATGAGGCATACGCAGCCCAGATGGTCGCCGACAACCAAGCCCTTCGTTGGGATGAAGATTGCGTAAACGTCAACGGCGGTGCAATTGCCCTCGGGCATCCCCTCGGTGCATCGGGTTCGCGCATCCTCGCCACACTGATCCATGCACTCATTCGGCGTGGCGGAAGTCGAGGGATCGCGAGTGCGTGCCTAGGAGGAGGCGAAGCGTTTGCCATCGCGGTCGAACGACCGTAGCCACGCGATCCGTGACTGGACTCCGACCGATCACATTCGATCGACAATGACATTGCGGTGAGTTGCGAACCGGTTGCACAGTACGATTCATGCTCATGACGACCATCGAACGAGTGACAGTTCTCGGCGCAGGAACCATGGGGCGGGGTATTGCCCAAGTGCTTGCGACCGCCGGGATTGCAGTGGACATCGTCGAACCATCATCCGACGCGCGATCACGGGCCATCGATCTCATTGCCTCAGGCTTTGCACGTCGGATTGCACGTGGAGACGTGACCGCTGAGGTGCGCGATGAGATCGTTGGGAGGATCTCGATCCGTTCGGCACTTGAGGATGCGCCCCGGGCACCGGTGATGATCGAAGCGATCGTCGAGGAGATCGGTGCAAAGCGTGAAGCATTCGTTCGGGCGGCGAACCACCACGGACCAGATGCAATCCTCGCCACCAACACGTCAAGCATCAGTGTTACTCGGATCGCGGCTGGCATCACCAACCCCGGACGGATCGCAGGGATGCATTTTTTCAACCCTGTCCCGGCGATGGCGCTCGTCGAGGTCATCCACGGCCATCACACCAGTGAAGGCACCATCAACCGGATCACGGATCTGGCCCGCACGCTTGGAAAGACCCCCGTGACCGTTCAGGACACACCGGGATTTGCCGCCAACCGACTCCTCATGCCGCTCCTCAATGAGGCAATGTTCGCGCTCATGGAAGGTGTGGCGTCGCGGGAGGACATCGATACCGTGATGCGTTTGGGCATGGGACACCCGATGGGACCCCTCCAACTCGCGGACGTCATCGGTCTCGACGTGTGCCTCGCCGTGATGGAAGTCCTCCATCGGGATCTCGGCGATCCCAAGTACCGGCCGTGCCCCATGCTCCGTCGACTTGTCGACGCCGGTCGCCTCGGACGGAAATCCGGTGGAGGCTTCTACGACTATCCTTGAAGGTCACGAGCATCCGTGGGTGATCCTGCGGGATGCCCCGCTTTGCGTCGACTGACACCGGAGGGAGATCCACCAATGACCCTGGCCGAACGGCATGACGGACCAGTTCTGTCCCGTGTTGACGGTGCGACCGCATTCCTGACCCTCAATCGTCCTGACCGACTGAACGCCCTCGATGAGGCAACTCTCGATGTGCTTGAGGCGTGCATTCACGAGGCAGGACTGGACCCAAATGTGCACGCCATCGTCATTGCGAGTGGTACGTCCCGTGCATTTTCTGCGGGAGCGGACCTCAAGTGGTTAGGTGCAGCGACGGATGCCTCGGACGTGGCCTCTCGTTCCCATCGTGGACACCGGACAATGAATGCAGTAGCGGATTGTCCGAAGCCAACGATCGCGGCAATCGAAGGGGTCGCCTTCGGTGGCGGGTGTGAACTCGCACTAGCGTGCGACTACAGGATTGCAGGAGGCACCGCGCGGTTTGGGCAGCCCGAGATCAAGCTGGGAATCATTCCGGGTTGGGGAGGGACCCAGAGACTGGCCCGTCTCATTGGTCCTTCGCGTGCCACCGACATGATCCTCACTGGCCGGCCGGTAAATGCCGAAGAGGCAGTCCGGATCGGTCTTGCGAACTCGGTTGTAGGAGCAGGCGACGCCCTTGCTGCCGCGACATCGCTTGCAAATTCGTTCGCTTCAGCCGCGCCGGTCGCCGTGAAGATCGCCAAGGCGGTGATCCGAAGAGGTATGGACATGGCGTTGGGGGATGGCCTCGCTACCGAAATCGAGGGGTTCGTGTCCTCTTTCGCGACGGTTGACGCACGAGAAGGGGTCGCCGCGTTTCTTGAAAAACGTCCGCCATCATTTTCCGGCCATTAGTCGCGCCCGCCGATGCGCGGACCTTTGCACAGGTATGGTTGAAGTGACAGTCCGACCTGACCGACTAATCGGTGGGATCCGAGATTCTTCATCATGATGCCAACAACCGGTGAACTCCACACTAGGGTATCCGCAACCTCGACACCGATCCGTGTCCTGGTGGCCAAGCCCGGTCTCGACGGTCACGACCGGGGTGCAAAGATCGTGGCGCGCGCCCTGCGTGATGCCGGCATGGAAGTGATCTACACCGGCATCCGTCAGACGCCGGTCCAGATCGCTGAAGCGGCATTGCAAGAGGACGTGGAAGCAATCGGCCTGTCAATCCACTCCGGAGCGCACCTCCAATTGTTCCCTCGGATCATGGATGCGCTACGTATCCGTGGTCTGGGGGACATTCCTGTCTACGCAGGCGGAATCATCCCCCCGTCGGACGTTCCCACGGTGCGATCTTTCGGCATTCGTGAGGTTTTTGGTCCTGGAACCGCCCTTGATTCCATCGTCACTGCGATCCGTGCCGGCGCTCAAGCCGAACGGGCCTCAAGAGGTCTCTGACGGGACTCCTTCAAGGTTGGGCGTCCAGACCCCGAATGAATGTCACCGGTGTCCCAACGGCAATGCCGTGATCTTGGGCGAACCAGGCGTTCACTTCAAGCACATACCGTGATGCACGAGACGGTGAGTAGGTTGGCAAGCGCCCATCCGGAGTATCCGTAGGAAACGCAGGCACATCGCTTGCAATGTGGACAACTTTGAGACCGTCGGCGGCGCCATCGATCCACAAGATGTCGAGATTGAAGGTCATGCCTTTCATCCAGAACGCATAGAACCCGGGCGTCTCGAAGACAAAGATCATTCCGTCAGTTGCACCCAGTGGGGCATGCCCACCCAGACCGCGCGCATGATCGATCACGCTAGCTGCGACCTCGACCCGAACGTCTACCGTTGGAAACGAAACCAACCCCGACCCAAAGCGCTCACATTCGCCAACCCCATCGGCTGGCTGGGAACAGTCCGCACCCTTGGCATCCGCCTGCAGTGGCGCGTGGCTGAACGCCAGATCAGCCGGAGCAACCAAGTTCCCAAGCAGTGCGGCGATTCCGACCACCGAGGCAATCAAGCCACGCTTGCGACGGGTTTGTGTCGCGGATTGGTCAGACGAACCCCGGGACACTTGTTCCAGGAAAAAGCGCGCCACGGACAGCTAGACCGCACGCAATGGGATTGTCGTGCGTTGACGCAGACTAGCGATACTGACCTGGGCAGCCACTCCCTCCGCGATGCGCATGAACGACTGGGCTTGCGCCGAGTCCGGCTTCAGCGACACGAGCGGGGTCCCGGCATCACTCGCCTCGCAGATATCCAGAGAAAGTGGGATATTGCCGAGGAATGGCACTTCGAGCTGCTCAGCAGCCAATCGCGCTCCGCCATGGCTGAAGATGTGATGTTCCTTGCCGCAGTCATCGCAGACGAAAGTGCTCATGTTCTCGAGCACGCCAAGTATGCGTACCTTGAGACTCTGAAACGCCTTCAGCGCCTTTATGGCGATGTCTAGGCTTACCCGCTGTGGCTGGGACACGATTACAACACCGGACAAGGGAATGCGCTGTGCCAGGGTCAGGGTCGCGTCTCCGGTTCCCGGGGGCAAGTCCACTAACAGGTAATCAAGTTCTCCCCAGTCACTCTGGGAAAGCAACTGGCTGATGCCGGAACCCACCATTGGCCCACGCCAGATCACGGGTTGGCTCGGGTCATCAAGCAGGAACCCCAGTGACATCACTTTGACTCCGTGTGCGACCGGAGGCTCGAACATCTGATCGCCCGATGGCATCGGCTTTACAGCCGGCTTGCCACTCATGCCTAGCAAGCCGGGAATCGAAGGTCCGTAGATATCCGCATCAAGCAGGCCGACCCGCGCGCCAGTCATTGCCAGGGCAACCGCAAGGTTCGCTGACACCGTTGACTTGCCTACACCACCCTTGCCACTTGCAATCGCGATTACGTTCCGCACTCCCGGCAGGATTCCTCCGGTTGCGCCCATTGAGCGCACCTGTGCGGTCATGTGCACATCGACGTGCTCAACCCCCGGGATTGCCCCGACAAACTCCCGGGACTGACGCTCCATCTCACCCTTGACCGGACAGGCTGGGGTGGTCAATTCAACCTTGAACGACACCTTGCCGCCGTCAATCACCAAATCTTTGATGAAGCCAAGCGCCACGATATCGCGGCGAAGGTCCGGATCCTGGATGCGGCTTAAAGCCGCGAGAACGGCCTCTTCGGTCACAATCGGCTTGTTCGAGGAACCATTGTTCTTGCGGAGGCCAAACATGAGGAACCGCCTTGCGGAACGTTCCGGCGGATAGCCGGTTTCAGGAAATGCGACGGCCTGCGGCACACGTTGCGATCAGGAAAACTATACCACCGTATCAGGCGGGGATTAGCAGTCCCATTGACGGACTGCTAAACCGTTGGTAGACTGAATTAGCAGTCGCGATGGCTGAGTGCTAACGCAACTCCCGTCCAGACCCGGGCGATGAGTTGCAGCGACTCTGTTCCACCAGGGGCGGTGCCGTGCCTGTCACGGCCGTCGTCGCGTAGACCCAGACACGGCGCCCATCCGCACTAACAAGGAGAGCAGTCCTATGCCCAAGCAAATTGTCTTCCGTGAAGACGCACGGCGTGCCCTCGCCAGGGGCGTTGAGGTCGTTGCCCGGAGTGTCAAGACCACACTTGGCCCGAAGGGACGCAACGTCGCCCTCGGCAGGAGGTTCGGCGGACCGACGGTCACCCATGACGGCGTGACCGTGGCCAAGGAAATCGAGCTCAAGGACCCGTTCGAAAACATGGGAGCTCAGCTTCTCAAAGAAGCGGCGAGCAAGACGAACGATGTGGCCGGTGACGGCACGACCACCGCTACCGTTCTCGCCGAGGCAATCGTCATAGAGGGCATGCGAAACGTTGTCGCCGGTGCCAACCCGATGATCCTCAAGCGTGGCCTCGACAAGGCCTCAGCGGCAGTCGTCGCCGCAATCCGCGAACTCGCAACCCCAATCCAGGGTCGTGACGAGATTGCCAACATCGCAGCGATCTCAGCGAATGACCGCGAGATTGGCACACTCCTCGGCGAGGTCATGGACAAGGTCGGCAAGGACGGCGTCATCACCGTCGAGGAGAGCCGCGGCATCCAGTTCGAGGTCGAGTACGTCGAAGGCATGCAGTTCGACCGGGGTTACAGCTCCCCCTACTTCGTGTCCAACGCGGACCGCATGACCGCCGAGATAGAGGAACCCTACATCCTCGTGACCGAGACGAAGGTTTCGGCCGTTCAGGAACTGCTCCCTCTGTTGGAGAAGCTTGTCCAGCGCGGGCGCAAGGAGATCGTGATCATCGCTGAGGACGTCGAAGGCGAGGCCCTTGCCACGCTCGTCGTCAACAAGATGCGCGGCATCCTGAACGTCGTCGCGGTCAAGGCGCCGGGCTACGGCGATCGCCGCAAGGAAATGCTCAAGGACATTGCCGTACTCACTGGCGGAACCGTCATCTCCGACGAACTCGGCCGGAAACTCGACAGCGTGACGCTCGAAGACCTGGGCCGTGCGCGTCGTGTCGTCTGTGACAAGGAAACCACCACTATCGTCGAGGGCCATGGCGGTAACGACGAAGTCCAGGGACGCATCAAGCAGATCAAGGCGCAGATTGAGGACACCACCTCGGACTACGACCGCGAGAAGCTTCAGGAGCGACTGGCCAAGCTCTCCGGGGGCGTTGCCGTCATCAAGGTTGGTGCCGCGACCGAGACCGAACTCAAGGAAAAGAAGCACCGGGTCGAAGACGCCTTGTCTGCGACGCGTGCAGCCATTGAGGAAGGTGTCGTTGCCGGCGGTGGCGTCACGCTTCTCGCCGCGATTGCTGCCCTCGACAACCTCCACCTCAAGGGCGACGAGGCGACGGGCGTCAGAGTGCTGCGCCGCGCTCTCGAGGAACCTATGCGCGCCATCGTGGCAAACGCCGGCTACGAGGGTTCCGTGGTGATCGAGAACGTCCGTCGTCAGCAAGCGTCCACCGGCAACAAGAACATCGGCTTCGATGTCGTCGACGAGACATACAAGGACATGGTTGCTGCGGGCATCATCGACCCGGCCAAGGTGACGCGGTCGGCCGTTGAGAACGCGACCTCGATCGCATCGATGATCCTGACTACCGAGGCCCTCATCACCGATATTCCTGAGGCTGCCAAGCCCCAGGCGCCAATGCCGGAATATTGAGCCGAACCTGACCCCTTCCCCAAATCGAAAAGTCTTGGCTATTCAAAAGGCGCCGGTGAGCAGTCACCGGCGCCTTTCCTTTTGGTACCCAAATCCCTGTGCAGACAAAGCCGGTCAGAATGCTTGGCAATGCGGTACAACTTGTCTGTGACGACTGAACAGCCGGTGATTGACCCTGACAGCCCCGCTGAACCGGTCGCAGTCGGCACCAGTCAGACGACGCGACGAACGGTTGCCATTGGCGCGGGGATCCTCGTCGCCGTGGCAGGCATTGGGTACGCCTCAACCCTGCCCCTCCCCGGACTTGATGGGAAACCACCGCCACCGCCATCGGTTGGTCAGCGCGCACCTACTTTCACCTTGCCGGCCGCGGGTGGAGGCACAATTGATCTGGCTTCGTACCGCGGCAAACCGGTCGTCGTGAACTTCTGGGCGACGTGGTGCACGCCGTGCCGGGAAGAACTGCCCGAGCTTGAACTTGCCTACCGGAAGCATCGCGACGCAGGCCTGGTCGTGATTGCGGTTTCACTGGATACCGAAGCCGGCGCGAAAGATGTGCCGGAATTCCTGAAGGCAGGTGACGTTGCTACCGGGAGCTACACCTTTCCCGTGGCCTTGGACACCAAGCAGGACCTTCGCAACCGATACCGCCTTATCGGTGTGCCCTCCACGTACTTCGTCGACCGTGCCGGGGTCATCCGAGCGGAGCAACCCGGAGCGATGAACCGTGAAGTCCTCTCGAATGCCCTGGAAACCATCTTGACGAAGGCACCTGGAGCGTGACCCGGCTAGGCCCAAAGTTCCGAACCCTCGTGCTGTACGGCGCGCCAGACTGCCACCTCTGCCACGATGCCCTTGCCACCTTGCGACGCTTGCAACGCCTCGTGTCGTTCAACATCGTGGAGGTGAACATCAAGGACCACCCCGAGTTACAGGAACGGTTTGGCCTTGTCATCCCCGTCGTCGAAGTTGGCGGGAAGGTGATCGCCGAGACAAAAGTGACCGAGTTCCGCCTCCTCCGTCAGTTACACACCATTCTTGGCACGAACTGGTGACGTTCATCCCAGGCACGTGCCCTCACCATGCCCGGGAAATACGCCAGCGCCATGGACTGATCAGGAAGTGGACACACCCGGCGCGATGTTTCGGCCTTGTGAGGACCAAGGCCCAGTAACCCAAGTAACGATCCGCCAGGCGGCAACCACGGCGAGGAGGCCGGACGCAAACGTTGCGCCTTCAGGAACCCAAGGTTCTACCTGCTTGACGGCAATGCCAATGAATGCCCAGATGAGGACCGACGGATATGCGAGGTCCTCACGCCGGACAATGAACCAAATGCCTAGGCCAACAGCAATGGAGATCAGTACGACAGTCCACGTGCCTGGCGAGAGTGGCCCACCACCCCAACCAAAGTCCAGAAGCGTCACGGCGGCATTGGCAATCGTTGCAACCGAGATCCAGCCGATGTAGATGCTGAAAGGCAAATGGACCATCCACCTTTCGCCCCTGGTCGTCGCATTCTTGGGCAGACCAATGCGCGAGACGATGACGCAAAGCGATGCGAGAAGAACAATCATCGAGGCCATCGTGGCGGGAAACATGCCGTAATGCCAGAACAGAATCCACACCGAATTCGCAATGCCGCTGATCGCAAACCACCAGCCGATGCGTTGCACCGCGCGACTTGCCCTTCCCGTGGCGGTTGCCTGATACGCCGTGAACGTGATCAGCGCAATGTAGATGATCCCCCATATCGAGAATACGTAGCCAGCGGGCGCGAAGACGTTCGGGAAACTGTCAGAGATTTCGCCAGTCGTTCGATCGTTCAGTGGCAGACCAGTGGCGAGACCGTTCAGCACAAGGGTCGCTACGAGCGTCACGACATTCGTCATCATCAACGAGACGGGAATGCGGGTCATCGGAGACCTCCAGGAAGTTCTTCGGCACAACGTCATGCCATGAGCACCATAGAACCTGTCGGGGTAACGCTATCGGTTCACGGTACCCGGTCGATGACGAGTGTCCATCCTTGGGGGCACAAGTCCGTACACGTCTACATGGCGCCGGAGGTTCCCACGGCGGTCACGAGACTCCATCGTAGACTGTTCTGATGATCGGGAACCTGTCACTCCTCGTGGCATTCGGGGCGGGGGTCCTCTCTTTTGCGTCGCCATGTGTGCTGCCGCTTGTGCCCGCCTACATCGGGATGCTTGCAGGAACATCGGTCGGGGAAGCATCACGCGTGCGGACGCTCGTCCATGCAATCGCGTTCATCACTGGCTTCACTGCAGTTTTCGTGACCCTCGGCGCATCGGTAAGCCTGATCGGGTTCGTCTTCCAGGATCTCGTGAGAAGCCTTGCGTTCCGGATTGCTGCCGGTGCGGTGTTGATCGGGTTCGGACTGCACGGCGCCGGTCTCCTCCGCTTCAACGCCCTGTATCGTGACACCAGGTTCCAGATACGTCCGGGTGCCCGCGCCACTCTGGTGAAGTCATTTGTGATCGGGGCAGCATTTGCGTCCGGGTGGACCCCATGCATTGGTCCAATCTTGGGAACCATCCTGCTGTATGCCAGTACTGAGGCGACGCTCCTGCAGGGTACCACCCTGCTTACGGCCTATTCCCTTGGATTGGGAGTGCCCTTCCTTCTTACCGGACTTGCCCTTGAGGCATCGACGCGCCTCATGCGTCGTCTCAACCGGCGCGCACAGTTGATCGAACTTACGAGTGGTGCGCTCATGGTGGGCATGGGACTGGTCGTCATGTCTGGCGGAATGACATGGTTCGCCGGGTTCCTGGCTGAACTGGGGTTCCAAGGGGTCTGAAACCACGCGAGGGGTCAGACGCGGATGTACCTCAGGACAGCAGGGTTCTGACCGTTAAGACTGATCGTGGTCAGGACCTCACCCACGAACCCGGCCGCACCCATCGCCGCTTCAATGACATCGATCCGCGTCGTCATGAGAATGGCACGTCCGCTGGGAGCGATGACCCGGCGCAGTTCCCGTGCGGCGTCGATGTATAGGGGCACAATCGCGTCTTCATCGAGTACCTGGCGTCCGAACGGTAGGTTTGACACCACCGCATCGACCGTGCCGTCGCGTACGGGCAAGTGACGCGCATCTGCCTCGAAAACGGGTGAGCCACCAACGGATGCGCCCACCCACCCGGGCCGTAGCCCGGGGATCAGATTGGACTTGATCTCAGTCCCGATGATTGCGAGTGCTTCAGTCGTGGCACGTTCGGCAAGGATCGTTCCGGTGCCAGCAAATGGATCCAGGAACACATCATCGCTCCTCGGTTCACTCATCCGGACTAGGGCTTGCGCAACGGTCGGAAGAAGCGACCCGGGAGCGAATGCCCGCATCTGCCCTCGAAAACGGAACGATGCGGGGGTAAGCCTCCATCCAACAACGCCACGTTGCCCAAGGATGTCGAGGCGAAGCTCAACGGTGCTGCGTGCAAAGCGGGGCATCGCATCACCTTCGTCTTCGTGATCGCGACGCGCAACCGTGTGGATGACCGCGGGCGTGGCGTTGGTCCACCCGGGAACCTTCGAGGCAATCGCCTGTGCGACAGCCGTCGCGGCATCGAAGCGGCTGTACGTCTGCTTTCCGATCCGACTGGCATTCACGACGAAACTCGGGGATTCGCCCCAATCAGATTCGCGGTGGCGGAACAGTCCGAGTACTCCCCCAAGCGAGGCGACCGCATTGCCGACGGCCGAGAGGTCAACGCGACGTACGCCAACCTCCACCTCACCGAGATACAGGTACAAGTTGTCAACGGTTCGCAGCGACGTCAATGCCGCGTTTAGTCCAGGGACCCGGGCGTACACCTTGCCACGTGACGTGGAAACGATTACCGCGCCGGCGACGGTCTCAACGATTTCGGCAATCGCAATGGCCTCGAGACCGGGCGTCACTGTCGCCAGGACAACTGGTGGCCCGGATCTCTCGCGAGCAGTTGGGACGCCGGGAAGCAACGGCTTGGGACGTGCCAGTCGGACGGTGCCGGAACGGCGGAGATCACGTGTGGCCAATGGTCATCACGAAACCAGAACGCGACAGGCATGCCCGAGGGCATCGGGGCCACCAAAACCGCCAGACTTTGTTGCGACACGGACCCGACGGCCACCAACGTCCATCACACCAATCGGGATGCCCGGCAGTGCCTCGCCCGTCACCTCCACCGCGGTCACACCGATCCCCGTGAAGAGGTGAAACGCCGTCTCCCCCCCTGTGACGACCAAGCCAGTGCGCCCGTCCATCAGCGAACGTGCCACGATTGGAGCGATGCGGGCGAGGAGTGCCACCGCATTCCGCACCAACTCGGGATCCATGACACCGCGCGGGTGGGGATATTCAGCAAGGTTCGCGTGCGTCGACATCACCACGCCAGGCACGCTGGGGTGAGTAACCGCCCGCAGCACTTCCTGCTCATCTGGCCACCCATCGGGGTTCGCAATGTCGTACGCAACATGCCGCCACCCGTCGGCCACAAGTGCCTTAACCTGCTCAACCGTAGAGGGGTGGACCGTTCCGGCGACGACAACCACCCGTTCTGGGCGCACTGAGTTCCAATTCCGTCCGACGATGAGATCACCTTCGGGCACCTGTTGGCGAATGCCCGTGTTTCGGGTCTCCGAAAGGGTCTCCTTCGACCGGTATGCCTCAATAATTTGGGAAGCGAGACCCGCCGAACCTACCCACAGGTACCGTCCGTCGGCCACCCCATCATGTGCGATCCGTCGGAGGTCGTCATCGGTCGTCGCGTCCTGGATGTCGCAGCAGTCAACCGCCGGTGCAAGCGCGAGGTCGAGACGACCGGAATGGGATGGCACAGGAACGCCATTGACCAGCTGCACGCGATTGACAGTCGTTCGCCCCTGTGCGGGAAATGCCGGGGCCACCAAGGCACGCGAACCCGGACGCGCGGTCGCTATTGCGTCAAGCACTCCGGAGAGTTCAGGGCCGGGATGCCCACGAAGCACGCTGTCGATTTTCTTGTAAATGAGCGATACGCCGTCACCGACCAAGCGCAACGCCGCCTCACGAGACCGTTCCCGGGCAACCGACGGATCGCCCTCGCGACTCGCGATATTGAATATGACTACGTCAGCGCCGACTGGCAACCCGACCGTGCCGATTGGCCCGAACGGCATGACTGTGTGCAGACCTGCCCTGGCGAACCCAGCACCCGCGTCAAGCGCGCCCGTCAGATCGTCAGCGATGATGCCAATCCGGAGTGACGCAGGCTGACCGACGTTGCTAGCCATTAGGGATCCAAACGGCACTCAGCACCATACCGTGAAGTGGGGCGAGCACCAGACGGGAGCGGTTACGTTCACGCCCCCGAAACTCGAACATGGATATTCCGACCCTCCTCCCGCCGCATTCGGGGAAGAGGGTCGGGAAGCGATCAGTGCAAGCCGACGATGCGGTTGCGAAGCGTTCCGATGCCCTCGATGGTGACTTCGTAGACATCACCAGGCTTCATCAGGCCCTTGGAGCTCCCGACACCCGACGGTGTCCCAGTGATCATGACGTCTCCCGGAAGCATCGTGAAGTACTTGGTGACGTGAACGACCAGTTCATCCAAGCCAAACAGGAGGTCTGATGTGCGGCTGTCCTGACGCACCTCGCCGTTCAGGGCGCCACCAATGTGAAGATCCTCGGCATTGATGTCCGTGACAATCCAGGGACCCAGCGGGCAGAAGGTATCTGACCCCTTAGCACGCGTCCATTGTCCGTCCGACCGCTGGAAGTCGCGCGCCGAAATGTCATTCGCACAGGTGTACCCAAGCACGTAGTCACGATAGGTTCCCGGGGCAACGTTCTTTGCCGTCTTGCCGAAGACCATGGCCAACTCGGACTCGTAGTCGAGCTTCTCGCACCCTGGGATCCAGTGCACATCGTCGAGGTGACCGACCACCGATGTGGGAGGCTTGAAAAACATCAAGGGTTCCGTGGGCGCCGTCGCGTTGCTCTCCTCAATGTGGGCCTTGTAGTTGAGCCCAATGCAGACTACCTTCGTCGGAGTGCAAGGCGCAAGCAACTTCAATCCGGAAATTGGCCCAATCGCGGCGCCTTTGTGGGGCGCGTCAAAAACCGATCCCTCGAGGTGATAGGCGATATCGGCTTCCAGAATGGCATCATGTGCCTCGCCATGAACTTCAACGCGTGCAATTCTCACGGAGCTGATCTCCCCTTCGCGTGCCGTTGGCAATGCTTGATCCCCGGTGGACCACCTTTGGCAACCGACGGCGCATCATAGCAACGAACCGGCACTGACGCGCACCCCAGAATGGTTTTACCTGACCTATCACGTGAAGGTTCGAAGCGCGACGTCCGGCCAGTCGGTCGTTATCGCATCCACCCCAGCGTCGGCAAGGCCACGGATCGACTCAGGATCGTTGCAGGTCCAGGCACTCACCGGCATGCTCGCCCGGTGCGCGACTGCGCAAAACTCTTCGGTTGCCAGGGAATATTCCGGACTTACGAACTGCGCGCCAATCGCTCGCGCTCGTGAAACCACTTCGGCATGATCGGTGGCCCACGGCAATCTCCTCGAATAGAGGTAGCCGACCGCAACGTCCGGCACGATCCGCCGCGCTGCTTCGACGACCGCCGGTAGGAATGAGATGATCGCGACCTCCACTCCCGGGTTCGCCTCGATCGACTCCCGCGTCGTCCGGGCAAGTGTGGCCGGATCGCCCGCCTTCAATTCAATGATGATCCTGACACGGCCAGTCGCCCGACGAAGTAGGTCATGAAGCCGCACGAGACGTTCCGCACCAAACCTGCGGTCTTTCCACGATCCGGCATCCAAACGCGCCAACTCCGACCAAGCGAGCGCGGACACGTCGCCGGATCCGTTCGTGGTCCGGTCCAGTGTCGTGTCATGGATGACAATCGGCACCCCATCGGCAGAGAGGACGATGTCGCACTCCACCGCCATTGCGGCTTGGGAAACCGCGAGCTCGAGCGACGCAAGCGTGTTTTCCGGTGCGACGCCACTTGATCCGCGATGGGCAATTACCAGCGGGGCGCTGCCTGGTTTGCGTTCGAGCCAGTCGAGATCCATCGGATCCTCCAAGAAGCAGTGCGGCCATGGGTGTGACTTGACGGGCGTTTCAAACGGCCTGCAGTCACGCTAAGCGGAAATCAGTACAACCAGCACCGATCAGATCAGATCTGAGGGTGTCTTGAGGTGTCGCCTCGCCCCCCTCGCACGTTTCGTGTGTGATACCTGATCATGCGGTGCGCGATCATCTCCGACATCCACGGCAATTTCGACGCCCTTGAGCGCGTGATCGTCGACGCCATGTCGTTTGGAAGCCTTGACGCCATCTGGTGTCTGGGCGACATTGTCGGTTACGGACCTAACCCGAACGAATGTGTTCGCGAAATTCGAGACTGCGAACTGGGCGGGATTCCCGTGCATGCCGTGGCCGGGAATCACGACCGGGCGGCGACGGGCAAACTTTCCATCGCGGAATTCAACCCGGACGCGGCCACTGCCGCACGATGGACCATAAACGCGATCACCGCTGAGACCCGCGCGTACCTTGACGGCCTTCCTGAACGCCTTGACGGCGCCACAATCCCCACACTGGGCGACTTCACCCTTGTCCACGGCACGCCCCACGATCCCATCTGGGATTACATGGACTCGCATGCCGTTGCATTCGCCAGCCTTGCCGAGATAGACACGCCCCATTGTCTAGTGGGCCACACCCATCGTGCCGAGTATTACTCTCTCCACGATCCCGGCCACAGCGGACCACTTCAGCCCAGCGACCACCGTCATGAGTACGACCACGGCCACGAACCCGCTTCCCTGCTGATTACCTTGGCAGCGTTCACGCACGGTATCAGTATTGCCGTTGACCCTGGCGTCCGGCTCGTCGCCAACCCCGGCAGCGTCGGGCAACCGCGTGACGGTCTGTCGACCGCTTCATACCTCCTGTTGGAAACCACGGACGGTGGTCAAAACAGCCTTCGATCACGACGCGTGCAGTACAACATTGATGACGTGCAGCGAAAGATGCGCGAAGCCGGGCTGCCACCGCGGCTGATCGCGAGGCTAAGGCACGGGCGTTAGGAACTTCTAATGGGAGGCAAGCCGGGTCCGCGTCGCAGCGACGGGACCGAACCGGCCCTTTCCTCGGCCTCGGAAAGCGATGCGCAACTTTGGTTGCCTCGTCCGGGCGACGCCCGGGCATTGACACGTCTGGCCCGTCTCAACGCCGCGCTTGAACCCTCAATCTTCCAGTCGGTCGACCCGCCCCGGGCATCGACTGAGACCGACTTCACGGCACCGGTCGGGCCGGTTGCGGCCGTTTCGCCGTGGATTGACGACTTCGTACCCGTCGATGAACTTCCAGAACCGGACAACATCCTCGCGGCCATGTGGTCGAACAGGGAGCGCCAGGGATGGTTCATCCTTTCGATGGTCCTGCTAGCTTCCCTGGTTGCCTTGATCGGGTATTCAACAGCACACCCGCCTCCGGCAGACCTGTTTGGCACGGTCACGGGTGACCGGTTCGTCTCAACCGAAATGCTGACGCCGCGAACATCCGGCACAACATCCTCGACAGCACCTTCCTTGGCAGACATATCCGGTTTGGATATTCAGGCATCAATACCGCCAGCCGACCAAGGGCAGGTTGGGCGAAGGTCACTGCCTGTTGCCCTCGGATTCGTGTGGTTGCTCGGCGCCTGGATCATTGACCGAGAGGCGCGCCGTGCCCTGGTGATCAGGGAACCCTGGGGCGAGCGCCGGACACTCGCCTACGGAATGATTGCCATGGTCATCGTCCTCCCGCTGATGATTGCCGGGATCATGATTGCGGCGTGGGGCGTGGTGCAGGCACTTGTCGAGATCCGGCGTGTGTACGGTGTGCAAGCCGCCGTTCGCGCGACCGGAGGATTCATCCTGACCGCCGTGACCATCCTAGTCCTGCGCGAACCAGTTGCGAGGCTCATGCAGTGGGCCGCTCAAGTCGTTCTCAAACCTGCGTCGTCGCATCTGGCGCGGAAAGCGATGGCACGGCCCGCACGAGACCGGGCGCTCGCAAGTCGGAGTGCGCCTTGGGTCCCTTGGCGGTTGCGCCAGGTCTCAAGCGGTACCCGCTGGCGCCGGTGAGGATCAGAGACGAGTCCATCCACACCCCACGTTGAAGGACACTCCACGGCTGCCGAAGCAGTTCGCGATGTGGCAATCGGTATGTCCGATGGGCTGACCGTTCCATTCGCGCTTGCAGCTAATCTCTCTGCAGTTGTCACATCGTCGTGACTGATCGTCACGGCCGGGCTCGCCGACGTTGTGGCGGGCGCAATCCCCATGGGGCTGAGGGACTACCTTGCGGCCCAGACTGACATCGAACACTTCGATGCTGAAGTGGCACGTGAACGGCGTGAAATCGCTGATGTCCCAGGCCGCGAGGTTGCCGAAGTCGAGAGCGTTCTGCGAGGCTACGGCCCTCTAGGCGAACCGCTGGTTCGCGTCAGAAGGGCCATCACCGCGGACCGTGACCGATGGGTCGAGTTCTTGATGCGGTTCGAACGCGGAATTGAGGGGCCCGTTCCTCGACGCGCGCTCACGAGTGCGTTCACCATCGGCGGTGCATCCATTGTTGGTGGCCTCATGCCACTGGTTCCGTACATGCTGGTCCAGGTCGTTGCGGACGCGATGATGTGACCGGTAGTTTCTACGGGCGTCGCTCTTCTGGCCTTCGGGGCGATACAGGGTCGGTTTACCGGAGTGAACCTTGTTCGGTCGGCCATCCAGACCCTCTTGGTGGGTGGATTGGGGGAGGGAGCGGCATTCGGGCTCGCGCACGCATTCTCAGGATGCCGAGCCTGGAACCTCCGCACCGGGCCGTTCACGGGATTCGCGGATCACGCGGCACCGGCCATCCACCATCTCGATGACCTGATCAGCCATCGCGATCACATGAGGACGGTTCGACGCGGCAAGTACCGTCACGGGGCCGCTCGCGATCAGACGCGACCAGAGTTCCGCCTCGGTTGCTTCGTCAAGGGCACTCGACAAGTCGTCGACAACGAGCAAGGACGGCCGCGTGACCAACATTCGCGCAACCCCAACCCGTTGCGCCTGCCCGCCTGAGAGGCGCAGTCCTCGCGGCCCGACCGGAGTCGTCAGCGACAGCAGACCAGCCGAAATGTCCCGGTCCAGCGTTGCCAGTTGCAGTGCATTTGCAAGTCTCGCATCCACTTCCGGCGAAGCCGTGTCACTCCCGGAAAGAATGTTCGCCCGAACGGAGTCGGTAAACAGTCGGGGTACCTGTGCGACATATCCCGCACGCGGAGGCACGAACCAGGAGCCGGGGTCAGGAACTACCGCACCGTTCCACGACACGGTTCCGGATGATGCGGGCAGCAGGCCCATCACGGTTCGCAAGAGGGTCGTCTTGCCCGAACCAGCACGCCCGACGACGACCGTGAACGACCCTGCCCCGACCCGGAAGGTTGCGCCGACGATGCCTCTGGACGTTGCTGGCATGCGCGCATCGGTATGGCGATCGCTTACTGGAAAAGCGAATGTCAGGCCATGAACGGAAAGCTCTGCTAGCGGATCCGCTCTGCTTTGGAGGGAAGGCCACTTGTGCCGTTCGGCACCTCGTTGGTTCGTCTGCCAGATCCCGAGGTGATGCCTTCCCACCTCCCGCCCAATCTCGGTGTCAGGGACGAGTTCTCCTAGCCTTGCAAGGGCGACCCGCGCTTGTCGGAACTGCAGGACAAAGTCTCCGTAGAACCCGGCAAGCACCGCAAGCCACGTCACGTAGGACAGGGTGAGGCCTACGTCTCCACTCGTGAACCTGCCGTCCGCGATGGCGGGGACCGACACCATCAGGGCCACGCCGGACGCGAGTGTCGCGACGTTTCGCGAGAGCGCCTGTACCGACTGGGTGAGCAGCACCTCACGAAGGGCCGCGCGACGACGCTGGTCTCCATGCTGTTGCACGCGTGCGATCACATGCTCAGTCGTTCGCGACATCGCAATTACAGATGCCCCACCAAACACATCTCCCAGAAGGTCCGTGACCCTGGCAATGCCCGCCTGAGCCTCCTGCCGTCTGCGTTGAACTGGTCCACTGGCAGCCTGCGAGATCACCATGGCGATCAGGACCGGTGTGACCGATGCGACAGCCACGAGCGGGTCGCGAGACCACAGGACCAGGAAGGCGCCAACCCCAAGCGCAACCTGCCCGAAAGGGTCGCCGAGCCAGGTTGCAAACCGACCTATCACCAGTGTGTCATCGCGAAAGCGACTTACCGCCTCACCCGGAGACCCCGGAAGCGCTGGGTATCGCCGTGATCGCATAACTCCTGAGAAGCAGGTGGCGATCAGGACGCCTGATCCCATGGTTTGCGTCGTTGGTTCGACAGTCGCCGTGATCGCCATGTGGATCGCACGGGCGACCCCGAACACGAAGATCATGGATCCCAGCCACACCATCTTCGAGGGATCATCGCCGCGGGCCATCATCGATGCCGCATCGAGGAACTCGCGGATGACGAGACCGGGTATCAGGCCGATCACATACCCGACAAAACCGGCCATCACCACACTTCCCAGCCACCAACACGGCATTGCACGGATGATGCCGCCAAGGACAGGCCACACAGACACTTTCGATGTGCTGTCCTGAGCGGTTGCATCCAAACGACCTTGCCCAATGTCAGTCGGCGGCGGCACCGGGTTCACCGCTCCTAGTAGAGACGTCGTTGGTATGCGATCGGTCGCCTCGAGAAACGCTGCCTCGGGCGCAATGAAGGGCGAAACTTCAGCGTCTGTTGATGGTCCGAAGGCGACTAGGCATCCCGCTTCCATCACCGCGACATGAGATGCGTGCCCGATGGTCGATGGACGGTGCGCAATCACCACCACCGTTCGGTCACGGGCGAGCGCATCGAGCGCACTTACAAGACTGACTTCCGTGATCGGATCGATCCGCGCCGCTGGTTCGTCGAGGACCACAAGCCGGGCGTTCCCAAGAAATACCCGGGCCAGCGCCAGAAGTTGTGCCTCTCCCGCAGACAGTCCACTGGTCCCCACAACCGGACCGTCGGATCTCTTGGCTTGCTCGCGTCCACCCGCCGGTGACAGATGGGTCGCTACCCCGTCCGGCAGCGCCGCTAACCACGAACCCAGTCCGACCCGGTCCAGCACCTTGATTACCGTCGCATCCGGGATATCTGGATCGAACATGGTCACGTTGTCACGAACACTCGCGTGGAAAAGTGCGACATCCTGGTTCACCACGGCGACCATGCGGCGGAGTTGAACCTCGGGCACGTTGGCGATGTCAATCCAAGCGTCGCCCGTGCCAATCCTGACGGACCCCCCGACACTCTCGACCTCCCGTGCAATCAGTCTGCCCAAGGTCGTTTTGCCACTTCCGGTATGTCCGACCACCGCCAGAAAGGCACCGGGAGGCAACTCGAACGTGAGGTTCGACACCGCTGCCTGTTCCCCGTTCTCGTACGTGAAGGTGACGTTCTCCAGTGAAATGCCGAGGGGTCCGCCTTCGGCATCCCAAATCGCGGATTGACCATCGATTAGCCCAGTCGTGGGGTTGGTCGCTGACGCCCGAGACGACCGAATAGCCAGCAGTTCGGCAAGTCGGGAGGCCCCGGCAGCCGCTTGACCAAGTTCCTGTGCCTGACGGCCAAAGCTTTCGACCGGCCGGCGCAGGATGTCGACCCAGGCAACGAGGGCAACGAGGTGCCCGGGAGACAAGTTGCCATCAACGAGGCCGAACCCACCAATGATGAAGACGACGGCGAGCATCGCGCCAACTGCAATGGTGATGGTCGCACCCGAGAACCCGTTCCACGCGACGGACTGAAACGTGGTCCTGAACCACCGGTTGAGATAGGTCTCGAGGCGTGCTTGCGCGTACCCGACGGCACCGCCGGTCCGCGTATCGTCAATGCCAGCAATTCGTTCCTCGATGAACCCGAACAAGTCGGCCGAAGATGCCTGGCGCGCAATCCTGACCGGCGAAGCCCGTGAGTGGCCGGCACGCAACGTGGCCCACGTCACCAGAAGGACGATCACCACCAGTGCAGTGATCAGTGGCGAGATTGACGCCGTCATCACGAGTACACCGGCGAGGATGAGAACACCCTGGGCGACCTCCACGGCCAATCGGCCAAACAAGCCCGAGAGCAATGTGGTGTCGCCGTCAACCCGCTCGATGAGCATCCCGGGTGAATTGGAGGCAAAGAACTCGCGGTCGAGCGTCAACAAGTGCCTGGTCACGTCAGCACGCACCGAATTCGTTGCCCGTTGACCCAAGTCCGCCGCGAGGTAGGCCTCAGTGACACCGAGTACCTGCACGGCAACGCCGCCTGAAACGAACATCGCGGCGAGGAAATAGTGGTCACTCAGCGGCCTGCCAAGCGACGCACTGTCGATGACGGCACCAATGAGTCGAGGCAACAGCACCTGGATTGCGGACGACACAGTCACCAGGATCGCGATCACGGACACCTGGTTCCGGAATGGCCAGAGGTACGCGCCCAGCATTCCGGACACCGTTCCCGATCCAACGGCAGTTGGGTTGCCTGGCTCCTGCGCGGGGGCCTCGACCGTCGGAACCATCACGCGGACTTCATACCAGACCGTCGACGGGAGGCGGCGACACGCGCCGACCAACTACCCTGTGACCGGCACCTCGGCCCAAGGCCGCGGTGAAGGGGAGGTACGCACATGAGCGAAACACAGCGCCGGTACGTCGGCAAAGTCGTGATCGTGACGGGTGGCGCGATGGGCATAGGGCAGGCAACCGCAATCGCTTTCGGGCGCGAGGGCGCCTCGGTGATCGTCGCCGATATCGATGATGCCGCCGGTGCGGCGACGGTGCACGCCATCGAGGCCGCCGGGGGACATGGTCGCTACGTCAAGGGGGATGTCGGCAAGAGCGAGGCGGCACGCCACGCCACTGAAGCCGCTGTCGAAACCTACGGTGGCCTGGATGTGATCTTCAACAACGTCGGCATCCAACCGGCGGAGAGCTACTCTAATGCCGAGGACACTCCGGAGGCAGTGTGGGACCGGATCATGGATGTCAATGTGAAGAGCCATTTCCTGATGGCGAAGTACGGCATCCCCCACATTCGCAACCGCGGCGGTGGCGCAATCATCAACAACGCAAGCGTCCAGGGACTTCAGTCAATGAAGGGCGTGCCTCCGTACGCAGCCAGCAAGGGTGCGGTTCTCTCGTTGACGAGGCAACTTGCCGTCGAATACGCCCGTGAAGGCATCCGCGTTCTCGCCATCTGCCCAGGCACGATAGACACCCCATTGGTCCGCATTGCACTGGGGCGTGACCCAAGCACATACGCAGCAAACCTAGCCAATCAGGCGCAAGCGCACCCCCTGGGACGGATCGGGACCCCGGACGAAATCGCCAATGTCGTCCTGTTCCTTGCAAGTGACGCCGCCAGTTTCATGACCGGCGAGTATGTCTGCGTGGACGGCGGGATGATGGCAAAGGGTGCCTGGGCCTGACTTCGTGCTCACGATGTGCGACCGTCTTGCCGCAATCAATCGTCGTGGACTTGCGCTTGCACCCGCCTATGAGATTGCAATCGATCCCAGTCCGTGATACCCTGCCACTCGGTGCAGGCACCGCAGCCCCTATGGTTGTGACTGCTTTATAGTTTGCGCGAGATCGGCGTTGCCGGTCTGACCGGTTGCGAACGTTAGATCCGGCGTTGTCTGTCACACACCTTTGGGGAAGGGAACCAGGACTTGTTGGACACCACGCACTCACGAGAGACGGTCCTCCGTGCAGGAACCGTTGGAGGAGCAGCTGCATTGGCGGCAACCTTCGGCGGTCTCGACGCCGGAACAGCGGGCGCGCAAGCCGCGGTCCCCGACGTGCCCCGCAACAGAACACTGCAGATCATCGGCGGCGGAGGTGGCGGGCGGTTCGGTGATGCAGGCATCGGGAACCCGTATGCGGCCGGCGCTACCCACCAGATTGGCAACGCCGCCATTTGGGAAGGGCTGTTTTATTACTCGGCATTCGGTGACGAGATGATCCCGTGGCTGGCCACTGGCTACACCTACGCCGAAGACTTCTCCAGTCTCACAGTGAGTATCCGCAGCGGCGCAAAGTGGGGGGACGGCACTCCATTCACTGCAAAGGATGTCGAGTTCACCTTCAACCTCCTTATGACCAACCTCAAGTTGTCGTATGGCGCCGACATGCAGAAGTACTTGAAGTCGGTAACTGCATCAGATGACCTGACAATCAACTTCAGCTTCACCACTCCGAACCCGCGCTTCCTGTTTGAGTACCTCGCGTTCAAGTTCGACAACGGTGTCAAACTGCTTCCAAAGCACATCTTCGAAGGCAAGGACCCGACCGAGTTCACATGGTTCGATCTCGAGAAGGGCTGGCCATGCGGCACCGGGCCGTACAAGATTGTCCTCTGGAACGAAACCCAGAAGCTCATGGACCGCCGCGACGACTGGTGGGGCAAGGATGTCGACTTTGGAGGCTGGTCGGCGGCTGGCACCCTCCCCACCGTTCAACGCATCGTATTTGTGCCCTACTCTGACGACAATCGTCTGGCTCTACTCATGGCATCGAACGACGGGGATCTCGGTTTCACGTTGCTGCCGCAGATCATCAAGCCCCTTGTCGAGCAAAACAGGCAGATCATCAGCCACAGTTTCAACCGTCCGCCATACGGGTACATTGACTGGTGGCCCAACAGCCTGTGGGTGAACACCCAGCTGGAACCTTGGAACGACCCTGACATCCGGTGGGCATTGAGTTACGCGCTTGATCGGCAACAGGTCATTGAAGTCGGGTACGAAGGTGCCGGCGTGCCAACGGAAATTCCGTACCCTGCCTACCCGGCGCTCCTTCCCTTCTTTGGGAGTATCAAGGACCTTCTTCAGAAGTACCCGACCAACAAGTTTGATCTGGGTGAGGTCGATAAGCGCATGAAGTCCAAAGGCTACGCCAAGGACAGTGCGGGCTTCTGGGCCAAGGGTGGCAAGCGGATTGTCGTCGAGATCCTTGGGTTCAGCATCTGGGCAACGTCGGGGCCAATTCTGGCCGAGCAACTGCGCAAGGCGGGGTTTGAGTCGATGTACAACCAGCCCCCGGACTGGACTAACCAGGCACTTAGTGGCAAGTTTGGGGGGGCTTGGCTGTTCGGCCATGGCGCATCGATTGCCGATCCGTATTACACCCTCTACCTGTACTCTTCGGTCAATTCGGTACCCCAGGCCAATACGTCGGCCGGTGGGGGGAACCAGTGGAGCCGGTGGTCGAACAAGGACTTCGACAAGGTCATCGAGACCATGAACAACGTCCCGATGGGTGACCCGAGGCTGCTGGACCTCTTCCACGATGCAATGGCGATCTGGCTGAAGGAGCTTCCGACGATCCCCGTGTGGCAGTTCTATCACTGGATCCCGATGAACACGTTGCGCTGGACGAATTGGCCAACCGTGCTCAACAGTTATGTGAACGGAGCGTACTGGCACACCACGTTCCCACTGATGCT
>SHXX01000101.1 GCA_009693165.1 Chloroflexota bacterium
CACCCGGCGCGGGCCATCACTCGGCGTGCCCGGCATCTGGACGACGCGTGACGCCGACGACGCGCACCGGATCTACCTGCACGTCTTCGAGTGGCCGTCCGACGGCAAGGTTCACCTGCCGGGCGATCACGTCGCCGGGAAACTCGACCACGTGACGACGACGGCGCTCGCGAATGGCACGCATGCCCCCCTCGCGGTGCACCGCGACGCATCGGGCCTCACGATCACCGGCCCGCACGACGCCCCGGATCACATCGACACCGTCATCGTCGTGCAGTAGCGCGAATTCCACGTAGCCCTCATCCATGGTGGATGAGGGCTACATCCGGATCTCGCTACCCCCGTTGCGTCGACCATGGCTTGGCCATGATCCGCGCCATGCCCGCCTCGTCAATCTCTACCCCGAGTCCTGGTGCAACGGGCACCGCCACGCACCCGTCGTCGCCCACCACGAACGGGGCGCGCAGGTAGCCGGCACCGATCACGGTGCGACCACCTTCGCGCGTGTCGTTCACCTCGTTGTGTTCCTGCACCAGGAAGTTCGGGATCGACGCATCCAGTTGCACCGAGGCCGCGAACGCCAACGGACTCAGCGGGCAGTGCAACGCCACCGTCGCGTACGCAGCTTCGGCAATCGCCGCGATTTTCCGGCACTCGGTAATCCCGCCGGCATGCGCCAAGTCCGGTTGGACCACCGCCAGCAACCCACGCGACAGCGCATCGAAAAAGATCCACTTCCCCATCCACCGTTCACCCGCCGCCACGGGCACCTCCGACCCCGCCACCGCCTCGGCAAGCGCGTCGATCCGTTCGATCGGCATCGGTTCCTCGACGAACAGTGGCCGGTGCGGCGCAAGCGCGCGCAACATCTGTCGGGCAATCGCGGGGTGCGGGTTGTGGATGTCGATCGCCACCGGCACGCCCGGGCCGGCGCCGGCGCGCGCGGCGGCGAAGCACTCCACCATCGCGTCGACATTGTCGGTGCCGAATGGGGTCTCTCCCGGCGACACGTGTGCCTTCAGTGCCCGGAACCCCCACTCGTGCACCAGTTCGGCCGCCGCCGCGCGCCACGCCTCGGGACTACCCGGGATGGGGTCGCCCGGCCCCGGGTCACGACGCCCGGCACGGTACGGGTCGCCCGGTTCGACGACGTGCGGTCGACCGCCGCCCACCGCGCGGTAGACGAGGATGCGGTCGCGCGTCGCCCCACCAAGCAGGCGATGCACCGGCAGTCCGGCGGCCTTCCCGGTGATGTCCCACAACGCCATGTCGATGCCGGAGATGGCGCTCATCTTTACCGGCCCGCCCTTGTAGCCACTACCGCCCTCGTACATGCGGTTCCACAGCCACTCGATGCGCGTCGGGTCCTCGCCGATCAGCAGCGGTTCGAGACGGAGGACCTCGGCGATCACGCTATCCGGATGGTTCTCCAGATACGGTTCGCCAAGGCCGCTGATGCCTTCGTCGGTGTGGATCTTCAGCCAGACCCACGAAGGCGGGACCTTGATCAGTTCCATTGACACGATTTTCATGGGGCCGCAGTGTGCCACGCCGAGCGGTTCGTGTCGCCCGATACCTGTCAGTCGACGGTCAGGGTCTCGATGGCCTGTTGGATGACGGCGGCCGACTGGTATGGGGCCTCGATTTCGTGGGCGTCCATCGCCAGTGCGAGGTGCTCGCGCACGCCATCACCGTCAATCACCGCCGGCAGACTCAGGGCCACGTCATGCAAACCGTACTGTCCCCGCAACACGCAACTCACCGGAAGGATCGTCTGCTCGTCACGCAGGATGGCCTCAAGCAGGCGCATCATCCCGGACGAAACCGCATAGTAGGTCGCACCCTTGCGCTTGATGATCTCCTGCGCCGCGTCCCGGGTCTCCGCGAAGATGGCGTCGAGGGTCGTCTGATCGTGGGAACGACCCTGTGCCTCCCCAAACCCGTGCAGTTTCATGCCACCGATGGTCGTCCGGGCCACACCGGCACTTCACTGTCCCCATGTTCGCCAATGATCAGCGCATGGACGCTGCGTGGATCAATCTCACAATGCCGGCCTAGCAGCGCACGGAACCACGCCGTATCAAGGATTGTGCCGGTGCCGATCACGCGCCCCCGTGGCAGGCCGGAAATTCCCCACGTGCCATAGGTGAGCACGTCGACCGGATTGGTCGCAACGACAATCACCCCGTCGCGGTTCGCCTCTATCTACTGGGGAATGATGTTGCGGAAGATCGTCCAGTTGCGTGCGAGGAGTTCCAGACGCGTCTCGCCGGGCTTCTGGTTGGCACCCGCAGCAATCACCGTCACATGCGAGCCATGACTGTCGGCAAAGGTTCCGGCACGCACCCGCACCGGCATGCCAAACGGCACCGTCTGCGAAAGGTCCATCGCCTCGCCCTCGGCGCGGGCCGCGCTGCTATCAATCAACACGAGTTCCGAGCAGAGACCTGAAAGGATCAGCGCGTACGCCGTCGTCGCGCCCGCGTTGCCAACCCCAACGATGGTCACTTTGCGTCGGCGTGCGTTCCGTCCGGTTTCGTTGCCCACCAGTTCACCCACTCCCGGGACGCGTTCCCGTCGGATCTCCAAGCGCCTGTCGGGCGGACAGAGTTTACTCGGTCAACTTCGTAAGCAAGTCGGCGGTTCCATCTGCCGATCACACGACGCCGACGATCGGCATCCATCCCGTGCGCCGTACCCTACGGGCATCATGTCGGCATCCGCAGACAATCGCGGGAACTCCATCGACGGCATCCTGTCCGGACTTGGCGCCGCATCCATCTGGGGTGGCATGTACGTGATCAGCCGGATGGTCCTGGAAGTGATCCCGCCGGTCACCCTCGTCTTCATCCGACTCGTGCTTGGAACGGTCACCCTCGCGATCATCATCCGCCTGACGGCAGCACGATTGCCGACAAGGGGCGACCTCAAACTGATGGCCGCGCTCGGATTGGTTGGCATGTGCATCAGTCTCGTCGCCCAGTTCGCCGGCACGCACCTCGCCGGGGCGGCAAACGGCGCGCTCATCACAAGCGCCACGCCGGCCTTCATGCTTGTCTTCGCCTGGCCGATCCTTGGAACCCGCCCAACCGTCCGCCAGGTGGTCGCCCTCATCCTCGCCACCACTGGCGTATTGGTCGTCACCCTTGTCGGGACCGACGCCCCCACGGAAGCACCGGGATCGCACCTTGCGGGAAACACCTACCTGCTGGTTGCCGCGATCACATGGGCCCTCTATTCGGTCCTCGGTGGGCGCGCGTCATCGAGGTACGACACGCTCGTCACGACCGCCTATGCCACCGGGTTCGGTGCCTTGTTCACCCTCCCACTTGTCCCCTGGGAACTTGCGTCCGCGCCCATCGGCAGACTTGACTGGCCGGTCTGGACGGGCATCCTCTACCTCGGCATTGTCTCGACCGCCGGTGCCTTCTACCTCTGGAACCGCAGCATTGCGCGCCTCGGCGCATCCGTACCCGGTCTGCTCTTCTTCGCCCAGCCCGTCGTCGGTGGTCTCCTGGGTGCCACAGTGCTCGGTGAAGTCCTCAGCACCTCGTTCTTCGTTGGCGGTGCCCTCGTGGCGAGCGCAGTTGTCCTGAGCGCCCGAGAAACCTGACCCCACGCCGTCGTATGCTTTGGCGGAAATGACTACCATCAACGCAGTGACCGATCCGCCTGCCCTGTTCCAACCGATGACCATCCGTGGTGTCACCCTCCGGAACCGCGTCGTCGTTTCCCCGATGTGCCAGTACTCGTGCGAGGCGCGCGATGGACGTGCCACCGATTGGCATCTCGTGCATCTTGGAGGCTTTGCCAAGGGCGGTGCCGGTCTCGTCATCGTCGAGGCGACCGGTGTCGCCGCCGTCGGGCGCATCTCCCCCGAGGACGTCGGACTGTGGGAGGACGCGCAAACCGAACCCCTGGCCCGTGCCGTCCGGTTCATGCACTCGCAAGGCGCCCTCGCCGGGATCCAGTTGGCCCATGCCGGTCGCAAGGCGTCAACGGCGGCGCCATGGAAGGGCCATGGCCTGCTACTCCCGGCGGAAGGTGGATGGCAACCCGTCAGTCCGACAGCCACCCCCTACAGTCCCGAGTACGCCGTCCCGCACCGCCTGACCACGGCCGAGGTAGCTGCCATCCCCGACGCCTTCGCCGCCAGTGCCCATCGCGCCAATCAGGCCGGGTTCGACGTGGTCGAGATCCACGGCGCCCACGGATACCTGCAACACTCGTTCCTGTCGCCAATCTCCAACGACCGCGATGACTTCTACGGCGGGGACTTCGCCGGACGCACGCGCCTTCTCCTGGAGACCGTCGAAGCCATCAGAGGGGTGTGGCCTTCCGAAAAGCCCCTATTCGTCCGCCTGTCAAGCACGGACTGGATTGAGGATGGCTGGGACGGCGACGACACGGTCTCGGTCGCCCGTGAACTCGGGGCGCACGGCGTCGATGTCGTCGATTGCTCGTCCGGGGGCGTCGCACCACAGCAACAGGTCAGGCCGGGGCCGGGATATCAGGTGCCGTTTGCCTCGCGCGTGCGTCACGAAGCCGGAACCGCCTCGATGGCCGTCGGGCTCATCACCACGGCATCGCAGGCAAACGCGGTCATCGCCGATGGTCATGCCGACCTTGTTGCGCTTGGACGCGAACTCCTGCGGGATCCGCACTTCGTGCTAAGGGCATCGCGTGAACTCGGCGGACCATCGTTCGCACCACCGCAATACCTGCGCGCCTGAAATCCCGGTGGACGGATCGGTGTGTTCGTGCACCGATCCGCCCTAGTTCACGCGCGAGTCCTGCACCGGCGCGTTCAGTCCCCTCAACAGGTCGCAAACGAGCGATACCCTCGGAACGTCGACCCCGGCACGCTCGGCCCGGGCAACGACGTCTCCGAAGACCTCTTCGACCTCCATCGTGCGACCAGCGAGCAGGTCCTGCGCCATCGACGGATACGCGCCGGGTGCGATCGGTCCGGACCGACCTCCCGGCACCAGTCCCGACGCGTATTCGACGTGCTCGGATGCCGTCATCTGGAGATAGCGCCTGATGGGGAACCCCACGTAGTCGCCAACGGCAACCCCGTTTGCCCGTGCCACGGCATCGGTCTCCCGGATCAGGGCACGGAAAGCCCGCACAAGATCAGGGTTCGACCACAACGAGGGTCCCGGCAGCCGGGTCAGGACCGACACGCCAAAGATTCCCACCGCATTGCACGCCTTCGACCATAGGACCGACCGGATATCCGGTGCGACCTCCGCAGGAATGCCGGCCTCGGTCATCCGGGCGACAGCATCGGCAACCCGCAGCGATGGAGGCGCATCGAACTCGCCGAAGTAGGTCATGCCCAAGCCCCCGATGCGCACCGCACCATCCGCTTCACGACCGGCACCCAGGATGCTGACCGCCCCGACTGTCCGCGACGATCCGAACGCATCCGCCAGTAGGTCATCCTTCACGAGGCCGTTCTGCACCCCGGCCACCCACCAGTCGCCCGGTGCATCCGGCGGCAGCGTTGCCATGACCTCTGCAATGGCTACCGGCAACTGGTGTCCCTTCGTCGCGAAGAGGATGCCCGAGGTCCCGCCCTTCCTCCC
>SHXX01000102.1 GCA_009693165.1 Chloroflexota bacterium
CTCGGTTGGCAATCAGCACCTTTGCAAACATCTGATGCCTTCTTGCCCTATCCCATCACCATGCCGCCATCGACGTGGAGGACCTGGCCAGTGATGTACCTGGCCTCCCTTGAACACAGAAACGCTGCCGCCTCGCCGATGTCGTCTGCGGTGCCCATTGCGCCCATTGGAACCGTGGCTAGTGCCTTGGCACTCTGTTCCGGGGTGAGGGTAGCGGCAATCCCCGCGTCAATGTATCCAGGCGCCAAGGCGTTGCAAGTGATGCCCCGGCTTGCAACTTCCCGCGCCGTACTGCGTGTCAGCCCAATCATCCCCGCCTTGGCAGCCGCATAGTTGGCTTGGCCTGCATTGCCCGAAACACCGATCACCGACGTCACATTGAGGATGCGACCACTTCGTTGCTTCATCATCGAACGCAGAACCGCCCGCGTCCCAAGAAAGGCCGACCGCAGGTTTGTCGCAATGACCTCATCCCAGTCGGCATCGGCCATCCGGACCAGCAATCCGTCGCGAGTGATCCCGGCGCAATTCACGAGGACGTCAATGCGTCCGTGCGCCTCAAGGACCGACGCGACCATCGCGTCGACGTCCTCACGCAACGTCACGTTGCCACCGACCGTCATGCCATCGCCACCGCCAGCACGGATGGCATCAAGGGTCTCCTGTGCACCCGCCCGATTGGATCCGTAATGGCACGCCACCAAGGCCCCGCCAGTGCCAAGACGGACGGCTATGGCCCTTCCGAGGGCACCCGATGCCCCGGTGACCAACGCAATCATGCCCGAAACCCCACGATCAGACATCATTTGCCTCCAGTCCGGCCCCCAGCCATTCCGAACCACCCGGCGCCAGCCAAATCCTGACGTGCCATCCCGGATGACGACGCGCCGCGTCAGGCATCAGCATGCCCACCCGCCTTAGAACCAAGCCATTCCACAACCCGTGCCACGCCGTCGGCATCACCCACGCTATGGACCTCGACATCCGGTAGCGCCCGTTGCACTAGATTTCCAAGTACGGTGCCTTGCCCGAACTCCACAAACCGGCGGCAACCAGCTTCGGCAAGCAGGGAGACCGTGTCCGCCCAGCGAACGGGGCTTACCACCTGCAACGCGAGTTCCGCCCGGACGTCACGGGCGCGCCGCAATGCGGTTGCCGTGACGTTTGCAACAACGGGCACGCGAGGGTCACCGAAGGGTGCCATCGCAATGGCACGCGCGAGACCTTCCTGTGCGGGCGCCATCGCCGCCGAGTGGAATGCACCGCCTACCGTCAACGGCACGCAACGGCGCGCACCACGTTCCCGGCATTCTGCGCTTGCGGCCTCAAGTCCGGCCAAGTCACCTGCGATGACGATCTGCGCCGGGGTGTGGGCGTTGTCATTGGCGACCGACACGTAACTGCCGGTCACCGCCTCCCGCGCAGACGCACAAGCCGCCTCAACGAGATCCCGTGCCAAGCCAAGGACGGCGACCATGCTTCCGGGGTTCGTCTCGGCCGCCCACTGCATCAGTCGGGCACGTTCGCACACAAGCCGAAGTCCGGTCGCAACATCTGTCGCGCCACTGGCCACTACCGCGGCGAATTCGCCGACGCTGTGCCCTGCAACGAATGACGGTTCCGGAAGGGGTGTGCCATGCCGTGCCTCCCACGCCTCTCGAACCGCAGCAAGCGCCGCCAGACTTACCGAGACGATTGCCGGTTGGGTGACAACCGTCGCCTGCAGAACCTCGGCCGGGCCATCGAACATCGCGCCAGTGAGTGAACCGCCCCAGACCGCATCCGCAACCACGAATACGTCGCGAGCCGCCGATGAGTGCCGGTGCAACGACTCCCCCATCCCCACCGCCTGGGAACCCTGGCCGGGGAACAGCCAGGCTGTTGCGGCGCTCATCTCGTCCTCCACCTGACGTCGTTCAGGCAACAAAAAAAGGCGCCTTTCGGCGCCCCTCTGGAACAGGCCCACCGGCGTGACTTCCGTCAGGCAAATGGGTTCAGGGCGACCCCGCGGCCGCTACCTCGCCGCTCTCTCGTTGTTCATCTCAACCACCTGCCTACCGCGATACACACCGCATCGGTGGCATGCCTGATGGGGCAACGTGAGCTGACGACAGCTCGGGCAAGTAATGAACTGTGGAAACTCCAAGGCATGGTGCCCACGGCGACTGTCTCGCCGCATTTTGCTGATCTTGCGTTTCGGGTGTGCGCCCACGTCTTACAACTCCGGTCAACGACAGGTAATCATACCGGTTCTGGTTCCGGTATCGCTAGCCATGTCAGGATGGGCGGTCTGTCCCGCCACTCGCCCCGAATAGCCCCTTGAGGGATGCCATCCGCGGATCGGGTTCGCTGTCATCACAGTCGCACGGGTCAGAGTTCCGGTTCGCCCCGCAAGTCGGGCACAATCCTTCACAGTCGGGATCGCACAACGGGTACATCGGCAACGCCAACAGGAGCTCCTGACGCACCGCCTCGGCGAGGTCAAGTTCGTGGTTGTGATCAATCACGAATGCAAGGTCATCGTCAGGCATGACCACGGCCAACCCAGTAACCACATCGACTGACGGGAAGAACTCTGCATCAAACTCGAGCTTGACCGGTGAGATCGCGTCCTCCAGACAGCGGCTGCAGTCCAACGCTACGTCGGTGTCCAGGCGAACCCTCGCAAAGATGCTGCGCGGGCTGCGCAACAGCCGCACCTCACCAGTGAGGTCTCGAAGTGGCCTGGCCTCTTCGGCCATCGAGGCTACCGTGGCACCAGGAACCTGGATCACATGATCGCGCACGCCGCCCGCGGGCTCCTTGAGCAGTCCGACAACGTTTATCCGCAATGTCTGCATCGCTCAGTCTCCCGGAGGGCATACGATCGCCTCGCCCGCTCGAGGCCCCGGACACTCCGGGCGCGCTACAGGACTGCGGGAAACCCGCCGGGACTAGTCACCGTCATCGGCAGGTGGTTGCAAGGCATCAATGCCATTGTCAACCTCACGCAGGAAGGTCCCCAGACGTGCACTCAGTGCCTCGAGAACATCAAGCGCATAGCGGTCGGCTTGCGCCTTTATCTCCTCGGCTTCCTGGGTCGCGTCTTCGAGGATTTCGACGCGACGCTCTTCGGCAGCCGCGACAATCGCGTATTCAGCGAGCGTTTCCTCCCGCTGATCCATTGCGTCCTGGATGATGCGTTCTGCCTGAGCTTCGGCCTCACCCTGAACGCGGTCGCGGTCCTGGCTCAGCTTCTTCGCTGCCTTGACCTCTTCAGGCACCACGAGGCGCATTTGGTCAATGATGTCGTAGCACTCAGTCTCATCGATCATGACCTTGTGCGTGAAAGGCACACGTTGGCCATTCTGCAGGACGGCCTCCAAACGATCAACCAGAAATAGAATATCGATCGAAGTCACCTCCTGGCGTCCGGCCCCTCGCACCCGTCGGTACGAACAACGGTCGCCGCTCCTACCCAGTCACGTCATCATTCATGCAGCCACCGACTGCATGAACCACGGCGACCAGGTAGTCCATGTTATCCCCAGTACTAACGCACACGATCATCAGAGGACATGAACCCGGCAATCCGGTCCGCACCTACCTCCGCATCCAGGACCTCGGGGAGGTTCACGGGTGCATGAGGCTGTCCAAACCGTTCGCCGAGCCGTTCGGCCACAATCCGTGGCACCCATGGCGCCACATCGCCACCAAGGCGTGCAACCTCGCGCACAATGGTCGAACTCAGAAAGCTGTACCGAGCACTCGCAAGAAGGACCACCGTTTCGACATCCGGCGCCAGCGCCTTGTTCATGTGCGCGAGTTGCAGTTCGTAGTCGAAGTCCGAAACGGCACGCAACCCGCGTATCATCGCGCACGCACCTTCTTCACGTGCCAGATCCGCCGTCAATCTTCGGTTGTATGACCTGACACGGACGTTTGTCACGCCCAGATCACGAACCGCTTCTTGAACAAGCTCGAGCCGCTCCGACGCGCTGAAAAGTGTTTGCTTCGACGGTTCGGCATACACCGCAACCACAACCTCATCGAAAAGCCTCGCCCCCCGCAACACCGTTTCCATGTGCCCGTGGGTCGGCGGGTCGAATGTGGCCGGAAACAGCGCGATGCGTCGGGATGGCAGACCATCGATCACAAGGACGGAGTATACGCCGCAAAATCAATAAGACGGAATGCGGAACCTTCACCCGAAACCTACCAACATGGCCGGTGGGGATGGCACTACTGTCCGGCAAAGATATCGCGAGGGACGGTCACCTCTGTCGCCTGCATCGCAACCCGAACCCACCGGAACTTTGGAGACCGTGGCAGGGGCATCCACGCCGGTTGTGGTTCCTCTACTGGAGGTGGCGGAGGTGGCGTGAATGTGGTCTCCGGCGTCGCGGGCTGGACTTCCTCGTCGCTGTCCAACCCATCGATTTCATTGAATTCGGCTTCATCGGTCGCTGATTGCCCTGAATCCAGGACGTCCATCCCATTGAGGCTCAATTCGGGACCAGACTGATCGGTTGGAACGGCTGCCACTGGGAACTCGTCCACTTCGGGTGTCACCAGTGCTTCCGCCCCGTTTCCGTCCACGTCGGCACCAAAGGCCGCGATAGGAACATCCACGAACGGTTCAAGTTCGAGTTCCACCAGTGACGGCGTCGCAACATCGACCGTTTCAAGCTGCATCATCGCGGCCCAGGCATCCGAGACAAGTTGGTTGTCAAAACCAAGTGCTTCGGGATCCTCGCCAATCGCATGGTCGGACGCGGACCCTTCCGCGACTTCAGCCATGACGGATTCGACGGCCATCTCTGGCGCAGGAATCGCAACGACCGGATCCAACTCGACCAGTTCCGCCTCTGCTACCGGCGCTGCCACGACGTCGGCCATGATAGGTTCAATGGTCATCACAGGAGCCGGCATCGCAACGACCGCATCTACCTCGACCAGTTCAGCCTCGGCGACCAGTGGTTCCGCTACGTCGGCCATGACAGGTTCAATGGCCATCTCTGGCGCCGGCATCGCAACGACCGCATCTACCTCGACCAGTTCAGCCTCGGCGACCAGTGGTTCCGCCACGTCGGCCATGACGGGTTCAATGGCCATCTCTGGCGCCGGCATCGCAACGACCGTATCTACCTCGACCAGTTCAGCCTCGGCGATCAGTGCTGCCACAGCCACGTCAGGTTCAACCGCCATCACGATATCTGGCACTTCAGCAACTGGGTCCAGCTCGGCTACCGGGGCTGCCACGACTTCGGCCGCGACGGGTTCAATGGCCATCTCTGACGCCCGCATCGCGACCACCGGTTCCAGCTCGGCTACCGGTGCTGCCACGACTTCGGCCATGACGGGTTCAATGGTCATCACAGGAGCCGGCATCGCAACGACCGCATCTACCTCGACCAGTTCAGCCTCGGCGACCAGTGGTTCCGCCACGTCGGCCATGACGGGTTCAATGGCCATCTCTGGCGCCGGCATCGCAACGACCGCATCTACCTCGACCAGTTCAGCCTCGGCGACCAGTGGTTCCGCCACGTCGGCCATGACGGGTTCAATGGCCATCTCTGGCGCCGGCATCGCAACG
>SHXX01000103.1 GCA_009693165.1 Chloroflexota bacterium
GAGCGTACCGAGATTGAAGCTTCGGTGACGAGCCTCAAGGAAGCCCTGAAGAGTGAGGATGCAGACCGGATCAAGTCGCTGACCGAGGAGGTCGAGCGGGTCTCGTTCAAGTTGGCTGAGGCGATGTATAAGCAGACCGGCCCGGGTGGTGCCGAGGATGCCGGGGGTGAACCAGGTGAGCCGAATGCCGCGAAGCCCGGACCGGACGACGACATCGTGGATGCCGAGTTCAAGGCCTCTGACGACAAGCGCAAGTAGGCAGTCTCGTGCGTGGCCTGACCGCCCCACTGAGGTTTCGTCGACACGTGTGTCGGCGGTCGGCGGTGGGACGCGTCCCCACTCGGCTGGATAGCCAAAGTGCGGATGAAAGTGATCGCGTGCATGCCGGCCATGGGAGCGTGACCGATGGAAACAACAATCGACGGAAGTGGTGGTGACGGGCCTGAGGTCGTCGTGCCTCCGACGCCTGAGGAACACATCGCGCATTTGGAAGCGGAACTCGCGGCAGCCAGGGAATTGGCGGCGAAGGCCGAGAAGGATGTCCTGTACGTCCGCGCGGACTTTGAGAACAGCCGGAAGCGGCTTCAGCAGACGTATGCCGATCAGGCGCGTCGGCAACAGAAGGGCTTGCTTGGCAAGATGCTGGCTGTCCTTGACAACCTCGATCGCGCCGTTGCGTACGGCGAGAGTTCGGCAGTGGATGCCGAGCGCATGATGCAGGGGGTCCGCCTGACCCACTCGTTGCTGCGTGATGCCTTGGTTGCCGAAGGGGTCAAGGAGATTGCGGCCGCTGGCGAGATGTTCGATCCGGCGGTGCACGAGGCAATCGCAAGCGAAGTTGCACCTGACCGTCCCGACGGCCAGATCATTACGGAACTCCAACGGGGATACAGATTCGGCGACGAACTGCTGCGCCCGTCGCTCGTGCGAGTTGCGACACGGGAATGACACGACGTAGCCCGAGTATTTCCATATGCGTCGTTTGGCCCGCCCATCGCACATGATTGCGATGCGATTTGCTTCGGGCAATGGGACTGGTGTGTGCGACGTGCTCGGTACACGCCTGGCGGGGAAGGCGCCTTGAGGCCAGATGAACAAGGATTACTACAAGGTTCTCGGGGTCCCGCGGACGGCGACCGAACGCGACATCAAGACGGCGTATCGGAAACTTGCGCGTCAGTACCACCCGGATGTGAACCCGGGGAACGCCCAGGCTGAGGAACGGTTCAAAGAGATCGCTGAAGCCCACGATGTCTTGTCGGATCCGGAGAAGCGTCGTCGCTTTGACCAATTCGGATCCGGTGGCCCGCGGGCCAGCGCCGGTCCCGGAAGGGGCAGTGCGGTCAATTGGGCAGACGTGTTGCGTCAGTCCCAAGGGCAGCAACGTGGGGGCCGGCGTCGGGTGCCAGAGGCGGAACCGGACATGTCCGACCTTCTCAAGGACCTGTTCGGTCGGGCCGGGGCGGGACGTGCTGGTGGTGGAGTGGGCCGTCCACGCGTTGGCGAGAACCTTGAACAGGAACTCTCTGTGTCTCTTGAGGACGCGTTTCGTGGGGCAGTGCGGGAGTTTCAAGTAGAGGTTCCAGATGAGTCCGGCACGGCGGTTCGCGAACGCATCGAACTCAAGATCCCAACAGGGGTGCGTGAGGGCGTGAAACTGCGTGTCGCCGGCAAGGGCTACTTCGGGCCGGGAGGCGGGCCCCGAGGGGATCTTCTGTTCAAGGTAGTTATCGCGCCGCACGCCACGATAGAGAGGCGCGGTGACGACCTTCACACCGAAGTTCCGGTGGCGGTGTGGGATGCAATGCTTGGGGGCGAAGTCCAGTTGCGGACCTTGGGCGGTTCGGGAACGTTTCGCATACCCGCCGAGACGCAGAATGGACGGACTTTTCGCTTGACCGGGCAAGGGATGCCACGCATAGAGGGGGGCAAGGGAGACCTCTATGCCAAGGTCAAGGTAGTCCTGCCACAGGAACTTACATCCCGGGAGAAGGAACTGATCGAAGATCTCCGGCGAGGCCGCTCCGGACCGGACGGCAAGGTAGGCTGAGGAGGCGACGCGTCATGCCAATCCTTGATGATGAACCGTGTCTGACCATCGGCGTGGTCCACACGAAACTGGGCCTGCATCCGCAGACAATCCGACACTGGGAGAAACTGGGCTTGGTGCGACCGCACCGCGTTCAGAACGGAACCCGGGTGCGCATGTTCTCGGCGAAGGACCTTGAACGGATCTCACTGATCAAGCGGTGGATGGACGAACTCGGGGTGAACCTCGCAGGCGTCGAGATCATGCTCCGCATGCATGAACAGATCGAGCAACTTGCCGAGCAGTCTGCCCGGGAACGTCAGGCACTGGCCGACCAGTATGAAAACGAGATTCGTCGTCTCAAGGACATGTTGTTGCGTGTCCAGGCGGAGAGACGGTAGGGCGAACGGTTCTTATCATCTGCCCTCGCCTACCGGTCAGATCATCCCGATGCCCTTTCCTGATATCGGTCGCGACGGGGAAGGCGTGGGACCGGCAAAGGAACGCCATACAATGGCGTTTGATGGGACATGGCAGCCATGCCAACTCGCTAGTGCTGCGGACCGCGCCGAAGGCCGACGATGAACACCCAGAGGTACACCCAGAAGGCGCGGGAGGCCCTGCTAGAGGCTGATCAGTACGCCCGCCTCCGGCAAGCGCCTGAAGTGGAGGTCGAGGATCTGCTGATGGCGATGCTTGACCAGAAGGAAGGCATCGTTCCCCGCTTGCTTGGGCGTCTCAACGTGAACCCGGTGACCGTCGCCGAAGGGCTGGACGAGGCGCTGTTTAATGCGCCACGGGTCACGGGGTCAGCGCAGATCGGCACGGGTCCCCGACTCTACCGTGCAATTCAGAACGGGTACCTTGAGGCAAACCGACTCTCAGACCAGTTCGTCAGTACCGAACACTTCCTATTGGCAATCCTCCGGGAAGACCGTTCCGGGATTGCGCCAACGGTCCTGGTCCGGTGCGGTGTAACTCTCGACCGGGTTCTTCAGGCACTGACGGCTTTGCGAGGTGGCAAGCGTGTCATCGATGAAAGCCCGGAGACCAAGTACGAGGCACTGCTGCTCTACGGCACTGATCTGACCGCCGACGCATCTCTCGGACGTCTTGACCCGGTGATCGGAAGGGATGAAGAGATCCGGCGGGTGATCCAGGTCCTGGCACGCCGAACCAAGAACAACCCCGTGCTAATCGGCGAGCCGGGCGTTGGGAAGACGGCAATCGTCGAGGGTCTCGCCCAACGGATTGTTCGCGGAGACGTGCCGGAAACGCTGCGAAACCGAAAGGTCATCGCAATTGACCTCGGTCGTCTGGTTGCCGGGACCAAGTTTCGGGGTGAGTTCGAGGAACGCCTGAAGGCTGTTCTGTCGGACATCCAAGGATCGGCCGGTGAGGTCATCCCATTCATTGATGAATTACATATGATTGTAGGCGCCGGAGGCGCGGACGGGGCGATCGATGCAGCGAACCTCCTGAAGCCTCTGCTGGCACGGGGTGCGCTTCATTGCATTGGCGCGACGACCTTGGACGAGTACCGGAAACATGTCGAGAAGGATGCGGCACTTGAGCGGCGGTTCCAACCGATCACTGTGCAGGAACCCACGGTTCCGGACACGGTAAGTGTCCTACGCGGGCTTCGGGAGCGGTTCGAGACGCACCACCGAATCCGCATCCGCGATGCGGCACTCGTGGCGGCGGCGACGATGGCACAGAGGTACATTCCTGACCGTTTTCTCCCGGACAAGGCGATTGACCTTGTCGATGAGGCGTCGTCGCGTCTTCGTATGGAAGCCGAATCGCTCCCCGCCGAACTTGATGCACGCCGGCGTCGGATCCAGCAACTTGAGATCGAACGGGTCTCGCTCGTCAAGGAAGATGACCCAGATTCTCGTGCAAGGCTGGTGAGAATTGAGGACGAACTCGCCCAGATCCGCCTTGAGGCAGGTGCACTGGACGAACAATGGTCAGAAGAGCGGGATGCGGTTGCCCGGCGCGGACAACTACGCCAACGGATTGACGAGGCGAGGCTGGCCCTTGAACGCGCCAAGCGTGACCAGAACTGGGAAGAGGCCGCCAAGTACGAGAATGGCGTGATACCTGAGCGTGAAAAGGAACTTGCTCGGGTCGACGCGTCTCTGGCGGGTGGTGCCGGCACGCGCCTCTTCCGCGAGATCCTTGAGGCATCGGATATTGCCGCCGTCGTGGCGGCATGGACAGGTATTCCGGTGACCCGCCTTGTTCAAACTGAAATCGAGAAGCTGCTGACGCTTGAGGACACGTTGCGCCGACGAGTGGTTGGGCAGGAACGTGCGATTGCAGTGGTCGCCGACGCGGTGAGACGAAGCCGCACCGGCCTGGCTGATCCGCGCCGGCCCATGGGTTCTTTCCTTTTCCTTGGACCAACCGGCGTGGGCAAGACCCTGCTTGCACGGGCGCTCGCGGAGGCGTTGTTCGACAATGAGGATGCGCTGACCCGGATTGACATGTCCGAATACACGGAGAAGTCGGCAGTTTCTCGCCTCGTTGGCGCGCCACCCGGATACATCGGTCATGACCAAGGTGGGCAATTGACCGAGTCGCTGCGAAGGCGGCCGTATCAGGTCGTCCTTTTTGATGAACTGGAGAAGGCTCACCCGGAGGTGGTCAATGTCCTCCTTCAACTTATCGAGGATGGGCGCCTGACCGACAGTCAAGGCCGAACTGTCGATGCCCGGCAATCCTTGATTGTGTTGACCTCGAACATTGGCGCCGAGGCGGTCACCGCATCCGGCATTGGGGATCAGGATGGCCCGGAATCGGAGTTCGCGGTGGATTGGGAGGCTGTTGAGAGCCTCGTCAGGGGGCACCTTCGCGAATTCTTCCGACCCGAGTTCATCAACCGCATCGACGATGTTGTCGTTTTTCGCCCGCTGACCAAGGCGACCCTGCGTCGCATCGTGTCCCTTGAAGTTGGCCGTGTGCAAGAACGGTTGGACCCGCGGCAGATTGTCCTGGATGTGTCCGAGGAAGCGATTGAATATCTAGCGGGAGCGGGAGACGACCGCGCCTATGGGGCGAGACCGCTCAGGCGCGTCATTCAGCGAGAGGTGGAGAATGTCCTTGCGCGTCGGATCCTGGAAGGACTGATCGTGGATGGTGATACCGTCGGCGTCGATGCGATTGCAGGTGGTCTGCGGGTGGAGCGCCGTTCAGGTGGCCGTGGGTCCGCGATGGTTTCCGGGGGCGTCTGGCGGGGTTAGGTGTCGTCTCTCACGACATTGTTTACAGGGGCAGGGGAGAATGGGATGAAGGCCTCGCCCGGTACGGTGCTGGTTACTGACACCACACCCGCCAGGGAGGCCTTGGGATGCAACACTATCACCCGCACGCCAGGTTGACCACGCACGGGCGCGCACGGCTGCTGCACGCGGTCGCGTCGGGGACGCCGGTGACCGATGCGTGCGCCGATGCCGGCGTCTCGCG
>SHXX01000020.1 GCA_009693165.1 Chloroflexota bacterium
CAGGCAGTCTACCGGTCTGGCATATCACCATCGGCAATCGAAATTCTTGATTCCCGGTCATTGCGGGCTGCAAACTTGTACCGGCCCGACCTTGGACTGCGTGAAGCCGAGGCGCTCCTCCTGTTCGAGGTCGATGGGAACCCTGCTGGCGTCCGTTGGGACGCGGAGCAGATTGCCGAGACGGTGCGGCCGTTGGCGGTTGAGGTGGATTGGTCAGATCAGGAACCACGGATCGCCAAACTTTGGGAGGCGCGATCGGTCGTTGGGGCGGCGGTCGGGGCACTTCGGCCCGGTAGCACGCGGGCGTACGCAGGCGAGGACATCTGTGTCCCGTTGTCGCGCATTCCGGAGACATTGCGGGGTATCCAGGAACTGAGTACGAAGTACGACGTCCCAGTCGCAACGTACGGGCATATCGGGGGCGGAAGCCTGCATCCAGCGGTACTCGTCAACGGGCGCGACCCGGATGACGTGAGGCGCGTAATCGCGCTGACCGATGCGATCCATCATCTCGCCCTTGACCTTGGGGGGACAGTGACGGGCGAACACGGTGTCGGTGCCGCGCGCGCGCCGTACATGACACGCGAACATGGCGCGGCGTTGGAGACGATGCGCCAGATCAAGCGTGCCCTCGACCCACTCGGGATCATGAATCCGGCCACGATCTTCCCCGAGGACGTTCCCCCCACCCCTGCACTCGATGCCTCACTCGTCTCAGGTGGCATGTGATCCGTCCGCCTGAGACGGTGATGCCGGCTCCGGTCCGGGTCTTGATGGTGATGGAAGCCACGATTGGGGGTACCAAGCGCCACCTCCTGGAACTCGCGACCGGTCTGCGTCAACTGGGTTGCGAAGTTACCATCGCGTGCCCGCGTATCCGAACCGAGTCCCATGGAGATACGTCATTCTGGGATGACGCGTCTGGTGCTGGGATCCCGGTCATCGAACTGCCTATGGAACGCGGGGTCTGGTCCCCGGCGAACATCTTGGCCGTGCGACGCCTAGCTGGCCTCCTGCATCGGAACCGATATGACGTGATCCATGCTCACTCGTCGATCAGCGGGGCAATCACACGCGTTGCTGCGCGGATTGTCCCCCGCTCCCGGCGCCCGATGGTTGTCTACACCCCTCATGGGTTCGCATTCCTCGCAGGAGGCGTTGTCAGACGGACGGTGTTTCGTTCGATTGAACGTCTCCTCGGGTTGGTGACCGACCGCATGATTGCCGTGTCGCCAACCGAGGCCGATGTTGCGGTGGAACATGGGGTAGTCCTTCGTGACCGGGTAGTGGCGATCCCGAACGGCATCGATCCGTCGGTAATGCCGGGCCCCGAACGCCGGGATGATGTCCGTGCGCGTGAGGGGTGGGGACATACCCGGGTCGTGATGACGGTGGCACGGATGACACCCCAGAAGGATCCGGGGACGTGGTTGCAGGTGGCGGCGAGGATTGCGTTGGCACGCGATGACGTGAGGTTCGTGTGGGTCTGGGGTGGCGACCAACAGGAAATGGTCAGGGCTGAGGCAACGAGGCTTGGCTTGGGCGGGCGCATTGATTTCCTAGGCTATCGGGAGGATGCGCGTGAACTTGTCTCGGCGTCCACGGTGTTTCTCCTGACATCCCGGTTTGAGGGTTTGCCGTATGTCCTTGTGGAAGCCCTCGCAATGCAGGTTCCGGTGGTGGCAACAGATGTCACGGGGACCCGCGATGTCGTCCGACACGGCGTAACCGGCCTACTTGCGCCGGCCGGAGATGTGGAAGCCCTGACCGGTCATGTGCTGTCGCTTCTCGATGATCCTGAACGCGCGGTTGCGCTTGGATTGGCCGGGAAACGGGATGTCGAAGAACGATTTTCCATTGCGCAGATGGTCGCGAATACGTTGGCGATATACCGTGATGTCCTGCACATGGGGTCAATGCAACGATAGGCGACCACCCTCCAGACGGGCAAAGGCTTGTGCGGGTGCATGCATCTGAACAAGCCCACCCCTCGTTGATGGACAATAGTGGATGGGGCGCTGTTCGCGTCCCTCCCCGCACGGGGCAGAGAGACGACACCTGATGTTGAGGCATGTGACCGATTGGTGGTCAGCGGGTCTCCTGGTCACTGATGCCGTCCTGACGTGCCTTGCGCTATTCGTTGCCGACTGGGCGAGACATGAAGTGCCCATTGGTGATGAGGTGGTGCCAGGTTGGTTCATCAAGCCACCGGTCTACCTCGCGGTCATCGTGCTCTGGCCGGTTGCATTACGGGCATTCGGCGCGTACGACACGCATCGGCCCCGGTCGCTGATCGATGAGATCGGGGTAGTGGTGCCCGGCATCGCCGTGGCGTCACTGGCCCTTGTGGGGTTCTTCTACGTTTTCGAGTTCCGTTTCATCTCCCGGTTGCTTCTGGCGTATTACGTCGGGCTTGATCTGGTGATCCTGGTCAATCTGCGCTTGTTTGCCCGCTTGTTGATGACATGGCTTGCATCAGGTGGGCGCGCCGGTAGCCGTGTCCTGATCATTGGCGCAGGTCCGGCCGGACGTGAAGTCGCATCGCTGATGTCATCGCGACCATGGGCAGGACTTGCGGTCGTGGGGTTTCTCGACGATACCGAAGGGACGGATGTCGACGGTCATCCGATCCTCGGGTCCACCTCCGATGCCGCCACGGTTGTCGCCGACCGTCAAGTTGATGAGGTGATCGTTGCGTTGCCTCCCGACCGACACGAACAGACGGTGCGCGTGGCACTTTCGCTGCTACCGCTGCCGGTGCGCGTTCGCATCGTGCCTGAACGGTTCAACGTGATCGCGGCTCGGGCCCGCATTGAGGATTTCTGGGGTGTACCACTGATTGGCATCCGTGATCCGGTGATCACGGGCATGGATCGGGTGGTCAAACGCCTGTTTGACCTGGTAATTGCGGGCATCGGCGTCGTGCTTCTTGGTCCCGCAATCATCGTGGTCGGGGTTGCGATCGCCTTGGATAATCCCGGACCGGCATTTGTTGGTTTGCCGAGGGTGGGCGAGAATGGCCGTCACTTTCGCATGTGGAAATTCAGGACGATGCGGATCGGTTCTGAGCACCAGCAGCATCTGAAGCGCCGTGATGACCCGCGGGTGACGCGCTTGGGTCGGTTTCTTCGTCGATGGTCCCTCGACGAGATCCCGAATCTTTTTAATGTGCTGGTAGGAGAGATGAGCCTCGTCGGGCCGCGTCCGGAACAGCCGTGGATTGTCGACAAGTACGAACCTTGGCAGCGCAAGCGGTTCGCTGCGCCCCCGGGAATGACTGGGTGGTGGCAGATCAATGGTCGCAGTGACCGTCCCCTCCACGAGAACGTCGAGTACGACCTTTACTACATCCAGAACTACTCGCCGTGGCTCGACGTGGTGATTCTGTTACGGACGGTTCCGGTAGTCCTGCGGGGACGGGGTGCGTTCTGAGAGGGCCGACGCAGACAACTGCGGACCGTTGACGCCAAATTGCTTGGAAGTGTTGGGGCGCGCACCGATTTTTGCGTTGCACCCGGGAAGTCGCTGGTCTGTCAGCGGACGCCGAGTTTCCGCGACAGCGCCGAACGACGTTTCGGCGGCGGCTCCGGCGGACCCCACCGGATCCGTTCCGACCCCAGCACGACCATGTCACCGGTCTTGATGCCGAGTTCGTCAAGGGATGCGATCACGCCGAGTTGGCGGAGACGCTGCTTGAGGTATGCCTGTCCGGCGATGAGGTGGACATCGATCATCGCCACCAGGCGATCAATCGGTTCGCCCGACACGATGAACCCATCGTCTGTCTTCTCGACATGGAAGTCGCGCGCGCGGTCACGCGGGGCCGGGGTATAGCGTTCAAATCCAGGACCGACAGCAAAACTGTCGACATCGGCTTGTCGTGCGTCTGCCTCGGCCTGGTTCATGGCGTTCAGGCGGATGATGACCGCCCTGAGGACGTTGTCGACACCTTCACGGGTGGCAGCTGACAGTGGGAAGACCGGAATACCGAGAGAAGCCATCTCGGCGCGGAACTCCGGCCATGCCTCCTGTGCCTCGGGAAGGTCAAGTTTGTTCGCGAGGACGATCTGCGGTCGGGCCGCCAACGCTTCCGAATACCGTTGCAGTTCCGTGTTGATCCGGTGGAAATCACCGATGGGGTCGGCGCGACCGTCGACGCCTGCGACATCGATGATGTGCAGGAGGAGGCGGGTGCGTTCGATGTGCCGAAGGAACTGGAGGCCCAGACCGGCGCCATCGCTGGCACCCTCAATGAGTCCTGGGATGTCTGCGAGGACGAAACTGTCGTCGGCAAACCCGACCACCCCGAGGTTTGGTTCGAGGGTCGTGAACGGATAGGCGGCAACCTTTGGTCGGGCAGCGGATACAGCTGCAAGGAAGGACGATTTCCCTGCATTTGGATAGCCCACTAGCCCCACGTCGGCGATGACCCGCAGTTCAAGGGCCACGTCGCGCTTTTGCCCGGGTTCGCCACGTTGGGCGAATTCGGGTGTCTGATGAGTTGCGGTCTTGAAATGGGTGTTGCCAAGTCCGCCCCGGCCGCCACGCGCGATCAGGACGCGCTGCTTCGGTTCGGTGACATCACCAAGGAGTTCTCCGTTGGTGGGGTCGTGCACTGCCGTGCCGAGGGGCACGCGGATGACGGTGTCCTGTCCGGCGCGACCATGGCTGTTCCGCCGTCCGCCTCCGGTGCCATCCGGTGCGACGAAGTGTCGCTTGAACCGGAAGGCGATCAGGGTGTTCTGATTAGGGTCACCCTCGAGGTAGATGCTGCCACCACGCCCGCCATCGCCGCCGTCTGGACCGCCCAGGGAGACGTACTTTTCCCGGCGCATGTGCATGGCGCCGTCGCCGCCGTTCCCGGCTTTCAGGCTGATCGTTGCGTGGTCGTAAAACATGGTGCCTCAGTCGGACGCATCATGCGCCTCCACAGAGGGTATACGCCCCGCCCCGGAAATGGCCGCGCTTCGCGGGACGGGATTGTGCGGTGACCTCGGCGGCGTTATCCTCAGATGAGAAGACGCCGCCGGTATATGGTGGTCTCTCCATGCTGCGTCGGCTGATCCTGTCACCTGCAACTGGGCGAGTTGCCCGTTGCCAAGATTGAAGCCATGCCCGATGTCATCGTGATTGCGACGCCACTTCCAGCGATCGAGAACGAACCGGATGCGTCGCGTCGCCTGACGACGCTTGACGACCTTCTGGGGCGATTGCGTGCCTACGTGCCACCCAACTCCGATTTGGGGATCGTAGAGCGGGCGTACGAGTACGCTGCCAAGGCCCATGCAGGCCAGAACCGTGGTTCTGGCGAGCCGTATATCCAGCATCCCCTTGAGACCGCGCTGCTTCTGGCTGACCTGCAACTTGATCGAGCAACCATTGCGTCGGCGCTTCTGCACGACGTCATCGAGGACACCGGCGTCACGTTTGACGCATTGCATGACGTATTTGGCATCGAAGTGGCCCGGCTCGTTGATGGTGTCACCAAACTGTCCCGGATCCATTGGAACAGTCTTGAGGAACAGCAGGCCGAAAACCTGCGCAAGATGTTTCTGGCAATGGCCGAGGACATTCGTGTTGTCCTGATCAAGTTGTGCGACCGGCTGCACAATGTGCGCACTCTGGACGGCAAGCGCCCCGACGCGCGTCACCGTATCGCCCGGGAAACACTCGAGATCTACGCGCCTCTGGCGCACCGTCTTGGCATTTGGCAAGTCAAGTGGAAGCTCGAGGATGCTGCGTTCTATCACCTCGAACCCGAGCACTATCAGGAGCTGAAGCGGCTCCTGAACGACACTCGTCGGGCGCGAGAGGCGCATGTCGAGGAGTGCATCGAGTCCATACGCGACCATCTGGCAAAGACCGGTGTTGCCTCGGAGATCACTGGGCGCCCCAAGCACATCTATTCGATCTACAAGAAGATGGAGCGGACTGGGCGTAGTTTCGACCAGTTGTACGACCTTCTCGCCCTTCGGGTTGTCGTGGCCACGGTCCCGGAGTGCTACGCCGCGCTTGGCATCGTCCACACCCTCTGGCCGCCAGTGCCCGGGCAGTTCGATGATTACATCGCGATGCCCAAAGGCAACATGTACCAATCGCTGCACACGGCAGTGGTCGCGCGCACCGGACGGTTCCTCGAGGTGCAGATCCGTACGCACGATATGCACCGCGTTGCCGAACACGGCATTGCGGCTCACTGGCGGTACAAGGAAGGCAGTCAGCCGGATAACCAGTTCGAGGCGAAACTCGCGTGGTTGCGCCAGCTGATGGCTTGGCAACAGGAACTCTCGACGGCGCAGGAATTCGTCGAGACCGTCAAGATGGATATCTTCCAGGATCAGGTGTTTGTCTTCACCCCTCGCGGTGAGGTCAAGGACCTGCCAGCTCGGGCAACACCGTTGGATTTCGCCTACCGGATCCATACCGATGTCGGACACCGGTGCATTGGCGCCCGGGTCAACCAGAAACTGGTTTCTCTTGATTACGAACTCAAGAACGGCGACATCGTCGAGATTCTGACCACTAAGTCATCGCATGGCCCAAGTCGCGACTGGCTGACTGTTGTCCGAACAGGCCATGCGCGGGAAAAGATCCGCCAGTGGTTCAAGCAGCAGCAGCGCGCCGAGAACATCATCCGGGGCCGCGATGTGTTGGAGAAGGAACTCAAGCGCCTCGGGCTTGGGGGCATCGGTTCCGTTGCCGAGTCACAGCTTGAGACCACGGCTACCCAGCTCAACTTCCAATCGCTCGACAGTCTCCTGGCGGCTATCGGATACGGCGGAGTCGGACTGCAGACAGTCATCGGGCGTCTGGGACTGCGTTCGGTTCCCGAACCAGCATTCATTGACTTACCGGAAGTCGCACCGACGACCGGTGCCAACTCGACTGGTGCGGTGCAGGTCATGGGTGTTGGAGACCTCCTGACACGCATGGCCCCTTGTTGCAAGCCCGTTCCGGGCGACCGGATCATCGGTTTCATCACCCGGAACCGGGGTATCACGATCCATCGTCAGGACTGCCACAACGTTCTTGGTGAAGATGAACCAGACCGACTGGTGGCCGTCGATTGGGGCCGCAGCGGTGTTCAGAACTACCCGGTGACCTTGCGGGTCGAAGCGTTTGACCGGCCGGGTCTCTTGCGTGACGTTGCTGCGGTGGTGGCCGAAGAGAAACTGAACATCATCGGTTCACAGGTCACCGTGGATGCCCAAGAGGGGATCGCGACGATCATGACGACCGTGGAACTCGGAAGCCTCGCACAATTGAGCCGGCTACTGACGCGCCTTGAATCAATCAATGCGGTGCGTAACGCTAGTCGGGAAACGCGAGGGAATGCTGCTCAGGTGCCGGCAGTCTTGCGCGACCGGGTGAACTAAAAAAACCGGTGTGACGGTTGTGTCACACCGGTTTTGACGTTAACTGGAACACTCGATCCTCCGAACAACCCCGACGCGGGACCTCCGCGCCGGGGTTTGGTGTTCAGGAGAGGTCGGGCGAACTGGTGATCGCACCCCGTGAGGCGCTGCCCACCTGTGCCATGTATTTCGCAAAGACCCCATTGGTGTAGCGTGGTGCGGGGCGCTTCCATCCGGCCATGCGCGCCGCGATTTCGGCATCCGAAACCGCGATGTCCATGGTTCGCGCCTTGAGATCAATCGTGACGATGTCGCCGTCATGGATGGCGGCAATGGGGCCACCGAGGGCGGCTTCGGGTGACACATGCCCGACCATGAACCCGTGGGTGCCTCCGCTGAAGCGACCGTCGGTAATCAGGCTGACCGAGGCACTGAGACCGGCACCATTGATCGCGCCGGTCACGCTGAGCATCTCGCGCATTCCCGGACCGCCCCGTGGTCCTTCGTAGCGGATCACGACCACATCTCCCGGGTGCACCTTGCCACCGGTCACGGCTGCCATGGCCTCTTCTTCGCGTTCGAAGACCCGCGCCGGTCCCTGATGGAATGTCCGGTCATAGCCAGCGACCTTGATCACGGCACCCTCGGGGGCAATGTTGCCGTTGAGGATCACGATGCCCCCTGTCTCCTTCAGTGGCTTGTCCACGGTGACCACGACTTCTTGGCCGGGTGTCTCGGAGGCCTTGGCCGCCTCTTCGGCGAGCGTGTGGCCGGTGACCGTGAGGCACGAACCGTCGAGTTTGCCGCCCTCAATCAGGCGCTTGGCGACAAATTGGATACCGCCGGCGTTGTCGAGGTCGACCGCCACGAAGCGACCGCCTGGCTTGAGGTCGCAGATGAGCGGTGTCCGGTGACTGATCTCGTTGAACTCATCGAGGGTCAAGTCGATACCGGCTTCGTGGGCCATTGCTGGCAGGTGGAGTGCCGCGTTGGTTGATCCGCCGGATGCACAGACACCGGCGATGGCATTCTCGAAGGCGGCCTTGGTGGCAATGTCACGTGGGCGCACGCCACGTCGGAGGACGTCCATGACGAGGTGGCCGGCTTCAACGGCCACCTGGTTCTTGCGCTTGTCCACTGCGGGAACACTACCGCTGCCAAGAGGGGCGAGACCGAGGAACTCCAGGGCCATCGCCATCGTGTTCGCGGTGTACTGTCCGCCACACGCGCCAGCGCCGGGGATCGCGCAGTTCTCGATTTCATCGAGGTCTGCGTCGGACATCTTCCCTGCGGAATGGGCACCGACGGCTTCGAACAAGTCGATGATCGTGACGTCCTTGCCTCTGAACCGCCCGGGCTTGATTGGACCGCCGTAGAGCAACACGCCAGGGATGTTCAGTCGTAGCAGTGCCATCGCGCCGGCAGGGATCGTCTTGTCACACCCGACAAGAATGATGAGTGCGTCGAACATGTGGCCGCGCGCGACGAGTTCAATGGAGTCGGCAATCACTTCTCGCGAAACGAGGGAAGCCTTCATGCCCTCGGTGCCCATAGTGACGCCATCGCTGATGGCGATGGTGTTCAGTTCCATTGGCGTCCCACCGGCGTCGCGGATGCCCTTCTTGACCTGCTCGGCAAGCGCGCGGAGGCCCCAGTTACAGGGCATCGTTTCAATCCACGAGTGCGCCACACCGACGATTGGCCGGCTCAGGTCTTCGTTGGTGAAACCGATGGCATGCAACATTGCTCGGGCGGCAATGCGGTCACGGCCATCGAGCTGGATACGGCTTTGATGCCGTGGATCTGTAACCAGGTCAAGAGGTGGTTTGGCGTCGCCGGTCTTTGGCGCGGTTCCCATGGTTGGGGTCTCCTTGCGATGTCTGGCCCGGCGTCGATTCCGGCGTTCGCGATTCTACGGTGCGGGTCTGCACTTCGCGAACCGCGGGCTCGAGAAGTCGCGCCAGAGCGGTTTTGGCGGATTCCGGTTCCCATGACCAAGCCGACCGGCCGTTTCGAAGGCTGACTCGCAGGCGACCTTGACGGCGCCGGAGGGCGTGGAGCACAGTAACCACCTGTTCCGGGGTCACGTTGAGCAGGGATGCCATTTCCCCGACGGTTGAGGGCCTGACGCGCAATGCCTCGCGCAGATTGCGGACAAGCCTTCGGATGTCGGATGACCCTTGAGCGGCCTGGTCAGTCGGGCGCACAGGAGCGGTACCCGACCCCACGGATTGTCTCGATGATCTTTGGGTTACCAGGATCTTCCTCGAGTTTCTCGCGGAGCCACCGGATGTGTACGTCGACTGTGCGCATGTCCCCGGAGAATTCGCTCCCCCACGCCCGTGCGAGCAGGTGATCCCGCGTAAAGACTTGACCTGGATGCCGCATCAGGCATGCGAGGAGGTCGAACTCGCGGGGCTTGAGCGACACGCTGCTCCCGTTCCTCGTGACGCGCCGTTGCGCGGGATCGAGCGTGATGGTGCCGAGCGTCATTGGACGTTGGGCTGACGTTTCGTCATTGCGGCTCTGGCTTCTCCTGAGCATTGCCTTGACGCGCGCGACGAGTTCGCGCATCGAGAAGGGCTTGGTGACGTAATCGTCGGCACCGATTTCAAGACCGACGACACGGTCAACCTCATCGGTGCGCGCAGTCAACATGATGATCGGAATGTTCTGCAGGATTGCCGAGGGCGAGTGCCTGATTGCCCGGCACACATCCAGGCCAGTAAGCCGTGGAAGCATCACATCAAGGACGATCAGATCGGGCGTGTCGCGTCTTGCGGTTTCAAGACCGGTTTGGCCATCGGTGGCAGTGACTACCTCGTAGCCTTCCTTGCGAAGGCTGTAGCTGACGCTCGTGATGATCGCGGGTTCATCTTCGATGACGAGGATTTTTGATCCCATGTGATGTATGGTACCGACCACCGCAGCGGCCTCCATGGTGGCGGTGTTGCGGCGCCTCCCCCGATTGTGATGTCCAGACGTAACGGCATGATCATGTCGCCGTTACATTCCGGGCATAAGATGTGGTCAACGTTTGGTCCCCTGCACCGGTTCCGGATCGGTTGATCCCGTGACTGCGCTGTGCGGACTGGCCTACGGAGTACCTGCCATGGCGCGTGAGACTGAGATCCGCAAGGCGTATCACCTGCAGCTTGCCCAGCTTGGAGATGAAATCCTGACCATGGGCAGCATGGTCGACAAGGCCCTTGAACGGTCGATGGATGCCTTGGCGAGACGTGATGTCGATCAGGCCAGGCAAGTCGTCTCTGACGATACGTTCATCAATGCCAAGCGCATGGGAATCGAGGATGGGGCGGTCATCCTGTTGGCCACGCAACAGCCAATGGCGTCCGACCTCCGGTTCATAACCAGTGTCGAACACATTGCGACCGATCTCGAGCGGATGGGTGACCACGCACGCAGCATTTCGCGCCTGTGTGTCAAGCTGTGCGCCGAACCGCCGATGCGATCGGTCAACGAGTTCCCGCGCATGATCGCTTCATGCCGTGAACGGTTGCGCCTTGCCCTCGATGCGTTCATTCAACGCGATGCCGACAAGGCGCTCGCCTGTGCGAGGAAGGACTCCGAACTCGACGAGTTGCAGGATGACGTCTACGACCTGATGCTTTCCACGATGGAGAAGGATGGAAGCACGATCGTGCGGGCCACGTATCTCTTGTGGATTGCGCACAACCTTGAACGCGTTGGGGATCACATCACCAATGTATGCGAACGGGTCATCTATCTCGCCAAGGGGCGACGTGAAGAGCTTGACGAGGAGTAATTCCTCGCTGGTGCCATGATGGCGCCCACCGCCGATCACAAGAATGCTTCATTGTGAAAATCGACCTTCACGTGGTTGTCGGCGCCCTGATTACGGTGACGTGGTTTGTCGGTCAATGGTTCCTGTCATCGGTTGGGCGCGCACCCGGCACTGACGCACCCCCCATGGCGATGTCGGATCCTGCGTGGGCGCTATTGACCGGGGTGGTTGGTCTGGTGCTCGGATCCTTCGGTGCGTTCATTGTCTATCGAACTGACCAAGGGAGGCAGGCGTCGGCGCGCGAGGCTTTCGCTGTCTCGGCACGTCAGTTGCGCCAGTCAGTTCGATATGCCGTCGAGGCGACGTCACCGGATCTCATGAAGTCCGAAGCGCCTGCGTCCGCCTTGATGGCGTCTCGAATGCCCGAAGAGGCGGAACCACTGGCCGAGGCACTCGTCGATATTGCATACACGTTGGAGACGCACCGTGAGAGTGTTGGGCGGGAGCGGGTTCGTGTCCGGCAGACACTAGCGTCCATAGCCGAAGGTCTGATCATCACGTCGGAAGACGGAATGGTGGCGGCTGTCAATCCGGAGGCGGCACGCCTTCTGGACCTGCCAGGAGATGGCTCTTCATTGGTTGGACAGAGTCTGGTGACGGCGGTACGGGATTACGAGGTAACCGAGACGCTCATCAAGGCGATTGAAACCCGGGGACCGGTGACCAGGCATGTGCGACTGTCGCCGTTCTCGACGATGGGTGGACTCTCCATGCCTCGACGCGGGACAGGCGTTCGCATTGTCAAGGTGTCGGCAGTTCCGTTCGCGTCTCAAGGTCGTATGCCGGCCGACCTTGGGGTTGGGGCAACCCGGCGCACATCTGTTGTCGGGGCAGGTGTGATCTTTCTCGAAGATGAGACCGAGTTGCGCCGGTCCGAGAGCATTCGGAGGGATTTTGTCGCCAACGTTTCGCACGAATTGAGGACACCCCTCGCGTCACTGAAGGCGCTCGTCGAGACGCTTGAGGAGGGCGCGCTTGAGGACCCTCCGGCGGCACGTGAGTTCCTCAGGCTGATGCATGTCGAAGTCGATAGCCTCACCCAACTGGTGTTCGAGTTGCTAGAGCTTTCGCAAATCGAATCTGGTCAGGCCGAGATGGAAAAGCGCCCGGTGGCGCCGATCACACTGCTGGAGACGGCCTACCGGAGGCTTCGTACCCAGGCAACGCGCGCGGCTATCGATCTTCGGTTGGCTGCAGAACACGGGTTACCGATGATCAATGCCGATCCAATGCGAGTTGGACAGGTGTTGCTCAACCTTCTCCAGAACGCCATCAAGTTCACCCCGGAGGGTGGGGTTGTCACACTCACGGCTGCGCGTGACGGGGGTGGCATTCGGTTCGGAGTTACGGATACCGGCATAGGGATTTCCCGTGAGGATCTCACGCGACTGTTTGAACGGTTCTTCAAGGTGGACCCCTCACGCGCGTCAGGCGGAACCGGCCTCGGTCTGGCGATCGCAAAACACCTCGTGCAAGCGCACGGTGGCGTGATTGGTGCATACAGTCTTGGAGAAGGCCACGGGTCAACCGTCTGGTTTGTCCTGCCGATGAGTGGCGAAGGTGCCGCACACGTCAGCCAACAGGCGTCGGTTGCAAGTCAGAGGCGCGGGGCACTCACATCTGTTGATGACATTGATGGAACGCCGTCGAGTGCCGTTCCTGGCGTCCCGGCGACCCCAGCCACGCCGTAGGCAACGAGGTAGCCGACGAGGGGTTCGACGTCCTCGCGGTTCGATGCCCCATCGAGAAGCAGTGCTTCAAGGATGTCCTGCGTCAACCCGAGTTGGTGCTCGAGTTCGTCCGATAGCAAGTCGGTGTGAAAGGCGTTTCGATCGGCGCGTGGATCATTGACGTACGCGAGGATTGCATCCACTAGTGCCGGTGTATCAACCTGTATCCGGACCAATCCACTCATCTGCGCCCCCGTAAAACACGATACCGCACCTTCGGCGTCGCAGACGGCCTGGTGCGGTATCGCGAGTTGACCTGTTTCGGATGCAACTAAAGTGCGCGGATCGCGGCGAGTTCCGGTTCGATGCCAGCCCACTGGCGTGGCTTCTCAACCTGTGCGTTCCTGACGATGCCTTGTGAATCGATGATGAAGGTTGCGCGGTGGTTCGGATGTTCACCGTCATCGATGTTGACACCGAACAACTTGACAAGCCGATGCCGGAAGTCACTGAGCAGGAGGATGTGATCCTCAGGGTCACACCCCTTCTTGAAGGCCTTCTGGGATGGAGTGTGGTCGGTGCTAACCCCGATGATCTTTGCACCCAAAGCATCGAATTCAGCCACGCGTTGCGAGTGACCGCTTATCTGTCTTTCGCACGTGTCCGTGAAGCACTTTGGAAAAAAGAACAGGACTACCGGGTTCCCGCGGTAGTCGCTGATGCAGTGCATCTTGTCATCGGTTCCCATCAGGGACAAGTCTGGCGCTGCATCTCCGACCGTGATCATTGAGAACTCTTTCGTTGTGAACTAGAGGGTACGGCGCGAAACCGATCCGGCAGGGGGACAGCCATGGCGGATCCTTGGTGGTCTTTGATCAGTGCACCGGCTTGCCGGCGGCCTTCCAAGCATTCGTCCCACCATCCATGATCTTAACGTCGCTGAATCCCATGTCGTGGAGAATCTTCGCAGCAATTGCTGCCTGCCCTCCTGGGCCGCACGTCGTGATGATCGGCGTGGAACGATCCTGAATACGGGCGTCCCGAACTGCTTCAGGCAACTCGGTGTCCGCACGAATGGCAAGCTGGCCAAGGGGAATGTTAATCGCACCGGGTACCGCGTTCCCATGGGAGTCGGCTTCCTGGCGCACATCAATCACGACAGTCTCCGGGTGAGAGGCCATCTGCGCTTGGGCGTCATCGACGCTGATCAGCGGGGCGACGGCACGTCCTTCGTCTCCAAAATCCTTGAAAGTCTTTGGCATTGGAATTCCTTTCGATATCGAGGGGCGCCGAAGAGAAGAGCAACCTTCCTCTTCGCGTCTGCACCGCACTCAACATGGTAAAGACTACCGATTAAGCCGGGTGAACGCCAACCCCGTGCAACAGTCGGCGGGCAACAATCAGGGTCCCGGTGGCCGGAGGCGCCCATGACGCAGGCGTTCGCTCACGCTGCCGGCAGTCGGGATTGCCTCCGCTCCACGTCCTTCAACCACGAATGACGCGACGCAGTTTGCAAACTGCGCGGCGGTTTCAACGTCCCCCGTCTCCCCGTAGCGAATCAGGAAGGCGGTAGCGAATACGTCTCCGGCACCGGTCGGGTCGACTTCCTCCACCGCATAGGCCGGGAAGCGTCGACGCGTGCCGTGCTGCCAGACGACGCAACCATGGCGGTTCTCGGTCACGACGGCAAGGCGGGCGCGTGTCGCGTACTTCTGGACAAGCGCCAGATCGCCGCCGAGGTCTTCGGCGCTGAAGGTCACGACATCGAGGCGGTCCAGATAAGTCTCGGCATCGCGCCAAGCGACAGGACTTACGCGTCCGTTGTCGGGAGACCATGCACGCAACCATCCTTGCAATGTTGCGCCAATCAATGCGGTCGATGGGAACACTTCGAGAAGGTCGTGGGTGAGTTCCTGGGCAATCGGGCCAAAGTGGACCATCGGGGCACAGCGCCATGCGTCAGGAATGTCGGCTGGAACCAGGGGGGAAGCGACGGCACGGACGTACTGAACCCGCCCTGTTGGGGTATAGATGTTCTCAAACATGGTGGTGTCTGCGGATTGCACGACCACCACGTCGACATCCTCAAAGGTTCCCGGAAGGCCGGGTTCATGTGCGGCGGCCGTGACCAACGCCGTGCGTCGTCCGAGGCGGCTTGCAGTGAGTGATGCGAACGTCGCCGTGCCCCCGAATGTGAACCCGTCGGGCGTGCCTGGGGCGACGTCACGGGTCACATTTCCGAGGACAAGTATTTCCGGGGCCGTGTCGTTACCCATTCACCGGCGCACTCAGTGGCGGAGCATGATCACGATGCGCCGGTTGTCGCCTTCGCCGGTGCTTTCGGTGGCCACATCCGGGTGTTCGGCAAGCACCATGTGGACAATCCGGCGCTCATTGGGGGGCATCGCCTCCAACTGGACGGGCGCCCTAATGGCGATGACTCGGCTGGCGAACCGAAGTGCAAGGTCACGGAGGAGCACCTCGCGGCGCGCCCTGTACCCGTCAATATCAATCGTGATCCGGACGTGCGTGTCAAGTGCCTTGTTGACCATGATCCCAACGATGAACTGGATTGCCCGGAGAGTCTCTCCCCGGCGACCGATGAGATCGGCGGCATCTGGCGCACGCACATTGAGGGTGAGTGGCTCGAGTTCCTCCACCTCGATATGGGCTTCATCAAAATGCATATGATGAAGAAGCTCGCTCAGTATCCGCCGGGCGGTCTCGGCAACCACGGTTGCATCTGCCGATCCGTGGGGTAGCGGCGCGAATGCTTCTTCGCGGTGAACCGTTTCATGTCCGGTGTCCTGGGAGTGTTCATCCTCCTCAGTCTCGTCTCCCGGAACACGCACTGAGACACGCACCCGAGCTGGTTGCGCCCCGAACCCGAGGATGCGCCCCGGATTGCCCGGATCGATAACCGAAACGGTTACTTCGCTGCGGGTGCGGCCCAACGCGGCCAGTGCCTGAGTGATTGCCGTCTCGACGGATCGTGCCGAAGCCTCAACGACTGAAACGTCATTATTTGCCACCAGATCGCCTCCCATCACCGCCATTGGAACCCCTGGAGCGGTTTGCGCCGTTCACGCGTCGAGCCTTGCCGGATGCCGGTGGCGTGTCGTCAATGACCGTCGCCGCGGATGTCGAAGTGCCAGGTAGGCGGACCGTGGCAAGCGACCCCAGACCGCCGATGAAGTATTGCTGGATGATGCCGTAAAGGTTCTGTGCCACCCAGTAGAGTGCGAGCCCCGAGCTTACCGAAAGCCCAATCCAGAGCATCATCAAGGGCATGAACTGCATCATCTGGTTCTGCATCTGCTGCTGCGGGTCGGACGACGTCTGGGTCATCATCCGCTGCTGTACCCATTGGGTGAGCGCCGCAAGCACTGGCAGGATGAACGGCAGGGCATAGCCGAAAACGTCGATGACATCAGGCTTGTCGAGGCCTTCGAGCCACCAGAACCCCTGCTTGAACGAGGTAATGGCTGTTACGAATGTAGTCTCATCCATCCCCAGGGCAGTGAGCCAAGCCCGGGGTTCATCCGAGGCTGCTTCAGGATCTGCAAGGGATCGCAATGCGGCGTATAGCGCAAACAGGATCGGCATTTGAAGCAGGAGAGGGAGGCATCCGGCGGCCGGGTTTATCCCATGTTCCTTGTACAGGGCCATGGTCCCGACGGACAGTTTGTCCTTGTCCTTGGCGTATCGCGCCTGCAGGGCCTTGAGTTCCGGCTGAAGGCGCGTCATCGCGCGCTGCGAACCCAACTGCTTGATGGTCAGAGGCAGGAGGACGGTCTTCGTGATGATCGTGAACAGGATGATTGCGACGCCGGCACCGAACAGGCTGCTGAGGTAGATGAGGCCGACCACCAAGGGGTTGACAAGAACGCTGTCCCACAGAACGACTATGAACGAAGGCAACGCTAGTACTCCTCGCGCCGCGTGTACCTCCGGTCCGGAAGCAGTAGATGCGTCCGGTTGGCGGTTGCGTGGCGCTTGCCCGACTTCGGGCAGGCGATGTCACACAGTGTGGCGCACAGGGCACCCGTAGTAATGGAAGTCCGGCGGGAAACTTCGCGCCACGCTAGGGCACGGGATCAAGGCCACCGGCATTGAAAGGGTGACATCGGGAAATCCGGCCAAGCGCGAGCGTCGTCCCCCGGAGAATACCATGACGGGTTATCGCCTCAATTGCGTACTCCGTGCAGGTCGGGTGGAAACGGCAGAGCTGTGCCGGGTAGATCGAGGTGCGCACGAGCCTGAATGCGCGAATGCCAGCGATGGCAATGCGTGAGGCCATACCGATGGGGCCTTTCGTTCGTCACGGGGCGGAATTAATCCTGACGGGTGGATGGACGAGGACGCCAGCCCGGCGCAACCCGATCTCCAGGGCAGAGGCGAGTTGCTCAAAGGCTGCCGAGGCCGCAGCCGGCCGGGTACCGATGACGATGTCCCATTTGTCGGCTACACGAGGGAGGATGGCGGTGAGTGCAGCCCGCAGACGGCGCCGTACAAGGTTGCGGATCACTGCGTTTCCAACGCGTCGTGGCACGACGATCCCAAATCTCGCGCAGGAAACGGAATTGGATGGCTCCCGTAGGAACGCGGTGACGTGGATCAGTCCGGCGCCATTGGGACGGGCACCGTTACGGACGCTCGCGAAATCCGCATTGCGGCGAAGTCGGTGTGGACGCGCAATCAACAGGTCAAGTCCGGGGCGTGAGGAGTGCCCGGCTGGGCGCCGGGCGAGGACATGGGTCAGACGGTGAGGCGCTTGCGCCCCTTCTGACGGCGCAGGCGCAGGACACGTCGCCCGTTTGCGCTGCTCATCCGCTTCATGAAGCCGTGGACGCGGGAACGGCGCCGGCGCTTGGGTTGCCAGGTTCGCTTCACAAGAATACTCCGACGGTTCGCGCCCGACCGGCGCACTTCAGATTACGTGCCCGTAGTTTAGCAAATGCCGGATTGGGCAAACGCATCCCGCAAGGATTCCGATGCGAAGCGTCTGTGTTTCGTGTGCCACGCGAGGTGTGATGAGACAGTTGTCACCGTCGGAAGCGCCTCAATCGCACGCCTCAGGCAGGACGCCAATTTGGACGCCAACCCTCCGGCGGGAATGCTCGTCTCGCGGCTGGGTGCATCCCATGGCACCTCCACGAATCCCGTCGAACTGATGAGGTCGATCGTTCCGTGATATGCCCCTGCGGGGTGCCGCAGGCCGATTGCGTAGGTCCAAACGGTCTGGGCCTGATCCCTCAACCGGTTCGCGACGGCACTGACGGTCTCCGGATCGGTCGCATTCACGGTCACCAGAAGGACTGACTGACTGGTTCCGGTGACATGGTGCGACGTTGCTGACGGGTCGAAAAGAGTTCCCCCCAGTACGTCGGCGATAGCCTCGGCAATCGGGAGCGACGGCGTGTCTAGCGCGCCGATGTAGGTTGGCGGCCCGAGATGCCGGAGGGTTCGTGCGGGTCGTGCAATGACGTCGGCGACTTCGTCAAGCGTCTCTAATCCGATGCCGGGATACTCGGGAATGGTTACGCCATCGTCCTCGAGAAGGCCAAGGAGCATCGCTCCAGCTTGTGCGTAGACCAACCGTTTCGCCCCCGATGTGGATTCTCGGTCGAGGTTGAACTCCGCGAACCGAGGCACGCTCCGGACCATTGTTCGTAGGTAGTCATCGTCGGGTACGAGTGCAAGTGCGGTCTTGAAGGCCTCATCGGCGCGTGAATAGTCACCGTTACGCAGGGCGAGGTCGCCACGGAGGCGGTACACGGGCATTGCGCGTGCACCAAGCTGGCGACTGCCATCAGACAGGATTTCCTCGAGGTTCTCGATGGCCATCGCTAGCCGTCCGTGGCGGGCCCAGAGTTCGGCCTGGTTGAAAAGCACTACTGGATCACGGGGGGCGATACGGCGTGCGTGCTCGTAGCAATCGTCGGCCTCGGGGTCGAGGTCGTGTGTCTGGCAGACGCGCCCACGCGCCAGGAGGTAGAGGATGCGTTCGGGATGCAAGGCGCAAGCGGTCCGGAAACTTGTGAGGGCGCGGTCCCACTGACCACGCGATTCCTGATCCAAACCGCGTTGATAGTGTTGGTCGGCGACCACGCGCGAGTGAAAGAGGGGTGACAACAGGGGTGCGAGACCAGCGTCGTCGGTGCGTCCGGCAAAGTCCTCGGACTGGTTGGCGGTCCACGATTCGTCAGGCATCAAGGTTGACCCAGGACCTGTTCTGAGTGCGGTCGGGCTGGATGTTGCGTGAAGGTTCGGGCCATGGAGATTGTAAACTCGTCCTGCCAGCATTTGGAGATGCGGGTTGAGGGCTCAGGCATCGGTTTGACCTTGACCATTGCCCGGCTCGAACGGCTCAGGGGGGACATGATGACCGAGAACGCCATCGACGCCACTACGCCCGCGGCACCCAACGCTATCCGCATCGTCACCGACAGTCTCGCATGGCTTCCGGCCGATGTTGTGCACCAGTATGACGTGACGGTGGTTCCCCTTCACGTTTCGTTTGGCGATGAACAGTTCACGGAGACCGTGGACATTACGAACGAGGAGTTCTACCGCAGGCTTCGCACGGGGTCGGTTCAGCCGACTACATCGCAGCCATCGCCGGGAGAATTCCTTGATGCATATCGACGCATTGCACCAACTGCCGGTGCGGTGATCTCGATCCACGCGTCTGCCAAGCTGAGTGGCACGTTTGGCTCGGCCCAGGTGGCTGCCGGGATGGCCCGTTCGGAGTTCCCCGGCGTTCGCTTCGAAGTGGTCGATACCAAGGTGATCGCCCCGGCCCAAGGCATGGTGGTTGTTGCTGCGACCGAGGCGGCCGCACGTGGAGAGTCAGTTGAGGCGATCCTTGCCCTGATTGCGACGTTGGCCCCACGTACGAACGCGTTGGTGAGTGTCGAGACCTTAGAGTATCTGATCCGTGGTGGTCGGCTTGGTCGGGTAGCCGGGTTCATCGGTGGCATGTTGAATGTGCGCCCCATCCTGTCGTTGGCAGATGGAAGCCTGACCGCGCGTGAACGCGTGCGTACCCGCCCACGCGCCCTCGATCGCATCGTGGAATTGATGGCGGAGGACGTGCCCAGCGGGCGCCTTGGGCACCTTGGCCTGATGCATGCCGAAGCGCCGGAGGTCCGGGACGAGTTGCGTCGGCGGGTTCTTGCGCGGTTCAAGGTTGAACGCGAGTTCAGCGTCGAAATTGGCCCGGTTCTCGGCACCCACGCCGGTCCGGGTGCTTTTGGGGTGACGTACCATCCGGCCGACTGACCCGCATCACCTCCGCACTTCAGCTGGCGCATCTCTCTCCGGCTTCGTTTCGCTTCCGCGTCCCGGATACGATGAAATGCCCGTCCAGCCGGGGGAGGAGCGGGTTGCCTGCCCACTCCGGCCCGGCAGCATCGACACTGATGCGTGGACCGCATCGAAAGGGTTGGTCAGGGTGTTGCCGGGCGATTGGCCGAGGGCTGGGCACGGCCTGGATTGGCGACGACGGTTCGCAGCGGTCAGCGGTGTCGTGGCGCCTTGTGACGTCAACCGCACGGGTGAGACGACCTGGCCCGGTGCCCCGGTGTGGCGCGCCTTGGCGTGACGGTTGGGCGTGGCCGATCAAGACTGCCCGAATGAGAACAGCACCGGCAGTTCCCATAGATCAGGTAGACGTAAGCGTGGAGGGTGGGCCGAACATCGTCGCCGTGCGTGAAGTGCGCGCGCGGCACGCATGACACGCGAGGTCATGTGGCCCGAGGTATGCCTCGGTCTCCACAATGGTTGCAACTACTCCCGGATGTGGGTCGCCGTCCGCGGATGCGCGGACAAGGTGTCGCCCCAGAAGGTCAATTGCCACGTCACGGGCGTCTCGGTCAAAGAACATCCGGGGTGGGGGGCTCCCCTCCCCCCTCCTTATAATGTAAAATTAGGTGTATGGTGATAAACGTTTTGGAGACCGTGCGGTGACTGAGTCCGAGAGTTTGCCTTTTGAGGCAGTCGATGAGGAACAGGCGTTCCGACCAGGCACGGAGGATGCACCAGAAGGTGCGGCCGGCGCCTATTCGGCTGCGCAGATCCAGGTTCTCGAGGGACTTGAAGCTGTGCGGCGGCGTCCCGGAATGTACATCGGCAGCACCGACGACCGTGGCCTCCATCATCTTGTCTATGAAATCGTCGACAACAGCGTCGATGAGGCACTTGCCTCATTCTGCACGCGCATCGACATCGCGATCCTTGCCGATGGGTCAGTCCGCGTCAGTGACGACGGACGAGGCATTCCAGTGGACATGCATCCGACCCACCATGTGCCGGCGCTTGATCTGATCTTCACGAAGCTTCATGCCGGCGGAAAGTTCGGTGGAGGCGGATACAAGGTCAGCGGCGGCCTGCATGGCGTCGGCGCATCAGTCGTGAACGCCCTCAGCCAATGGCTTGAGGTTGAGGTGCATCGCGACGGCTATGCCTACCGGCGTCGCTACGAGCGCGGAGATGTGGTGGGGGAGTTTGTGCGGATTGGGGCATCAACCCGTCGAGGCACGTCCGTGACCTTCATGCCGGACGAAACGGTCTTCACTACCGTTGATTTCCAGTTCCAGACCCTAGCCGAACGGTTCCGTGAAATGGCGTACCTGACTGCGGGTCTGCGGTTTTCCTTCGTCGACGAACGACCTGACCGGCGGTCTGACGAGGCGAACTTCTGGTTCCAGGGTGGCATCTCCTCGTTTGTCCGGTACCTGAACCGCAAGTACAAGACACTCCACGAGACGGTCATTCACGTTGTGAGGACGATGCCAACCGTAATCGCGCCCGTCAGCGTCGAGGTTGCGGTCCAGTATCGCGAGGATGCGGACGAGACGGTGTATGCCTTCGCAAATACCATCAAGACCCCGGATGGTGGCGAACACTTGCACGGCTTCCACCGGGCACTTTCCCGCGTCATCGCCGACTACGCGGAGAAGAACCAGATGCGTAAGCCGAGCGATCCCCCCATCAAGGGCGAGGATGTCCGGCGAGGGCTATCTGCGATTGTCAGCGTCAAGTTACAGGATCCACAGTTCGAGGGTCAGACCAAGGCGAAACTCGGCAACAGCGAGGTGCGTGGCGCGGTAGAGATTGCATTCGGCAACTTCATGAAGGATTTCTTCCACGAGAACCCGAAGGAAGCGCGACCGATCGTTGAACAGTGCCTGATGGCGGCGCGGGCGCGTGAGGCGGCGCGCAAGGTCATCGACCTTGTCATGCGGAAGGGCCCGTTCGAGGGGTCGGCCCTGCCGGGCAAGTTGGCCGATTGTTCCGAACGTGACCCCCGCAAGTCGGAACTTTTCATCGTTGAGGGTGATTCGGCAGGTGGAACCGCGAAGCAGGGCCGTGACCGGGGATTCCAGGCCATCCTGCCCCTCCGGGGCAAGATCCTCAACGTGGAGAAGGCGTATGACCTCACGCCTGACCGGGCACGGGAGGCCTCGGCGGAAGTCCGGCAACGGGCGTTGTCGCGCGTCGTCTCAAGCGTGGAACTTCGGGCGCTTATCACGGCGCTTGGCACCGGGATCGGCGACCAGTTCTCGGTCGCGAAGCTTCGCTATCACCGTGTCGTGATCATGACCGACGCAGACGTCGACGGCAGTCACATTCGTACGCTTCTGCTGACCTTTTTCTTCCGGCATATGAACGAGTTGGTGACGAACGGTTACCTGTACATTGCAAGGCCCCCGCTGTATCGGATCACGGTTGGCGGAGGCAGGCAGACGCTCTACGCATACTCTGACCAGGATCGTGACACCCAGATCCGTGGGATCACGCGTGGACGCGTTGAAGTTTCCCGCTACAAGGGCCTCGGTGAGATGACGGCGACCCAACTCTGGGACACCACCATGAACCCGGCGGTCCGGAAACTCTTCCAAGTTGACGTCCAAGATGCCGCGGCGGCGAGCGAAACCATCGAAGTGTTCCTCGGTGCAGAGGTTGCCCCAAGGCGACGATGGATTGTGGCGCACGCTGAAGAGGCGCGGAACATTGACACGGTCGTCTGATGTGCCGAACGAATATCGCCGGCGACTGCGGGTTCAATGCGTGTCCCGAACCGTGTGACGGTGAGGGATACACTTCAGCCGGCAAGTCCGGCGGAGATGCCGGAGGCCGTCAACTCCGACGGTCGCCCTGGTGAGGGAACGCGTGGCGCGTCTGTCGGCATCTACCGAACAACCAGGCACTCCACGCATCATCGTTGATGCATTCGGCGGTGACCACGGGCCTGCACCGGTCGTGGAAGGTTGCGTAGCGGCGGCTCGTGAAGGTCACCGGGTCATCCTGGTCGGTCACGAAGCCGTGGTGCGTGCCGAACTTGCCAAGTATCCGGATGCCACATGGTTGCCAATCGAGGTGATTGATGCGACCGATGTGATCGGCATGGATGACCATGCGGCGCAGGCAGTGCGTGCAAAGCGCGGGGCGTCGATGAATGTCGCAATGCGCGCACTCAAGGATGGGCGCGGTGATGCAGTCTTCTCCGCCGGCAACAGTGGTGCGGTCATGGCATCCGCCTTGTTCACCCTTGGGCGCCTCGACGGTGTGCGCCGTCCGGCAATTGCCGCCGTCGTCCCATTGCTGACTGGGCGTGTTGTCATCGTCGATGCTGGTGCGAATGCCGACTGCGATGCGGACAACCTGATCCAGTTCGCCTACATGGGCAGCATGTATGTCGAACGGATGTTTGGTGTGGCACGACCGCGGGTCGGCCTGATCAGCAACGGCGAGGAACCTTCCAAAGGGAACGCACTGGTCCTGGCGACGCATCCGCGACTGGCTGAAAGCTCTTTGAACTTTGTCGGAAACATCGAAGGTCGGGAGCTTGCTGCCGGATATTGCGATGTGGCGGTTTGCGATGGGTTCACGGGCAACGTTGTCCTGAAGCTTGCCGAGGGTGTCTCCACACTCTGCTTCAACCTTGTGCGCACGGCAATCCGCAGCCGCTTCCATTACAAGCTCGCCGGCGCGGTGCTTCGACCGGGCTTGGTCAAGGCCGGAAAAGTGCTCGACTACGCCGAGTACGGCGGCGCACCGCTCGCAGGTGTCCAGGGGAATGTCTTCATTGGACACGGCAGTTCGAAGGCGCGCGCCATCTCAAGTGGCGTGCGGACGGCTTCGGTGGCGGTCAAGGCAAACTTGATCCCGTCGATGCAGTCTGCCGTGATCGCGTCGGGTGTCGACCGCTGACCACCGCGACGACTGCTTTCCGGATTACGCCACGCCGAGTAATGTCGCGAGGGCAGCGGCCAGTTTTGCCGGGTCATGCCGGTAGACCACGATGGCCATCGTGGTCGGTGAACCGGGAGTTGCGTCGCGGCTTCCGTGAGGGGTTGGAACACGTTCGGCCATGCGTATGGCCAGGTCGGCTGCGAGGATGACCGTGTTGTCTTCGACGCCGATTTTCTTGAGGGTGTGTCCGCCTCCGATACCGACAGTATCGCGTGATCCGCCAAATTCGCGGTCGCTGTCGGCAACGACGGGAGTGGCGAGGGCGGCCGCGTACCGTTCACTGATCACGCGATCTGCCGACGCGCTGTTCACCAAGACGTAATCGAGGGTGAAGCCACCGTATGCGTGCAGGGCACGGACGTAGTCACCAACGTGGAACAGATCCGTCTGGCCAGGTTCGGTCATGAGATTGGCAATCAGGATCTTGCGAGCCTTGCTTGCGCGGATTGCCTCGGCGACCGCATCGAGCAGGAGGTTCGGCAGGATGCTGAGGTAGAAGCTTCCTGGCCCGAAGATGATGACGTCGGCCTCGCGGATTGCATGGATGGCTTCGGCACGTACGGGTGCATCAGTGTGGGTGACGAGACCAGTGGTATCTCCGATCACCGATTGCGGATCCTGCCCGACAGCGGTCAGGAAGACACGCTTTATGGGGACGCCTCCCCGTCGGGATCGGATCGCCGGCGCACCGGTCAGGATCGTGCCATGTTCGAGCTCGGCACAGACTTCAAGCGCTTCGTCGACGGGACGGATCATGCGGTCGATTGCCGATCGCCCAAGCGGTTCATCGAGGCCAAGGGGAAGCAATCCGTCGCCGATGCTTGCGATGCCGAGAATCTTTTCGCCGAACTGGTCGCGATGTGTTTGCAGCGCTACGAAACCGCGATGTCCGGCGAATGCGACGATGCGTGGGCGCCGCTGGGGCAGTCGGTAGTTGTAGACAAGGTCCACGAGACGTCCCTGTGCGTATGGTGGCTGCACGGCTAGAAGGAGTGAGCGGTTGAGTTGCACGACCGCGACCCCGACACCAAGGATGCCGATGGTCAGGAAGAGCAGGGCACGCCACGACCGATCAACGGGTTGCAAGGTGACGTAGAAAACCCATTCTGGGAATGGTTGCGTGCGATAGATCTGAACGAGAATGAAGGCAATGCCGAGAGAGATACCGGTGCATGCAATGACGAGGAGCAGGATCCAGCGCTTGACATGCATGCCAAGGCGCGACCACTTGGCGAGGTCCGCAACCAGATCACGTGCATCGGTCAGGACGCGCGCGGTGCCCATCAGGGTTGGATCGTAGCACGGCTCGAGAATGGGTGTCGCAACGAGAATGATCTGCATGTGCAATGAATAATAAATAGAAGCCTGACCCGGGAGCCAAGCCTGTCTATCATGCCTGCGAGGGTGAGAAGCCGTTCTCTGCGACGCCTCGCGCCACCTGTGTGGCGGTGGCCCTGACGGCTGCGACGGAGGCCATGAGACCTGCGAGTTCCAGACCGACCCGGGTTGGATCGTGGCGGACCGTATCCACCTTGTTCCACAGGGAACGGCTCTCGGAAGCATCCTCGATCAGGTTGGTAGCAACGACCTCGACGCCGAAGTCGTTGATCTTCCGGAGTTCCTCGGCGCTCAGTGTGAGGAGGTTGAGGCCATCACGCCGGTGCCGCTCGGTCACGTGCGGGGCGGGCACACCGGTGTTGATCAGACTGTAGTCAAGGTTCCCAGGGCCGAGGTAGCCGACGATCTCGGCGATGTGGTCTGAGATGGTGACCCCGTCGGTCTGGCCTGGTTGCGTGGTCGTATTGCAGACGTAGACGACGGTCGCGCCGCGATCGCGAGCGTGTTCGATCGCTTCCCGGATCCCCGGCACGATCAGGCAGGCAATAACCGTGGTGAACAGGCTTCCGGGACCAATGGTGATCAAGTCGGCGCCCTTGATCGCTCTAGTGACTGGGCCGTAGGCCTGGACACCATCGTCGCGAAGGTAGACACGGCGGATCGCAGGCTTCTGGATGCCTCGAACACTGACTTCCTCGTAGCGGGTTGATCCGTCGACGAGCTCGGCGCATAGGTGCGTGTTGTCGAGTGTGACCGGCAGGATTTCAGCGAATGGGTTGAGCAAGCGATTGAGTTCGACGACGGCGCGTTCGAAACTTCCGGTCATCTGCGTGAGCGCGGCAAGGAACAGGTTCCCGAACGCGACGCCATTGAAATTGTCAAGTCGGGTGCCGACCATGCGATGTTGAAACAGGTCCTTGAGAACCGGTTCGGCTTGAGACAAGGTGACGATGGCGTTCCGGATGTCTCCGGGCGCCGGGACGTTGAAGGCGCCTCGCACAACTCCGGTTGACCGACCGGAATCCATCACCGAGATGACGCCGGTCTGGAACCGGGTGTACTGACGAAGGCCAAGCATGACCTGGGAGGCACCAACCCCCCCGCCAATTGACACCACCTTGAAGTCGCGAGCCGTATCCATACCTGTTCTGGTTCTCCGACGATTGTCGAGATTGCGTCCGTGGCCGCACGACCGACTGGAACGCACGGACTGCCCTTACTTCTGACGCGCCATGATATCCGAGGGTTGCGGCGCGGTTCCACCTTGTGACGCACGATAATGCGGCCGCGAACGAGTACGATATGGCACGCGGAGCATGCATGTCTGACGAGAGAACGATGGAGACCACTCCTGCCCGGCGCCGGTTGTTCTCGCTTGACGAGGCCAACGCGCTGGTTCCCCGGGTGGGGCGACTGGTGACGCGTTTGCAGCGAACGGCCGCTCAGTTGGCCCAGGTTCAGGCAAACCTCCAGAACCCCAATGCCTCACCTCTGGCAGACCCGGCGGGCGACGAGGCCAATGTGCACGGCAAGCGTCTTTTCCACCTGATGAATGACGCAGACCACTTCATAGAGATCATTCAGGCGGCCTTTGATGAGCTACAGGCTCTCGGTTGCGAACTCAAGGACGTGCCGATGGGTCTGGTCGACTTCCGGAGTTTGCGAGACGGACAAGAGGTCTATCTCTGCTGGAAGGCAGGCGAGACGCGGATCACGCACTGGCACACGCTAGAGAGCGGATTTGCCGGGAGGCAATCACTGTAGTGGTTGCGGGAGGTCCAGATGACGTCCGGTGAGGACGAGGCGGTAGTTGAAGTACCCGACGTATCAAAGGCGTCGCCGGGAGCAGTGCCGGATGCGGTGAGTGCCGAAATTCTGAGATTGACCACGTCGGTCCGGCCAGAAGAGGCAGCGGTCATCCTGGCGGCGATTGCGCACCGGGCCGGCAACGAACTTCACCGGTTGGCAAGGGCCCAAGCCAACGTACACCGCGGGACTCCGGTATGGGGTCCGTGGGCCGCACTTGCGAACACGGCGCGTGATGCGGTGCTCAAAATGGCGGCACTGCGTCGGGGGGCGGCGGATGCCGTCCGTCCCGCCGGCTAAGGATTGACTGCAAAAGGGAGCGGCGCGAGGGCCGTTGCGTGAATCATGGTGGCATGAACCAGTTGAGTCTCGCGAACGGTTTCGAACGATCCACCACGCGCACGCGCCGGCAGGCCTTCCTCCAGGAGATGCTCGCCGTCGTCCCGTGGGACGCCCTCGTCGCCCGGATTGCCCCCTTCGCCCCGGCGAGGACCACCGGCCGGCCACCGTACCCGGTCCTGCTGCTGC
>SHXX01000021.1 GCA_009693165.1 Chloroflexota bacterium
ACAGCCGCATCCGTGACGCCGATGTTGCGAAAGCGGTCTCTGAAATGGTCCGCACCCAGATCCTGCAACAGGCCACCATGGCCGTCCTTGCCCAAGCGAACCAGGCCCCGCAGATGGCCCTGCAACTCCTCAAGTAGTTGTGGATCCCAACCGCGTCCACCCGGTGAGCCCGGCACGCTACCAAGCGTGCCGGGCTCACCCTTTTGTGCCGGTTCCCTGAAGCGTGCCCCACCACTGAACATGCATGCCCATTCATCCATCGAACCGTTTCCCTGACGCCCATGTCTCCCGTGCGGAAGCGGCCGCGCCGGGGCCTCGGCAGGAGAGAGAAGGCATGGAGAGACAACTGGTCCTGGAGTTTGTCAGGGTCACCGAAGCCGGGGCCATCGCCTCGGCGCGGATGATGGGACGCAACGATGCGATGGGAGTTGATCGTGCCGCCGTCGAAGCGATGCGTCGCGCAATGGACGAAGTCCCGATGGTCGGAACGATTGTCATTGGCGAGGGTGAACGCGACGAAGCACCGATGCTCTATATCGGCGAGCGGGTTGGCGCCGGGTGGACCGTCTCCGGACCCGATGGCAGCCGAAACCCAAGCCTTGAGGTGAACGGCGCGCCACTGCTCGCCGCTGTCGACATTGCCGTCGACCCACTCGAGGGCACCAACCTCGTGGCCCGTGGTCAGGATGGTGCGATCTCCGTGCTTGCCGTTGCCGAACCAGGCGGCCTCCTCAACGCCCCTGACATCTACATGGAAAAGCTTTGCGTCGGGCCCGGGGCGGCCGGCAAGGTGCGCATGGAATACCCCGTCGCGGCCAACCTGCGTATCATCGCCGACAGCCTCGGTCGGGATATCGAGGATCTCACCGTCGTCATCCTTGACCGCGAACGCCATGCAGCCCTGATTGAAAATGTGCGGTCAACCGGTGCACGCATCCGGCTGATCGCCGACGGCGACCTCTCGGCTGCGATTTCCTGCGCGGTCTCGGGCACCGGCGATCACTGCGTGATGGGATCCGGGGGCGCCCCGGAAGGAGTCCTCACCGCGGCGGCGCTGCGATGCCTCGGCGGTCAGATCCTGGCCCGGTTCATTCCCCGGAACGACGCCGAACGCCTGCGTTGCCTCCAGATGGGAATCGACCCCGAACAAATCTACGACACCGCCGACCTCGCGTCGGGTTCCTCGATCATCTTCGCGGCGACCGGTGCCACCGATGGTTCACTGCTCAAGGGCGTGCGCTTCTTCGGCGGCGGGGCCCGCACCCATTCCCTGGTGATGGGCCTGCAATCCGCCACCGTCCGCTTCGTGGACACCGTCCACATGTTCGACTCAAAGGCATTCGGCCGCGTTCGTCTCTAATCCCAAGCGTCGGAAATCGGTGCGCCGTCGGTCAGGCACGAACGCGCCTGGTCTGGCGGCACCGATCCGCCAGTCTTCCATGCCGTCAGGCAAGATCCTTCCCCAACGCTTAACCGCCAATTAGCATTTCCTCGATACCCCCACCCGATCATGACCAAAGGTGCACCATCGCACCCGGATCGCAGGAAAGGGCATGGACATGGACACCAAGACTCGGCGGACCCTTCTCGGGGCCTCATCACGTCGATCGCAGCCACGGCGTTCGTGATCGGCTTCAGGTACGCCTTGGCAGACACCAATCCGCCGTCCGGCGACCCACCGGCATCTCCGTCGCCCAGCAATGGCGCCGAAGCCATCCTCCCCGGTTTCGACCGCTTTCCACGTGCCGTCACCGTGACCCGTGCCGACTCGATCTACCGCATCGAGTGTGGCAACTTGCCAGATCACGGCATGATGGTCGGCATCCGCAACTGGCAGCAGCAGGTCCCGACCCCACAGCCGTATACCGGGGCGAATGCCTGGCAACTGCCGGTCAGTCCGGTCCTTGCCGAGACGTCGCTCTCCTGCAGGAACGCCTTCTATCGCGGTGCAATCGCCATCGCCGCAAATGGCGTCCCGATCTTCAACCCCATGAAGGCGCCGAACGAGGACGTCTATCTGCTTGGCGAACTTGACCAATGGGGCGGGCATGCGGACCGTTCGGATGACTACCACTACCACGTCGCCCCACTGCACTTGCAGGAACTCGTCGGCATTGACCGGCCCATTGCCTACGCCTTGGACGGCTACCCGATCCATGGCGAAACCGAAACGGATGGTTCACCCGTTGGGCCCCTCGATCTGTGGAACGGCCACTTCGACGCGGAAAACCGCTACCACTATCACGGCACCCGCACCTACCCGTACATCAACGGGGGGTTCCGGGGCGTCGTTGGCGTGTCCGGAGACGAGGTCAGCCCCCAACCACGCACCCGCCCATTCCGGCGCGCGGGCACACCATTGCGCGAGGTCGTGATCACCGAGTTCTCGGCCACCGGCGACCACGACTACCGGTTGGACTACACGGTCCGGGGAGCGCCGAACCGCCTCGAGTATGTCGTGGGGGCGCACGAGGTCACCATGACTTTCACCGGTCCGACGAACACGCCACGCACCGAAACACACCGCCGCTAGGACCCGCCCAGATCACGTGCACCGCCCGGCCCGGTGGAGCGACGTGGCCATGCCTGCCCTGACGAGGCCAGGCCAACACCTCGTCGCCCTACGACAGCGTCTCACCCGGTTGGGGCGACAGCACCACGAGACCTTGAGCCTCCCCTGCCACCCGTAGGGCATCGGGATTGCCTACAAGCGCAGGGAAGGTGCCCCAATGGATTGGAATGACCCGGTGCACTCCCAGAAGTTTCGCCGCCATCGCCGCCCCGGTCGGCCCCATCGTGTAGTGATCGCCAATCGGCAGCAGCGCCACATCTGGGTGGTACATCTCACCGATAAGGGCCATGTCGCCAAATACATCGGTGTCACCGGCGTGATACACGCGGTACCCGTTCTCCAGGGTCACCACGAACCCGCACGCCTCACCACCCGGATGCATCGTGCCATCACCATCGAGGATGCTCGAACTGTGAACCGCAGCAACCATGGTCACCCCAATATCACCCACATGCTGGGTGCCACCCCGGTTCATCCCCCGTGCAACCGTGACGCCGTTCCGTCCAAGCCAGACGGCAATCTCGTGAACGGCAATAACCGCCTTCGGACGGGTCTGCTCAACCACTTTCAGGACATCGCCAAGGTGATCCCCGTGACCGTGGGTGATCAGAACCACGTCGATCTGCGGAAGCGTGTGCCACGCAACCGGGCACGAAGGGTTTGTCATGACCCATGGGTCAATCAGGATCCTCGCCCCCGACGCGGATTCGATCAGGGTTGTCGCGTGACCAAGCCACGTGATCCGGGTGCCTCCGCCTAACGCCGGTGTCATCTCGTGTTTCCCCCTACAATCATGGCCGTCTGCAACACGTTCCGGTTGTGTCCATCACGTGCGATCCCGGATCGACGCCTTGGGGGACCTCGGGCAGAAAGTTGCCCTAGACCCAAGAGGTGAAACACACATGCGCTTGTATGATGCCACCCGCACCATTGCCGTCGTCGCCGGTCTTCTCGCCGCCGTGATGTTCTATCAGCCGTGGGTCGGAGGGAAGGTTCCTGGTGTGGGTGCCGTGACCTTGAGCGCCGACGACCTGGCAAATGGTCGCGCGCGCACGATTGCCGATGCGGCGTCGGCACCGCCCCCGCGGGCGGGGAGCAGTGGCGCGCCAGGTGCACCGACCACGCGCCCCGAGGTAAGCGGGGGTCTCGCCCTGCCAACCCGCGTCCCTACCTTCGCTCCGGGTGCCGTGGCACCCACAACCATGCCCTCAGCCGCCGAACGCACGGCCGCCGCCAACGTAACAACCCCAACCCCACCACCTGTCGGGGGCCTGAGCCTGCCAACACGCGTGCCTACGTTCGCGCCGGGTTCCATCGCCCCTACAACCATGCCTTCAGCTGCCGAACGCACCGCACTCGCCACACCGGCAGCCGGCGGCAATGCCGCGCCGGCAGAGACGGCAACCAGAACACCTGCAGCGCCGCCCCCGCCCGCCACGCTGCCGAAACTCACCCTGTTCATCGTGCCTTTGGCAGGTCTGGGTCTCGCCGTCTTCACGGCCATTCATGCCCGTTTGCGCGACCCGCGCGACATCACCTTCTCCAAGTGGTGGACTGTGCTTCTTGGCACCGTGGGAACCTACGCGACCTGGAACGTGATCGCCACGATCACCGGGACAACGGTGCCGAACAACCTCCTCGACCCCGGTGAAGCCACGGAAACCCTTTGGGGGGCATGGTGCAGCCTGGCGGCGTTCGCAGTCGGGACCATCTCCTCCGCCACGGCATGGTTATCCCGCCGACGGACATCCACGTCCTGATCCGAGGGCACTGGCGGGCAGGGCCGGACACACCAACGTCTTCCGGGAAACCATCACTCCTCGCCTGCCCAGGGGAAAGATGGCTGCGGCATCACACGGGCGCCGACAGGAACGAGCGTGCTTGGCCAAGGGGGCACACTGGCCACGTTGCCCCCGGGCGACCACAAGGGCCCAGGCAACCTGGACACGGGGTGACCAGTGCGTTGCACCAGCCACCCCGTTCGCTTCCTCTGGGTCTCCGGCAAGGGCCTGCCGGTTGGGAACCGGCGCCCGCGATGCGGCCAATCGAAAGGTGCCCGTCTCCCGGTGGGGGAGGCGTAGCGACGCCCTACCCCTTGACGCTGCCAGCCGTCAGACCCTCAACCAGGAACCGTTGGGCCAGCGCATAGAACGCGACAACCGGCAACGCCATCGCGACCGAAGCAGCCATGATCGGACCCCAGCGGAACACATCCCCGATGATCCACCTGCCCAGACCCACGGGAAGCGTCGTCCCACTGTTGCTCTGGATGAACACAAAGGCGAAGAGGAACTCGTTCCACGCATTCGTCAAGGCGAAGAGTGCCACTGCCATCAACGCGGGAAGAACCAGCGGCAGCACGATCCGGAAGTACGCCTGGAACCGGTTGCACCCGTCAATCAGGGCCGCTTCCTCAAGTTCTTCGGGAATGCTCCGGTAATAGCCCATCAGCAGCCAGCAAGCAAATGGAAGGAGGAATGTCGGATACGCCACCATCAGGCTTCCCAGCGAGTTCGTCAACTGCAGCGCCGCGAAGATCTGGTAGAGGGGCACAACGAGCATGATCCCCGGCATCAGGTAGGTGAGAAGGATTGCCGTGGACACGAACCCCGCGCCACGCCATCTCAGCCTCACAAGCGCGTAGGCACCAAGTGCCGATGCAATCAAGCTGATTGCCATCGAGACGACGGCGACCTTCACGGTGTTGGAAAGCCAGAGAGGAAACTGGGCGGTATTAGTGAAGATTTCCTGGTAATGCACAAACGTCCACGGTGAAGGCCAGAAGATCGATTCGAACTTCTGGAACTGGATCACCGACTTGAACGACGTGATGATGATCCAGTAGAAGGGATAGAGTTCCAGAAAGGTCACCAGGAAGATCGTCAGACCGATCCCGGCACCCGTCAGGAAGCGTGACACGCGTCGTTGGAACAGGGACTTCGAAGCTTGTCCGGAACCAAAGACCGCCCGGCTTGCAACGCCGAACACCCTCTCCGTCACCTCGTTTGCTGCCCAGAAGATTGACAGTGCCAGGCGTATGACCATCTTCGCCGGCCAGACCACGAACAGGACACCCTTGTAGATGGCACTCTCCTGTTCCTGCCCGCCGCGTTGCCCGGCGCGGATGAAGTGACCCAGGACGATGACCGCCAACCCGAGGAGGGGAGCGACGAGCAAGGCAACAGCGACGGCGTGGCCATACCGGAGCGTGCCGATCAACTCATAGGCGCGGACGGCATACAGCCGGGTGGCACCCCCGGGACCACCGCCGGTGATCAGGTACACCAATCCAAACGTGTTGAAGGTCGAGACCGTGGAAAAGAGGGTCTCGACAATGATCACGTACCTCAATCCCGGCAGAGTGATGTGCAGGAACCTTTGCCAGGCATTTGCACCGTCCACCGCCGCCGCGTCATATAACTCGGCATCGAGCGCCTTGAGGCCCGCAAGCGAAAGGAGTACGAAGAACGGCACGCCCTTCCAGACATTCACCGCAACCATGGCATGCAGCGCAAGGTTCGGATCGCCAAGCCAGGGGATCCCCTTGAACACTGGGCCCCAGACCGCCGCACCACCGATCAGGTCGTACACCGCTTTGATCGTTAGGTTGAGTGCCCCGAACTGCGGGTTGTACATCAGGCGGAACGTTGCCGCCGTCACCACTTCCGGAACGATGTACGGTGCAAGGATGAGTGCGGTCAAGATCCCGGAAAACCGCTTCACGTTGTGAAGCGCCAGTGCCGTCGCCAAGCCGATGAAGAACTTGATCAGCACGGCCTCCGCCGTGAACTGGAGCGTCAGCCAGAACGAGCGTCGGAAGATCGGGTCCTCGATCTGCGTCTGGTAGTTCGAAAGACCGACGAAAGCGCCCCACCGGTCACCGATGATGTTGTAGAAGCTCATCCGTGCGGCTTCGAGAATCGGCCATGCGATCAACCCTCCCAGAAGCAGGAGCATCGGAGCCGCAAACACGTATCCCGTCGCCCAGTCCTCACCGAACAGACGGCGCATGATCACCGGGAACCGTGCCGGACGACGCACCAAGGTTGGCCTCGCTACCGGTACAAGCGGATCGGGGTTCGCCACGACTGCCATAAAGACCCCTAAGTAGCCACGGAATGGGGACACCCGAAAACTGCAGGGCCTTGGGCAACCAGGCCCTCGCGGGCCGCCCGTGTTTATCCGCGGACGGCCCGTTCGGAAGCGTGAAGGCTGTCTACGCGCCCTTCTTGCCGTAATCCTTGTAGATCTGGACCGCCCGCACGTGGGCGTCGCGCACGGCTAGATCGACGCGCTTGCCGCCAAGGATCTCGCCCATCATGTCGGTCATGACATTGGAGTCGCCGACGGCTTCGGCTGCCTCCGTTAGCGGTCCACGCCACGCTAAACCCTGGAATGGTGGTTCGTTGAAGGCCACTTTCTTGAACGCCATGGAAATCCGGTTCCGGGTGACGTCGGGATGGTCCCAGTACTTCGCCCAGGCGGGAACGACATACCCGAAGCTGATGTTGAGGATCGCCTTCTGTTGCTCCTCGCTCAGCAGGTACTCGCTCAGCGTTGCCGCTGCCTCGTAGTTCTGCGATCCCTTCATGTAGTAGTGGTAGTGCAAGCCCGACCCCTGCAACCGGATGCCAAGTGGCCCCATGGGGACTGGCACCAGCATGGTGACGTCACCAACGGGATTACCGTCGTACTTTGCCTTGGCAAAGATCGTTCCGGCGTTGGAAGTGAAACCGATCACGCCGGCGAGATAGGCCTCATTGTTCGAGAGGTCGTTCCAGGCATTCACCCCCGGCGGAACCATGTCCTGGTACTTGCGGTCGAGGTAGCAGTCGGCAAGCCACTGCATGCCATCGATCGTCTCGGGTGAGTACAGCGTCACCAGTTCACCGGTCTCGTCCGCAAGCGCCCCGCCGAAATGAAACATCAACGTCTGAACCAGCGACTCGCCGTCACCGGACCGGTTGGTGGTCATTCCCCATCCGTAGAAGTTCTCGGACGGGCGGGAGACTGCCATACAGGCATCACGCACCTTGTCCCAGGTATCGAAGCTCCCCTTCTCGATCGAGAAGCCGGCGTCACCAAACTTGTCCTCGCGGACCCAGTAGGCGCCGGAACGGTCGTAGTACGGAATCCCAATCCACTTGCCATCGACGAAATGGGTGGCACGCGCGCCCGTGTTGACTGCTCCGTACTTGATCTCGAACGCCTTCACCTGGGTGGTCACATCACGGGTCAGGTCAAAGAAGTTCAGCTTGCGTGCGGAAAGGTCCCGCAAGATGATGTCAACCGGCTGGTTCGCTGCCTTCTGTGCCTGCAGCTTCTGGTAGATGTCGCTACTGCCAAGGAAGCCAGCGACATCGCTGAGGTCCAGAGACTGGCCAATGCCGTTGGTGTCTGCCCACTCGGTGATGGTCTTCTTGAGAAAGGCATTGTGTTCGGGATGCCAGTCGACCATCGTGACGACCTGCAACTTCCCGGAGACCTTCGCCAATGCGGAAACGCCCGCCTGTGCGACGCCGGCAAGGTTCGGTGCGATGCCTCCGGCAATCGCTGCCACCGCTCCCACCACCCCTGAGGCACGCGACAATAGACCACGACGCGTTACTGCTGCACCCATGATTCAATCCCTCTCTACCGAACTCGTGACAGCGACGACGCAAAGCTCTCGGCTCCTCAGGCAACATGCAAAGCGCGGCCTGATTGCGGAGTGATCCCCAGTGGAAGTCTGGCCACACCAAACTGGCACGGAACCATCGCCGACGCAATTCTGCTTGCATTATGGCGCCATTCCGAACACGAGGCAACCGCTACCGCAACTTGTGTCCCAAATCGGTGACAATCGCGCGACGCATCTTCCGGATGCGGCCCCCGGCATGTCCCGAAATCACCAACCCTGGAGGCCCGCATGACCAGCCCGTGTCCACACGGACCGCACTCGTGGCCATCAATCCGCGCCTATGACGGCCCTCACCGCGCACGGGTCGCCATGCCCGTCGGGGGGATCGGTACCGGCACCGTTTCACTCGGCGGCCGGGGGGACCTGCGCGATTGGGAAATCATCAACCGACCTGCCAAGGGCTTCACACCACGCCCCTCCTTCCTTGCAGTGCGTACCCGCGATGCCACCGGTTCGATTGCCGTCCGCGCCCTCGAAGGTCCCCTCGACGACCATCTTTATGAGGGCCCGCTTGGTGCAACCGCGCCGACCCATGGACTGCCACGGTTCCGCGAGGCAACCTTCCATGCGGCATATCCTTTCGGTCGGGTCGACTTGCAAGACACCGACATTCCCCTGCACGTATCCCTCGGCGCGTGGAACCCACTTGTGCCCGGTGCGGTCGAAGAGAGCAGCCTCCCCCTCGTGGCACTCAAGGTGGGCTTGACAAACCCAGGTGCCACGCCGGTCGACGCATCCGTGGCCTTCGTCCTGCGGAACTTCATCGGCACCAACGGCGAGACAGGCACCCCGAACCGCAATGTCAATGAGTTCCGGTCCGGCACCACCGCCGATGGACAAACGCTCACCGGCGTCTTCTTCCGCACCGATGGTCTCGACTCCACCGACGAGTGTTGGGGCACCGTAGCCATCTCCACGCCCATGCCGGACGTCACAACGCGCCTCGCCTGGTCCAACGCCGGCTGGGGCGGCGCCCTCCTCGAGTTCTGGGACACCTTCACCGCAACCGGGCATGTGACGCCAGTGGATGCGAACCCTTCCGACCACGCACCGGTTGCAACCATCGTCGTCGCCACCACGGTCCCCGCCGGATCCACGATCACCGTGCCATTGACCCTGTCGTGGCACTTCCCGAACCGACTGTCATGGACACCTGATGGCATCGCCGTGGGGCTGGGCGGCGGTGCAAATGCGTTCGGTCTGCCAGTCATCGGCAACGAGTACACGTCCCGCTTTTCCGATGCATGGGACGTGGCGATGCAAGCGGCCCCGTGCCTCGACGCCCTTGAGAACCGGTCGCTCGCGTTTGTGCACACCGTGACAAGGAGTGACCTGCCGCCCGAGGTGCAGGAGGCGGCCCTCTTCAACATCTCCACCCTCCGGTCGCAGACCTGTTTCCGAACTCCTGACGGGAACTTCTGGGGATGGGAAGGAACCTTCGACCACGCCGGCAGTTGCTACGGAAGTTGCACTCACGTCTGGAACTACGAGCAGACCGTCCCGTTCCTGTTCGGCCAACTGGCACGCAATGCCCGGCGCCTCGAGTTCATTGAAGGAACCCGCGACGACGGCCACATGGCCTTCCGAATCGCCCTGCCCCTCGACCACCCGGCAGCACGCGAACGCAACGCCTCCTACCCCGCGGCGGCCGATGGCCAGATGGGATGCATCCTGAAGGCCTACCGCGAGTGGCAACTCTCCGGCGATGACGTCCTCCTCCACGACCTCTGGCCGCGGGTCCGTGCCGCCCTCGCCTACGCCTGGATCCCGGGAGGGTGGGATGCCGACCGCGATGGGGTCATGGAAGGCACCCAACACAACACGATGGATGTCGAGTACTTCGGCCCCAACCTCCAGATGGGCGCGTGGTACCTCGGCGCGTTGCGTGCCGCGTCACACATGGCCCGCGCCGTCGGCGAACCCGACTTCGCCGCCGAATGCACTCGCCTTGAAGAAGCGGGGCGTGTGTGGATGGATGCCCACCTCTGGAACGGCGAATACTACGACCACGAGATCCGGCCACCCGCAACATGGGACACCGTGGCACCGGGTCTCCGGCACCCCTCGATGGGCGCACGTGACCCGAACTCACCCGAATGGCAACTGGGGGCGGGCTGCCTCGTCGACCAACTGATCGGTCAGGTCCTGGCCCACGTGAACGGCCTGGGCCACCTGCTTGATCCCGGACACGTTCGCACAACCCTGCACAGCATCGCGCGCCACAACCGGCGGTCTGGCTTCCACGATCACTTCAACCCGATGCGATCCTACGTCGGCGGCGACGAGACCGCCCTCCTGATGGCGAGTTACCCGCGGGGCGAACGCCCGGCATTGCCCTTCCCGTACTACGCCGAGGTGATGACCGGGTTCGAATACACCGCTGCCGTTGGCATGTTATACGAGGGCCGTGCCGATTCCTCACTCCGCGAAGAAGGCCTCCGGGTCATCCGGGACATCCGCGCGCGATACGACGGCAAGCGACGCAACCCATTCGACGAGGCCGAATGCGGACACCATTACGCGCGGGCCATGCTTGCCTGGGGCGCCATCCTCGCCCTGACCGGTTTCCACTGGTCAGGCGTGACCGGCGTCTTCACCATTGGCACGATGGACGAAACAACCGAAACCGTGACGTGGCCGTGGTCGAATGGCGATGCTTGGGGAACCGTCCACCAGCGACGTTCCGAATCGGGAGGAATCACCGTATCGATCGCGGTTGCCCACGGAACCCTGGCCCCGAGCACCGTGCGAATCGAAGGATGGGGTTCGGCCTCCGTGACACACCCGGGTGCCGTCCGTGCCGGCACCACCATCCACGTTGACATTGCCCCCTGACCCTCCATAATCGAGAAGCCAGTGGATAATCCACCCGGCAATGCCGGCGCGGGCGCGGGCGCTCCCACCTGGAACGTGCGCGACCCGCAATCCCCACACGAGGCCAGTCATTCGGTCCGGCGCCCGGTCGTGACACCGTTGTGGACCATGGAGCGCGGAATGCCCGACAGAAAACCCGTCATGCGTTCGGGTGCGGAAGCCACGAACACGTGGGTTCACAGCACCGCTGAACGCACGTGACGTCGCCCCACGCGCCACGCATCACCGGTCGGCTTCGCCCGGGAACGCCGGAGCCCTCGCCGTCCCAAAAGGTGTGAGGCGTTGTCTACGGCAGACGGTTGATGCCGGCCCGGTCTGCCCACCGAACCGTGCGAGCAATCGAGTAGCAACGTCACGGACCATGCCAGCGAGGGCGCCGGCGCGCCGAGGTGGGTTTCCGTGAAAGGAATATCCGCACGCAAACGTTGGTGGAGCTCACCTGACACAAAAGGAGCGGACCGGTCGAGCACGTGGTGCGCCCGCCCGGTCCGCCAGTCAGTCCACTATCCGGGATGCACGCCTTACGAGGGCATCGTGCGCTTGGTGTACCGACGACCCTTCTCAGCGGCCACCTCGCCGTGCGGGCCGCTGCAGATGCGGACGCCCTCATCGATGCGCATTTCCACATCATCCTCACGGACGGTGTTGAGAAACGAAATCCCCGCCGCCCGCGTGGCGGCGAAAATCCGCGACCGCGCGTTTTCCATGATCTTCGGGAATGGCTCGTCATGGTTGTCCGGGAAACCGAAACTCATGGCCATGTCGCCAGGCCCCCATTCCGCAAATCCGATGCCCGGTACAGACACACTCGCCTCGACATTCGCGACCGCCCGGTGGTTCTCGATCTTCAGGCCGAGGAGGATCTCACCCTTCGGGTTCAGTGGCCAGACGTCCGCCCTTTGCACGTATTCCACCCCGGTCATGCCCCAGACCTGCGAGGCGATGCCCTGCCCCCCGGCACCGCGTCGGCCCTGCGCCAGGCCCGAACCCGAATACTGGGCAAACGGATAGCGCGCTGACTCCACAAAGACCTTCACCGCCTCGGGAGATTCCGCATGGCACAGGAGAAGGCCATGGACGCCCTGTGCCAGCACCTGCTTGACCATCCAGGAGTTCGCCCTCATCGAAACCGGGTCGGTCCCCTCGCAGGGCAGCGTGCAGATGACCGCCGGCGTGCGATGGCCACTGCGCGTCGGGCCACCATCCACCAGACCACGCATGTACTCATGCAGGCATGTCAGATCGAACGGTTCATGCTCGAACTCGTACATGATGAAGTCGGCCCAGGTGCCCGCCGCCTTCTTGCCACCCTCGTACGACCGCTCGCCTGAACCCGTGTAGTAGATCGGCTGCCCCTGCTCAAGCAACTCGATTGCCCGATTGACCCGCCCGCTCATGCGTCGTCTCCCCTTCGATACGTAGCCCGGTGCCCGCGCGATGCGCCAACACTCACGGGCCGGTAGCGTAGCACGCGCGGGGGTACACTCCCCGGCGGTTCCGGTCACGTCCGGCCGTCTATCCGGTCGGCACGTCCGCCCTGCCGCAGACGGAGGATCACGCCCGATGGACATCACCGCCGCCCGCGAAGAACTCCGGTCCCTCTTGCGCGAACGGAGTGTCCGCCACGGCACCTTCAAGCTTTCATCCGGCGCGACCAGCGACTTCTACGTGGACTGCCGGCAGGTCACGATGGATCCGCGGGGCATGCACCTGATCGCGGCCCTCATGCTGGACCTCACCTCAGACCTGGCGGGCGCCCGTGCGGTCGGAGGCCTGACGATGGGTGCCGACCCAATCGCCGCTGCCGTCGCCTACGCCAGTGCAACCTCCGAACGGCCACTTGCCATGTTCAGCGTCCGCAAGGAGGCCAAGGGGCACGGTGCCGGCCGACAGGTTGAAGGACCATTCCCTCCCGACGACGGTGCCCCGGTCATCGTCGTCGAGGACACCATGACCACTGGCGCATCAACCCGCCGCGCCATCGAGGCAATCGAGCGTGACACCAAGGCCACCGTCGCCCGGGTGCTCGTCATCGTCGACCGGCTTGAAGGCGGCGCCGACGGGCTGCGCGCCGATGGATACGATGTACACGCCCTGTTCACCCGCCGGGATTTCGACTGACCAACGCGTTGTCACCGTGGCATGATCCTTCACTTGACCACGCGCCACCGAACACGGCGAACACCATTCCCTTAGGAGGACCGAGACAGTGCCCCATCCAATCAGCCCGTTCCGCGACGAGGCCCGCGATGTCGCTACCGGCCACCCGATCGCGGTCCTGCCTGGCATCTGGGAGATCCGGGAAAGCCTCGCACCGGCGTTCGATACGCCCGAGACATGGGTCTCCCTCTTCCTGCTTACCGACCCAACCGGCCATGCGTCGCCCGTCCTGATCGACACTGGTGTCCCGCGATCGACGCATACCGTGATCCTGCCGGCCCTCGAAGCGCTCGGGTTCACCCCGTCCGACCTCAAGGTGGCAGTCAATACCCACAGTCACCACGACCACGCGGGGTCGAACGTGCAACTGCGGGAAGCAACCGGATGCCATCTCTGGATCGGGCGTCTCGACGGTCCCGCACTCCTCCGCGGCGACCGCTTCGGCCCCGACGAGATCCCTCCCCATTCCGCCGACCGCCTGCTGGACGGTGGCGAAATCGTGAACCTTGCCGGACGCGACTACGAGATCATCGATCTACCTGGACATAGCCCCGGTAGCATCGGGATCTTCGACCGAGAACGGGGCATCCTTTTTACCGGCGATGCCCTTCAGGCACGTGGCACCACCACGCAAGGCGTCCCGGGTGCCCCTGACCGGCCGGCCTACCGCAATACCCTCGCCACCGTCCGCGCGCTTCCGGTCGAACACCTCCTGCCGGCGCACGCCTACATGCCGTTCCCGCCCACCCATGTCACCCCGGCATCGGAAGTGCGCCGCTATGTCGATGTCTCACTCCAAGCCATCGACACCATTGATGACCACCTTGCCAACGCCATCCGGCACGCGGGTGGATCCGCAACCATCGCCGAAATCGCCGATGCCATCTGCGCCGACCAACCGCGGACACCCGTCCTCGCCGCCCCGATCCTGACCACCTACCTCACCCAGATGGCCTCCGTGGGGCGCGTGCGCCACGACACCGACCGTTGGACCCTTCTGTGACGCTGCGTCACCGGCTGATCTCTCACACCGACCCGAAACACGTATGGTGAACCAGGGAGGCGACGCTGTTTACCCACCCCTATCGTGACGAAGTGCGAAACGTAGGCACCGGCATCCCGGTGGAACTCCTCCCGGGCATTTATGAAGTGCGTGCGAGTAGCGACAGTCCCACTGAAAAATACTTCGCCTGGATTTCAGCCTTCATCCTGACCGACCCGCGAGGGAAGGAACCAGTGGCGGTCGTCGACAGCGGATGGCCCCAGACACCTCGAACCCTACTGATCCCGGCACTGGCCTCACTCGGCTTCGATCCAAGCCGGGTAGCAACCCTTGTAAATACGCATAGTCACCCTGACCATATCCAGGGAAACACTGCCCTGCGTGCCCTGACCGGGTGCCAGATCTGGATTAGCGATGCCGACGCCCAAGGACTTCAGGCCTCAGGCGAGAACTACGGACAGGCCTTCCACGCCCACGAACCGGACCGCCATCTCCACTCCCACGAGACGGTCGACCTTGCCGGACGCCAGTGGGAGGTCATCCCGCTTCCCGGCCACTCAGCGGGTAGCATCGGCCTCTTCAATCACCACGAGCGTATCCTGATCTGCGGAGATGCCCTCCAGGCGGAGTCGCATGATGTCGCGGGCCTGGCAATGCTGCCTGACCGTCAGGCCTACCGGGCCATGTTGGATCGCGTCGCCAACCTTGGTGTTCGCCACCTGATCCCTTCACACCCATTCGAACCCCTCCGAAGCACCCACCTGACCCCGGAAACGGAAGTGACCCGCTACCTCGACTCGTGCCGACGGAATGTGGACGAGTTTGAGATGCAAGTCCACGCCGCCCTGCACGCCCTCGGGGGATCGGCTAGCACCACGGCCCTCGCCGAACGGCTTTGCCTGGACCGGGGTATCGGGCGCCCATGCCCACTTGCAGGTTTCGCCCTGTCCATCGACCGATCCCACCTTGAACGGGTCGGCACGATCCGTTCCGGAGATCCCGGCGACGTCTGGCACCTCGCCTGACCGTCGCGGTCATGCGTATCCTCTTGCCGAGGACACTCATGACCGTCAATCCGTACCGTGACGAACCCCGAAACGTAGGCACCGGACAACCCATCGAGGTGCTGCCAGGCATCTACGAACTGCGAGAAAGCCTCGCGCCGGGTCTCAACGTCCCGGACTGTTGGCTATCCCTGTACCTGCTAGTCGACCCAACCCATCAGGCGCCGCCGGTCCTGATCGATAGCGGATGGCCCCGCAGCATTCCCATCGTCATCCTCCCTGCCCTTGCGTCCCTGGGGTACTCGGCGGATGCCCTCATGGCAGTCATCAACACACACAACCATGGCGACCACACATTTGGAAATGTCGCCCTCCGGGACGCAACCGGCTGCGAAGTATGGATCGGCGAGGCCGACGCCGATGGCCTCAAGGGCGGCGAGTTCGACGGTGAAACTGTCCCGCCGCACACCGCCGACCGCAAACTCGTCGCGGGCGAGGAACTGGACCTGGCCGGTCAAGTCTGGGAAGTCGTCTCGCTTGCCGGGCATTCGGCAGGTTCAATCGGGCTGTACAACCGCGACCGGAATGTCCTGATCTGTGGTGACGCCCTCCAGGCCCAAGCCACCGCAGTACAGGGCATCGCCATCCTCCACGACCGTGCCGCCTACCGTGAAAGCATCGCACGGGTGTCCGTCCTGCAGCCTGCCCACCTCCTTCCGGCGCATCCCTACAACCCGTTCACGACCTGCCACATCGCCGGCGCACCGGACATTGCGTACTACCTCGGCGCCTGCCTCGAACACGTCAATACCTATGAAATGGAAGTTGCCGAGGCCCTGCATGCCCTTGAGGGCGAAGCAACCACCGAGACCCTCGCCGAACGCCTTTGCCAGGACCGTGGCTACGACCACGCGTGCCCACTTGCAGCACGGATCCTCGAACAGGACCGCCTCTTCCTCGAACGCGCAGGCGTAATCCGTTCCGGCGACCCCGCTGGCATCTGGCACATGCCCTGATAAGCCGGACTACACTTCGCCCGATCCAACCCACGCCCGACAGGAGACCATCATGGCCCGACGCCTTGGCATCGATACCTTCAGCCTGCGGTACCAAGGGCTTGATGCCTTCGGGTTCATCGACTGTGCAAGGGAACTCAATCTGGATGTCGTGCAGTACTCGACCCGTGAGAACCTCGCATCCCACGATCCCGGGTATCTCGCCGAGCTCCGGGCACATGCCGACCGTGCCGGCATCGATCTCGAAATCGGCATGGGCAGCATCGACCGTCATGCGGTGAGTTTTGCACCGCGCTGGGGTGACGCGGCAACCCAACTCACCGACATGCTTCATGCCGCGTCCCACCTAGGGTCTCCGTTCGTGAGGTGCTTCCTCGGAGCACAGGTCGACCGCCACGGTTCAGTGCCCTTTGTCGGCCACGTCAACGCCTGCGCCGAGGCCATCAGCGCCGTTGCCCCCCTCGCCCGTGACCTCGGCCTGAAGATTGCCGTCGAGAACCACGGGTTTGGCGACTTCCTCGCGCATGAACTCCGGGCCTTCGTCGAACGGGTCGGCCCCGACATCTGTGCGGTGACCCTCGATACTGGCAACCCGACCTTCGCCGCCGAAGACCCCGGCTACTCCGCGTCGGTCCTGGCGCCCTACATGGTCACGACCCACTTCCGTGATTCCTGCGTCTGGCCCCATCCCGACGGGGCATGGGCGCAGTGGACCGTCCTTGGTCGTGGTTCCGTCGACTTGGATGGGATCATCGGGACCCTTGATCGCGAGTGTCCGGACATTGCCATCAACCTTGAGACGATCAATGGCATGGCCCCGCGAGTGATCCCGTTCGAAGCCGACAATGACGCCGGACGCGCCTTCCGGGCAATCTATTCGGAGATCCCTGAGGCCTCACTGGAGGCGTACCGCGGTCTTGTGGAACGTGGACACCGCCTGGGCACCGGCCCGCTTGACCAGATCATGGGATTCATCGATCCGGATACCGCACCAGATGTCGCCGAGGTGGTGCGTCGCCAGCAGCGAAACCACTTCGAAGCCAGCGTCGCGTACGCCCAGGACGTACTTGGTCTTGGCAGAGCGCAGCGCATTGCAATCGGAGGAGATGGGGGCCGGCAAGGCACAAGGCGTAGTCAGCCGTGATGGCAAACCCGGAGCACCACGCATGAGGTTGGCAAAGGTCACCCTCGTGGTCCGCGACTACGACGAATCCATTGCGTGGTTCGAAAAGCGCCTCGGGTTCGTCGTGCGGGTAGACACGCCGGTGCCCGAACAAGGGAAACGGTGGGTGGTGATCGGCCCGGCCGGCGGTGGCCCGGGCTTCGTGCTTGGGCGCGCCTCGGACGAGGCACAGGTTGCATCCATCGGCAACCAGACCGGCGGACGCGTCTTCCTGTTCCTGGAGACCGCGAATTTCGAGCGCGACTTCAACCGGCTTGTCGCATCCGGCACCACAATCGTCCGTGGCCCGGTCTTGGAACCGTACGGCATGGTCGCCGTCTTCGAGGACCTCTACGGCAACCGGTGGGACTTGGTCGGGCCCACGGCCTGAACTTCTCCTAAGGAGGGCGCCCCCACCCCCTCTCCCGTCGCGGCGGCAGAAGGGGTGAATGCGAAGACCTCGATGCACTACCCCTGAAGCGCGGGTACGCGCCAGTATGGTGCCGGGGCGTTCTCCCACAGGGGCATCGACATGCCTGTTGGATCCCAGACGACCTTCCCGGCGCGGACGGTCAGGGCACATTCCAACTTGCCTTCACCATCGAAGCGGGCACGACCACAGTCGGTGTAACTGAACTTGCCTGGCAGGACACGCAAGACCGCGATGTCCGCCTCGGATCCAACAGACAACGTGCCAAGGTCCGGCCGACGGATCGCCTTCGCCGGGCCAACCGTGCACGTCCGGATCACGTCATGCAGTGACATGCCCATGGCAAAGCACTTCGACGCCGTCCACAGGCTATTCAACACCGCCGCATTGACACTTCCCATGTGAAGGTCGGTGCTGATGCTGTCAACCATGAAACCATCACGCAGGGCAGGTACGGCATTGCGGAACCAGAAGCTTCCCCCGCCATGACCGAGGTCGAAGAGGACCCCGCGTTCACGCGCCTTCCACATGTGATCCAGGACCTTGCCATCATTCCCGACGATCGGGAATTGCTGGGCGAAGACGTGCGTGTGGATGTCACCCGGACGCATGTGCTCCAGCAACAAGCTGTCGTATCCACGCAAGGGAGGCCGGGGCCAGAAGTCAACCATGACCGGGGTGTCCGACTTGTCTCCGGCGGCGACAGCGGCATCAACCGACTCCCACGGGGTATGGACGTCATCCCAAGGCAGTTGTGTCCAGTAGTGCGCGGTCTTTACGCCAACGACGACGTCGGAATGTTCACGCACTGCATGAGCGCACGCATCGACGTTGAAGTCATACGGATCCTGTTCGCGCGGCCCCATCCCGCCATTCGCAATGTTGATGAAGGCCAGGACGCGCGTCTTGGACGTCTCCACGAAACGTCGGCGGAAGTCCTGGAAGTGTTCGGCACCCGCGCATCCGGCATCCACGAACGTGGTGACACCCGCGCGGAACGAATGCGCATCCGCGATCACTGACGCATCCCAACCGGGCACACCCTCGGGCCGGTTGAAGTGCGGGTAGACATGGACATGGATGTCGATCAAGCCCGGCGAGACATTCAGGCCCGCGACATCGACAGCGGTCTCGGCGTGCGACGCATCCAGATGCGCCCCGACGGCGGCGATACGCCCGTCCTTCACCGCCACATCCAGGACTGCATCGATCCCATTCGCCGGGTCGATGACATGTCCACCCTTCAGGACCAGATCGTAGTTCGTTTCCATAAGTCTCTCCCGCTCAGTTGGTCGCGAAAACAGGGCCACCAGTGCCCGCCCTAGCCATGGATCGTGTGCGTGTCATGCGCCCGCATCATCGTCGGGTCGTTCCGTTCGACATCCTGCGGGGCCGCCCGCATGTCATCACCGTCCGCCATCATGGACAGTGGCGCACCGCCCGCAGGCACCTCAACCGGCGAGTTGGCGGCGCAGGGCGTCCCGAACCGGGGTTCCGCAAACGGCAAGTGCGTCGCCCCCCGGGCAAGGATGTGCAAGCCGTTCGCAATCTCCTGGCGTCCAGGGTTGCCCCACGCCGTGAAACTCCGCGCATTCGCGTAGTGGCAGACCAATGACCGGCGGAAGCGGTCGTTCGTATGGTTGGTATGCGACCGGTGCAGGACGTGCCCGGCAAAGAAGACCGCGTCGCCCGGGTTTGCAACCGCCGCAACCTCGCGCCCCGCATACTTCGCCGCGATGCGCGAGAGGGTATTGACTTCCTCATCGGTGTGGCTCACATTCGCCACCACGGCGAGGTCACCGAGGTTGGTGTGGTTCTGCCCAATGCGGTCGTCCGTCGGGTAGATCGGTTCATGTTGCGACCCGACGGTGAACCAGACGCACCCGTTCGCCTCGTCGGCGCGGTCGATGGCAATCCACGCCCCGCACAGGGAATCCGGATAGGTCGGGATGTAGTAACTGTCCTGGTGGTATCCCTGACCCGCGCCACCCGGTGCCTTGATGAAGTACATCGTCTGCAAGGCAAGCAGGTCGGGACCGATCAGCGCCTCAAGGACGTCAAGCATCCGTGGATGCAGCAGGTAGCGTTCCTCAATCTCGAGGTGCCGGTGCAGCATGTGGATGCGCAGGTAGCGACGCTCAATCTCCGCAAGGGTCATGCCCGGCGTCGGCGGTTCGATCCCCGGCACTGCCACCCGGCCATGCATCAGGTCTTCCCCGTGTTCGCGAAGTTCGCCAATCTCGGCCTCGTTCAGCAGACCACGAACTACCAGGAACCCCTGTTCATGGAACCGCACGTACTCCTCGACGGAGACCACGTACCGCGCACGCGTCGCCGAAAAGTCGGTGGCAATCACGTCCGGCCGGATCGTCTCACGCCCCGTCCCATGCCGAGGTGGGCCATCGGCAACCGCCAGGACGCCGAGGGCGCCGTTCGGACGGACCCCGGCGTAGGGATCAGCCGGGTTGGTTTCCGGTGATGCGGGTTTTGTGGTCGTCGTCATGGATCCCCCAAGCATCGGTCTCGCACACCGGCATGCATGTCCTCGCATGGATCGGAAGTGCGCGGGATTACGAACGAAGGGTATCCGGCACGGTCACGTCATGCGACCTTTACCGCATCGGAATTGTTTGCACAACCCCGACCCGCGCTTTACCCGGCGTTAGCATCTCGGTCCGATACTGGACACAGGGAAGGGGAGACGACAGGAACCCTTCCCTGCAAGGACGCGGACCATGCGCTTCATGACCAAACGCACCGCCATCGCCTCCGCCTTCGCCATTGCAGTCGCCGGCAGTGCCAGGATTGCCTACGAAGCCGGATCGGCCTTCGCCCAAGCAGCACCCAACCCAACCCCCCGTCCCGGTGGCCGGGCCGGGTTCATGGCTGCCCTCGCCGCCAAGCTTGGCATCGCTCCCGACAAGCTTGAGGCCGCCATGCAGGGCGTCCGCAAGGACCTGGGCATGCCAGATCACAAGCCGGGAGGCCCGCGTGGACCAATGGACCGTGGCCCCGGTGGCCCCGGTGGCCCCGGTGGCCCTGCCGGAGGTCCGCCTCCCCTCGACGCCGCCGCCACTGCGATTGGCATCACCGTCGACCAGTTGCGAACCGAACTGCCCGGCAAGTCCCTCATCGACGTCGCCAAGGCACACAAAGCCGATCCGGCCAAGGTGAAAGCCGCCCTCGTTGCGCAGGCCCAGACCCGCATTGACGACGCCGTCAAGGCCGGGAAGGCAACCGCCGATCAAGCGACCAAGATGAAGGAACGTGCCGCGTCGATGATCGACCAGGTCATGACCGGGACGGCACCCACACCGGGCAAGGGTGGCCGGGGTGGCCGGGGAGGAATGCCCGGACCAAAGGGTGGTCCCGGTGAGGGCGGACGCCGTGGTGGCCCGCCGGGCACCCCGGTGCCGACACCAGTCAAGAGTGGCACCGATACCCCGAACGCCTGACGATTTGGGTGCCTGGTCCATCTGACCGTGCAACCAGACCTTCCGACCGGCCCCCTCCGGTCGGAAGGCGGAGACCCCGAATCGATGGTGAGTGTCATCCCGAACCCACCTCGCTGGCCCGCCTGGCCCCTCTGGCTGAGACGCCTTGAGGGCCCAGAGACCCAACCGGACATTTGCTGGGACCGCGGTATAGTGCCGATTGAGACGCCTTGAGCGTCCTATTCAATCCGTACCGGAGGGCCGATGTCCAGCGACGCTACCGTAGCCTCATCCTTGCCTCACTGGGACGTCTCCGCCTACTTCCCGGCCGTCGAGTCATCCGAGTTCCGCGATGCCGTTGATGCCCTCAGGATCCGCGTCGCGTCCCTGCGCGAACGCGCCGACATCCTGGACATCCGTCGTCACGACCACCCATCAGCCAGTGATGCCGCGGTTGCTGCCTACGACGAGATCACCCGCGAACTGAATGGCATCGGCGATGATGTGCGGCTGCTGTCGTCCTACCTCCATGCCTTCATCAGCACGGATGCGCGGAACACGGCGGCGCAAGGCGCGTATTCGGAACTCGACAAGCTTCTGGTTGACCTCTCGACCGTGTGGACACGCCATACCGCATGGGTCGGATCCTTCGACAGCGATGCCTTGATTGCGCGGTCAACCGAGGCTTCGCACCATGCATTTGCCGTCCGCAAGGCTGCCATCGCCGCCCGTCACCAGATGTCGGAGGCTGAGGAAGACCTGTCCGCCCACCTCACGATATCCGGCAGTTCAGCGTGGGCGAAGTTGCACGGAAACATCACCTCGCGTCTGGCCGTCGCCGTCGAGTTCCCGGAAGCGGTCAATGACGAACGTGCCGGCACGACCCGCACCCTACCGATGAGTGCCGTGCGGGGCCTCGCGCACGACGCCGACCCGCACGTCCGCAAGGCCGCCTATGAGGCCGAACTTCGTGGGTGGGAGACCGTGGGAGTGCCCCTCGCCGCCGCAATGAACGGCATCAAGGGAGAGGTCGTCACCCTGAATGCACGACGCGGATGGCCCGATGCCCTCGCGCCTGCCCTGTTCGGCAACAACGTCGAACGCGAGACCCTCTCGGCAATGCACGAGGCCTGCGTTGCCTCATTCCCGGACTTCCGACGCTACTTCCGCGCCAAGGCCCGCCTCCTCGGACATGCCGGGCCATTGCCTTGGTGCGACCTCTTCGCCCCACTGGGTCAGGGTGCGCGCTCGTGGCCGTATCCGGAGGCCGAGGCTTTCGTGATCGATCGCTTTGCGGATTATTCCGACCGCCTCGCCGGGGTCGCCCGCCGGGCAATGCGTGAACGATGGGTCGACGCCGAACCACGCGATGGCAAACGGGATGGCGCCTTTTGCATGAGCGTCCGGGCCGACGAGTCCCGCGTCTTCATGAATTTCGCCCACAGTTTCAACAGCGTCCAGACCCTCGCCCACGAACTCGGACACGCGTATCACAACATCAACCTAGCCGACCGCACCGCAACGCAACGTGCGACACCCATGCCCCTTGCCGAAACGGCAAGCATCTTCTGCGAGACCCTCGTGACGACCGCCGCGCTTGACCGGGCCGCCGGTGCCGACCGGTTGACCATGCTGGACGCCTTCCTCGAGAACGCCTCGCAAATCGTGGTTGACATCCACTCGCGCTTCCTCCTGGAGACCCGCGTCTTCGGACAGCGCGCCAAGCGGGAACTCAGCGTCGAGGAACTGAACAACCTCATGCTCGGGGCGCAGCGCGAGACCTACGGAGACGGTCTGGACACCGACCAGCTCCACGCCTTCATGTGGGCGATGAAGCCTCATTACTACAGCACACGGTCGTTCTATAACTGGCCATACACCTTCGGCCTCCTGTTTGGGTTGGGCCTCTACGCCCGCTACGAACAGGATGCACCACCGTTCCGCCGCAGTTTCGATGACCTCCTCGCCCATACCGGCATGGAAAGCGCGGCCCAACTCGGCCACCGGTTCGGCATCGACTTCGGTTCAGTCGGCTTCTGGAAAGACAGCCTGGACGTCTGTCGCGCCCGCATTGACGACTTCGCAACCGCCGTCGACCACGAAATTACCCGGAGAAGCTGACTTGACTGCATTGAATGCCTTGATCGTCCACGGCGGTTGGGCCGGCCACGAACCTGTCCAGGCGTCAGAACGGGTGGCTGCTTCCTTGCGTGAGGCCGGCGTCCATGTCGAGATCTCCGACTCCCTGGACAGCCTGATGGACATCGACCACCTGCGCTCGCTCGACCTGGTCGTGCCCTTGCGCACGATGGACCGCGCCGCTACCAAGGAACAGGTGAAACCTCTCATCGCTGCCGTCCGCGCCGGGGTTGGCATCGGCGGGTGGCACGGCGGGATGTGTGATGCCTTCCGTGATGATACCGACTACCAGTTCATGACCGGAGGCCAGTGGGTCGCGCACCCGGGGAACGCGCCGGCAATATACCGTGTGCGCATCGGACCGGTTCCGCACGTCAGTACCGCCGTCATGGCCGACTTCACAATCCAGTCGGAGCTGTACTACATGCACGTCGATCCGGGCGTGACCGTGCATGCCACCACCCATGTGGCCATTGGGGCGGCGTCTGGTGACGAGTTCGACCAGTCCGTACAAGATGCCGTCGACCGCGACGAGATGCCAGGCGTGATGATGCCCGTCACGTGGACCAAACGGTGGGGGCTGGGACGGGTCTGGTACACGAGCCTCGGACACGTTGCGTCGGTCTTCGACACCGCCGAGGCCTTGACCATGGTTACCCGTGGCCTGATCTGGGCCGCACAGGGTGCCGCTGCCCATCGAGCCTGACACCAAGGGAACCCGCAGGCATGATCATGATTGCGAGGCCTCATCCGTGACCGAAACCCCCACGGTCCTAGATTCATTCCGCCTGGACGGCGCGGTGGCCTTGGTGACCGGAGGTAGCCGTGGCCTCGGCCGGACCATCGCCGAGGCACTCGCCCAAGCAGGCGCGCGGATTGCCATCACCGCGAGGCGCGCGTCATGGCTTGATGCGACGGCGTCCGATTTCGCCGCTTCGGGGCATGACTGCCTTGCCCGCACCTGCGACATCACCGATCCGGTCCAATGTGAAGCCCTGTTCGACGCGATCATCGAACGGTGGGGTCACGTTGACATTCTCGTGAACAACGCGGGCATCACGTGGGGAACCCCCAGTCTCGACCATCCCATCGACCGGTGGCGAACGGTCATCGACACCAACCTGACCGCATCATTCACCCTGTCGCAAAGGTTCGCAAAGCACATCATCGATCAGCCTGCGACGGAACCCGGCAGCGTTCCGCCGAGGCGGCGCATCCGGGGCAAGATCATCAACCTGAGTTCCATCATGGCCCAGCGTGGAACCGACCCCGCGGTCGTGACGGCCGCGGCGTATACCGCAAGCAAGGGTGCAATTGAGGCGCTGACACGCGCACTCGCCGTCGAGTGGGCCGTGCATGGGATCACTGTCAACGCACTTGCACCGGGCTTCTTCCCGACCCGCCTGTCCGAGGGAGTGGTGAGCGAACACGAGGACGCGCTCGTCGATCGTATTCCTCTCGGCCGCCTTGGCGACGAAGCCGACCTCGCCGGCGTGGCGGTCTTCCTCGCATCACCCGCCTCCGACTACCTCACCGGCCAGGTGGTAGCCCTCGACGGCGGCGCCTCCGCCTGGTGATCCGCAGACCAGTGGGTGCGCGGATCGCGCAGATGATCCCGGTTGCAATCGTGGCTTCATACGTTGTCTATGCTCCCGACGTCCTCGCACCAATCGAGCCCCCGAAGACATTCATCGTCGCCATGATCCTTGGAGTCGCAATCATCCGGGCGATCTCTACTGGGGCGTGGCGAGTGGCTCTGAAGCAGATCCGGATGACGTGGCGGCATGACAATCCGTGGCTTCGTACCGCCCTTGCATCGCTCGCCACATTTCTCGTTGTCGCAGTTGCTTCGACCGCAGCATCAATCGTGCCCCGATCAAGTCTTCTCGGCACTCTTATCAGAGGACAGGGAACGCTTTTCGTCGCAACCGTCGTTGTTGCGATTGCCTTGTCATGGCCAATCCTTCGTACAAGTAGTGGCGCCCGCAACATCGTCCGGGCCATTGGGCTCGGAGGCATCATCCCGGCAACCATCGCGATCGGCCAATCAGTCGGATATGACCTCGTCAGCGGGGGAATAGCGTCGACCGATCGGGCCTCAGGCACCTTAGGCAACCCAGTAAACCTCGCAACGATGATGGCGATGTCAGCCGTCGCCGCGATGGCCCTGGCGCACGAGGCGTGGACGGCATCGCGCAACCTTCCGGTATCCGGAGGCGAGGGCGAACTGACGCCCGCCAACGGATCCGTAACCAGCGAAATCATGGAAGGAAGCCCTCCCGCTCCCCGGGGGGCGATCTCTATCTTCTTCGTTGCCATCGGCGTCGCCCTAGCGATCGCCACGCGCCTAGCCGGGATCAAATGGCCGGAGGTCGAGTGGACCGTGGTACCCGCGTCAGTGGTCGCTTCCGCCCTGATCGCGTGGCCCGCGGACTACGCGAATGCTGGAGTCACTCTCGGTCCCCAGTCCAAATCCTCAAACCCCACACTATTGAAGAGCAGGGAAGTCCGTTGGCGCGCGTACCTGTGGGCAATCGTGGCCGTCGCATGCATCGCAGCGATCGGTGCAAGTCGCAGTCGGGGCCCAGCAATTGCGCTTGGCATAGGCGCCTCCACGTGGGTCACCCTTGCGGTTCTGCCACGACCGGCGGGTCTTGTGCGCCGTGCGGGGATAGGCGTCGCCGTCGCGGGAAGCGTGACGGTTGTCGCGTTCGTCGCCGGATCGGCGTTACCTGCGACGGTCCGGGCAGTCCGGGCGTTGCCGGCCGGCTCAATCGGTGGTGGCGGCGCGATGGCCGAGGTGCAGGCACAAGCCAATGCCGTCGGTCGCGACACTATCGGCACGCGCGAGATTGCGTGGGCATCCTCACTTGACACTTTCCGCTATGGGTCTCGCGTGCTCGACCCGCGTTGGGTCGGCACAGCAATGGCAAGCTCAGGTCACCAGATGGCCGACCTTGAAGCGATCTCGACCCTGCCGGACCATCGCGCAATGTCGTCGCTTCTCCGTCGCGCAATCGGCTACGGACCGGAGTCTCAGGTCGCGCTGATCGGGACCGACGCCGCTGGGCAACCATTCGACCGAGCGCACGCCGCGCCCCTCGACATCCTATTGACGCAGGGGGCCATCGGACTTGCCACCGCTGCCGTCCTTGCGGTGGCGACGGTGGTCGTCTCCGTGCGGTTCGGCGGTCAGGACGAAGCGTTCACCGCCGACCGCACGATCGTCCCATTGCTTGTCACGTCTGGCGTGGCAAGCCTCACTGGTGTGGACGGCACCGCGCAGGTACTTGCCACGTGGGCATTGGTCGCGGTGGCCTTAGCGCGGGCCGCATTTCAGACGGCCGCCGAGGCGTCGTCCGTCTCCGACGGCCCCGCTATGCCCTCAGCCGACCAAAACCCTAGCCCCAGTCTGCGTGCTGTGGGCACCGGGTGTGCGATTGCCACGTCGGGCGTTGTTCTCACGATGGTCATCGCAGATGGTCCGACCGACCCGGCGACGTGGGGCATCTCTGCAGCCGCAGCCATGGTGGCCGTGTGCGTGATGTACTCACACAGACCCTCAATCAGCACGACCTCAGCGGCAAATTGGACTCACAACGTCGTCGCACCTTGCGTCGTGGTGTCGATCATGATGACCCCGGCGTGGTCCGCCCTCGCTGCAGGAGCCTCTGCACGCGCAGCGACGATGCCCGGCACAAGTGTCGAGGATCGACAAGTGCGACTTTCCCGGGCCATCGTGGTTGACCCCGGCCTGGTCACCTACCGCGAGTTGCGGGGAATATAAGCCTCAACCGCTCCGATTATTCCGAAGCGCCAAAGTGTTGCCCCTCTGGCCCCGGTGCAGCCCGAGTGCCTCATTTCGAGGCCACACCCACGCAAGGAATTGAATAAGACCCATTTTTACGATCTGTCACCATAGTCATGACACGCACCGCTAGTTCACGGCAAGGTTGACAAACTAATGCCATGATGACACGATGAGGCCTCCATGACTAACTCACCAATCCCACGCCGAGATCTCGCTGCCATTGCGTGCCTCACCGCTGCAGTACTAACCCTGATGGTCTACGCCCTGACGCTGCCAGACGTGCCTTCAGCGTCCGGGCAAGTTTTTTGGACGCCTGGTCCAGCTGTAACCGTTCACGGGGGTAGGGTGCCGGGTGGTATTCCCTCCGCGTTCTGTTGAGTGATGCCATCCGTGATCGCCACCCTGCAGGCAACCATTGCTGAGCTGCGGGCGGTGATCGTTGACCTCCGCGCGGCGAACGCCCGTTTGGAGG